>JAOACY010000050.1 GCA_026417615.1 Clostridia bacterium
TCCCCCGACTTAACCTTCCCTTCAAGCATTTCCTCTGCCAGGCGGTCTTCAACCAGGCTTTGAATTGACCTTCTTAAAGGCCTTGCTCCAAATACTGGGTCAAATCCCTTCTTTGCCAGGAAGGATTTTGCCTCGTCGGAAACCTCGAGGACAATATCGCTCTGCTTCAGCCTCTTTGCCAGATTCTCCAGCATTAAGCCGACGATTTGCTTAATATGCTCCTCATCCAAAGGATGGAATACAATTATTTCATCTACCCTGTTGAGAAATTCCGGCCTGAAGGTTCTCTTAAGTTCACCCATGACGTTGTTCTTCATATCCTCATAATTTCTTGCCTTTTCATCCCCGCCGGCTGCAAAGCCCAAACGCTTTGGCTCGGTAATCATCCTTGCCCCCACGTTGGAGGTCATTATTATAACAGTATTTCTGAAATCCACCGTCCTGCCCTGAGAGTCCGTCAGCCTTCCGTCTTCAAGAATCTGAAGCAGGATATTGAAAACATCCGGATGAGCCTTTTCAATTTCATCAAAGAGGATTACCGAATACGGCTTTCTTCTTACCTTTTCGGTAAGCTGGCCGCCTTCTTCATAGCCAACATACCCCGGGGGCGATCCAACAAGCCTTGATACGCTGTGCTTTTCCATATACTCTGACATGTCAATACGCACCATGGCATTCTCGTCCCCAAAAAGCGCCTCCGCCAAAGCCTTTGTAAGCTCCGTCTTGCCTACACCGGTAGGACCTAAGAATATAAACGAGCCTACAGGCCGTTTTGGATCCTTAAGTCCTACCCTTCCTCTCCTAATTGCCTTGGAGATAGCTTTAACTGCTTCCTCCTGACCTATAACCCTCGCGTGGAGAATATCTTCCATTTTCATCAGTCTTTCGGTTTCTTCCTCCGCAAGTCTCTTAACCGGTATACCCGTCCAGCTGGCAACTATTTCGCTGATTTCTTCCTCCGTTACCCTGTCTGTGCTGGTCTGATGCTTCTGATGCCAGTCATTCTTAGCCTTTTCCAGCTCGTTTTTCAGCCTTTGCTCTTCATCCCTTATCCTGGCTGCCTTTTCAAATTCCTGGCATCTTATGGCTTCTTCCTTCTCCTTTCTGAGCCTCTCAACACCTTCCTCAAGGTTTTTGAGATCCGGAGGAGCCGTAAAGGCTTTCAGCCTAACTCTTGAAGCAGCCTCGTCTATAAGGTCAATGGCCTTGTCAGGCAGGAACCTGTCTGTGATATATCTGTCGGACAGCCTTACCGCAGCCTGCAGTGCATCATCTGTAATCTTTACTCTGTGGTGCGCCTCATACTTGTCCCTGACACCCTTTAAAATTTCGAGGGCTTCCTCCTTGCTTGGCTCTCCAACCGTAATAGGCTGGAAACGCCTTTCAAGAGCCGCGTCCTTCTCGACATGCTTTCTGTACTCATCCAAGGTTGTCGCGCCGATAACCTGTATTTCTCCCCTTGCAAGAGAAGGCTTCAGGATATTTGACGCATCTATGGCGCCTTCCGCGGCGCCTGCTCCGATTATCGTATGCATTTCATCTATGAAAAGAATTACATTTCCGGCTTTCCGGATTTCCTCCATAGCCTTTTTAAGTCTTTCCTCAAATTCACCCCTGTATTTCGCGCCTGCAACCATGGAAGACAAATCCAGGGTAACAACCCTCTTATCCTTGAGAGTTTCGGGTATATTTCCCTCGACTATTTTCTGCGCCAGACCCTCGGCGATTGCCGTCTTGCCAACACCCGGCTCACCGATGAGGCAAGGGTTGTTCTTGGTTCTCCTGCTCAAAATCTGAATTACCCTTTCTATTTCCTTATCCCTTCCTATGACCGGGTCGAATTTACCTTCCCTTGCCATTTCCGTAAGATCCCTTCCAAACTGGTTCAAGGTAGGAGTGTTAGAGTAGGTGGAATTATTTTTGGGTGCACCCGCAGCTCCCGGTGCTTCTTCGCTAAGCATCTTTGCCAGCTCTGAAAGCAGCTTCTGGGGATCCACCCCAAGGTCCATCAGTATCCTTACGGCTACACTTTCCCCTTCCTTCATTATGCCTAGAAGAAGATGCTCCGTGCCTATATAATTATGACCCATTCTTCTGGCTTCCTTGAAGCTAAGCTCCAGCACACGCTTGGTTCTTGGCGTAAATCCCAAAGGCTGCTGGCCTGATTCTTCTCCTCTTCCTATCAAGTCCTCTATTTCTTTAAGCACCTTGTCCTCATTTATTCCCTGGCTCTGCAGAACACGAGCGGCAACTCCGCTTCCTTCCTTGACCAGCCCCAAGAGAAGATGCTCGGTGCCTACATAATTATGCCCTAATTTCATTGCGCTTTCCTGGGAAAAATTTATAGCTTTCTCTGCTTTTTCCGTAAAACGGCCGTACATAATATCACCTCATATCCTGTGTTGTAATTTATTTCTAATGAGCTCGGCTCTCCTTATATCCCTTTCATCCGGTCCGAGAAGCTTCCCTGCGTATTTCTGAAGGCTGGCCGGCTGAGACAGCAGCATAATCTCATTCAAAGTCTCCCCGTTGACGTTTTTTATTATTCCCATATCCACTCCAAGCCTTGCGTCTGACAAGAGCTTCATAGCCTCTTCAGTTGACATTATTCTGGATTGCATCAGTATGCCCATAGAGCGGCAAACCTTATCTTCAAAACGATATGGATTCTGCTTGTATAATTCGGCTCTCAACACTCTTTCCTGCTCAATGATCTGCTGTGTGATGTTTGTAATGCCGGCAATAATATCTGCTTCTGATTTACCCAGTGTAAACTGGTTCGATACCTGGAACATGTTCCCCGCTGCTTCCGTATTCTCACCATACAGTCCCCGCACCGCCACACCAAGCTTGCTGCAGGCTTCAAGTATATTCCTTATATATCCCGTCATAACAAGTGCGGGTAAATGGAGCATGGTGGATGCTCTGATTCCTGTACCCAGATTTGTCGGGCAGCTGGTAAGATAACCGTAGCTGCTGTCAAAAGCCATGTCGATGCGTTCCTCCAAGAGGGTATCGATTTTATCGCACAGCTCCCACGCCTTATCAATCTGCATCCCGGGAAACAGGCACTGTATCCTGAGATGGTCTTCCTCATTAATCATTATGCTTATGCGTTCATCCCGGCTTACAAGCACTCCGCTGTATTTTTTGATTTCAGCATGCTGCGGACTTACAAGATGCTTTTCCACCAGCACCTGTCTATCCAGATTATCAAGGCTTTGCAAATTAACAAATACAAAATCCTTTGCTATCGCACTGTTTCCGTTCAGCACGGCATCTCTGGCCTCTGAAAGCACCATGCTCTCCTGCTCGGCAGTCATCCTGCAGGGAAAGGGGAAATTTTTAAAGTTTCTTGCCAGCCTGACCCTTGTGCTTACAACAACATCAGCTTCCGGCCCACGTTCTATATACCATGCTCCCATATAAAAGTCCTCCTATTTCCCGCCGGTCTCCAGCAGCCTTATCTTATCCCTTATTTCAGCTGCCTTCTCGTATTCTTCAGCCTGTATAGCCTTATTAAGCGAAGCTTTGAGCCTCTCTATCTCCCTTGATGCTTTAACTGTTTCAAAAACCTTTTGAGGAACCTTGCCATGGTGTTCAACATTGCCATGCAGCCTTTTTAAAATAGGCTGAAGCCTTTCGGAAAAAACCTCATAACACTCGCTGCAGCCTATCTTGCCCTCCTTCTGGAAATCCTCGAAGCTCATCCCGCATTTATTGCACAAGAGTTCCTCCCCTTGATTAATAATGTAAGGCGATGCGTGACCAAGGCTCATTAATCCCGAAAAAAAATTACCTATGCTAAGAGGCGAAGCAAAGTTCATCTTGCCTTTCTCATTTGCACACTGCTCGCACAGGTAGAGCTCAATCTTATTATTATTTACAACCTGTGTAAAATGTACATTTGCCGTTCTCTTCTGGCAATGCTGGCACAACATATAATCAACTCCCTTTATACAAGTAGGCTCATCAGCATATTCTTAAGTATGCTCGCCCTGATTGCATCCCTATGCGGAAGCGGTACTGCTCCGAGCGCTTTGTCGCTTACCGCTGCTTTTAATATATACCCCTCCCGGGCAGAAATAACATCATAATCAATAAAATTATTTATAAAAATCTCCGAGGACTGTTGAGAAATACTATTTCCCATAGAAGCGACTATATGCATCAGGTAATCCCCGGGCCGGTTTACATTTACGCGCTTTATCCTTATGTGTCCGCCTCCGCCTCTGCGGCTTTCAACATAGTAACCCTTCTCGGTGGTAAACCTTGTGTCAATCACATAGTTAATCTGTGAGGGAACACAGTTGAAATGGTTGGCCAGCTCATTCCTTTGAATCTCAATAGCTCCGTTTGTATCGTCTATAAGCTGTTTTATAAATGCTTCGATTATATCGCTAAGTCTAGCCATGTTCTCACCTCGTTGATTTTGACTATCTTTGACTTTTGTATATATTATAAAATTTTTCCTGCGATTATTCAATGTGGGAATGCCTTAATAACCACATGATAATTTAAAATATTTCAAATTATCATGTGGTTTCTTAAGTTTTCAATATTAAATGCATAAATATCTTGCATGGAAAAAGTTCTTGGGCAAAGGTCATTTATCCTACCCTTTAAGAAATTCCTCCGAGGAAAGTGAATTCATGCTCGAACCCTGGGGACATTTCCCTCGAATTCATTTTTCCGATGCTATTGAAATGCCTTTGAACAAACACCTTTCTCCGAATGTAATAATTTCTGCTACATATATAATACTGTGTTTCAGCTGCTTCTGCTCTCCTCTGTTTCGCTTCTTTTACGCTCCTTGGAAGCCAATTCCCCGGTAACCTCTTCAAGATGCCTTGCAGCTTTCCTCTGTCTGTCCGGTGTAATCCACTTGTCAAAGGAAGAAATGAACTCACCGTATAATGTGGTATCTTTATTTTTTGGGTCGTTATTATTCTTTTTGTTGTTTATATTTGGCATAAAAAACCTCCCTTTCATCAGTATAATTATTTTTCACTGATTAAAGGGAGAGTATTCTTAAGCTGGCCAAAATGATTATTCGTCTTTCTTGTTTTCTGCGGAGCTGGCTTCAGGCTTTACAGCAACAGTTTTTTTCCTGTTTTTTCTTGCTCTGGAAATAAGGGATATCAAATAGCCTATGCCTGCAAGAGGAACAATAAAAGGCAGAGCCACCACCAGACCGACTATTATATCCTGAGTCAGTCTCCACAACTGTCTCATGGAATTTATAAACCCGAAGGATATTCTGTTAAAAAGGCTGTCCCTTTTGTCGGGGGCATCTGGCTTGATTTCCCTCACCTCATAAACATTGACCGTTATTGTGGAAAAATTCACCAGCGAATCCCATTTGCGTATTGTACCCGTATAGTTTTCTATCTGATACCTTGTATTCTGCAGCTCTCTTTCAATTGCCAGAATATCTTCCATTTTTTCAGCCTTCTGCAGCAGCGACAGAAGTCTTTCCTCTTGGATCTTCAAGGCTTTCAGCCTTGCTTCGGTATCAAAGTACCTGTCGGTTATGTCTTCTCCTCTCGATTGCTTGGAAACCACGGTTCCGAACTTTTCTACATCAACAAACATTTGATTGTATTTCATCTGTGGTATTCTGAATGTGAAATGCGCACTTCTTAAAGCTCTGGACTCGCCTGAAGCTATCCTTTTGCCCTGTACGCTTGAGGTCTCGATATATCCTCCAATTGAGGCAATATAATCCGTCAGCTTTGAAACCGACTCCTCAAAATTAAGGGTTTCCAGCTGGATTTCTCCGGTTCTGATAATTTTGTGTCCTGAGTTTACAGGGTTATTATCCAGATTAACGGTTCCGTTGTCAGCCGCTTTCCCTTCTTCAGAATTTAAAGCCTCTCCCTTTACCGAAGAAGAATAGGCTGCCTTATCCCCGAACTGATCTGCTCCAGCCGCAGTTATTGTCTCCTGTACAACAGCCTGGTTAGATCTGCCTTCCTTGATACTTTGTGATGACTTGCTCACCCCGCACCCCACAGCTATCCCCAACAGCAACGTACCCATAATCAGCATGGCAAAAATTCTCTTTATCATATTTCTCCCCCTAACACAATTACTGGCAGTTCATATCACATTATATCACTGTATGCTGCTATCCAGCAATTTTTAATATCCTTTGTTTTTGGACGTATTTGAATCTTTTTTGTTCCTGTTTTTTAATATTCCACTGCAAAAACCCATTTTCTTGAAACAAGAAGTTTCCGCAAACGGGTTTTGCAATAGAATAAAAAATTAGTTTAAACCATTTTTCATGTTGGTATTTATTTTTATATACCATTATGTCAACTGAAAGGCTGTTACAAAATGAGTGCTACAAACCTTGCAATAGATTTAAACAAATTTATTTATTCAGTTTCACTGGCTCTGGACATGGCAGAACGAAGTATATTTACAGACAAGCAGAAAAGGATAAGGTTTAACGTGCCTATTCATGGTTTTGATGCCACTTATCACAATTATATAGGACACTCAATGAAGACTGCGCTTGTAGCTGGCTATATAGCCAGTAAGCTAGACCCTGGCACAGTAAACATGCAAAATCTGTACATAGCATCCTATCTCCATGATATTGGTGCAGTTCATGCTTTCAACATAAGCCACTATGATAGCGACTTTATTAAGGAGCATTGTGATTTGGGCGCAGTAACAATCGGAAGCATGCATTTTGATTTAGAGCTTTCACATCTTGTCAAGTACCACCACGAGAATTATGACGGTACAGGGCCTTATCATCTAAAGGGCAGTGAAATTCCTGTTAGTGCCGGCATAATTCATCTTGCGGATTACTTTGATTTGATGTTCAAACAGGATTTGCCCTACCGGCTTCAAAAAGACAATATCCTTCGCATTATCAGACTTGAAAGAGGCGGCTTGTTTTCGCCCGATGCCGTTGATGCTTTGCTGGATGCAGCAAATTCCGAATGCTTCTGGCTTGATATTGAGAACGTATATTCTTATCCGGAAATAATGGAAGAAATTCAACCGCTTAGACATTCCTCATATTCACTTGTTAACATAAGGGATATTGCAGGAGTCTTTGCATCAATAATTGACAAAAAGAGCAAATTCACTTTGGAGCATTCCAAAGGCCTGGCCGCACTGGCTGCCAAGCTTTCGAACTACTATGGTTTTGACAGTGAAAAAACCACAATGATGGAAATTGCAGCGTTATTACATGATCTTGGAAAATTGTCCGTTCCTAACTATATTCTGGACAAGCCAGGCAAGCTGACATCCGATGAATTCGCCATTATTAAGTCGCATACATATTATACCCGTTTAATATTAAACAAGATAACGGGCATGAAGGACATCGCCTCCTGGGCGTCCAACCACCATGAAACATTAACAGGCTCAGGTTATCCTCAAAACCTTGATGCAGATGACCTTTGCGTTGAAAGCAGAATAATTGCCGTTTGTGATATATATCAGGCATTAACGGAAGACAGGCCTTACAGAAACAGAATGAGCAAGTTGAGCGCATTTGGCATTATGGATTCCATGGTTAAAGCCGGTGAGATTGACGGGCAAATCGTCAAAGCTTTGAAAGATATAGTGTAGTTATATGTTGATACAAATCTATACATCAAAAAAGCCACCCCTTCGGGTGGCTTTGCTTATTACTCGTCCTCGTTGTCTTCTTCCATAGTCTTCCTGGCTTCTTCAATAACCTTGGCGGCAACCATGGCAGGCGCTTCCTCGTACCTCTCGAACCAAAGCTTGAAGCTTCCCCTTCCCTGCGTCATGGAGCGCAGGTCTGTGGCATATTTGGCCATCTCTGCCTGGGGCACTTCGGCAACAACCTGCTGCATTCCTCCTTCCTGCGGGTTCATGCCCAGGATTCTTCCCCTGCGCTTATTGAGGTCTCCTATAATATCTCCCATGTAGCTTTCAGGTATATACACCTCAATGCGGGCTATAGGCTCAAGCAGGACAGGTGATGCCATCGGCAGCCCCTTCTTGTAAGCGAGCCTTGCAGCAATCTTAAAAGCCATTTCAGATGAGTCAACGTCATGGTATGAACCGTCAACCAGCGTTGCCTTTAGGTTAACGACAGGATATCCAGCCAGAACTCCTTTTAAAATAGCTTCTCTCAAGCCCTTTTCAACAGCCGGATGGTATTGTTTCGGAACCGCGCCGCCGAATATCTTTTCTTCAAACACCAGATCCTCCTGCTGGCCCGGCTCAAACTCAATCCACACATGGCCGTACTGTCCATGCCCTCCGGATTGCTTCTTATGCTTGCCTTCCACCTTGACCTTCTTTTTGATGGTTTCCCTGTAGGGAACCTTTGGCTCAATAAGGTTTACGGACACACCGAATTTCGCCTTCAGCTTGCTTACGATAACATCAAGGTGCTGTTCGCCGACACCGGAGATAAGTGTCTGGTGTGTCTCGTTATTAATTGACACCTTGAAGGTGGGATCCTCATCCTGAAGCCTGTGCAGCCCGGAGCTTATCTTTTCCTCGTCACCTTTTGACTTGGGCTCAACAGCCAGAAAAATGGAGGGTTCAGGGAAATCAATCTTGTCAAGCACTATTGGGTTTGCCTGGTCGCACAAGGTATCATTTGTATTGGTGTACTGTAGCTTGGCTGCTGCTCCTATATCTCCCGCAACAAGCTTATCCACAGGAAGCTGCTTTTTCCCCCTCAGCATGAATAACTGTGCTGTTTTTTCCGTTTTCTCCGAGCTTGAATTGTAAACTGTCGAATCGGATTTCAATGTGCCGGAGTATACCCTGAACAATGAAATTTTTCCGACAAATGGATCGGCAATTGTCTTAAAAACAAGGGCAGAAAGCGGCGCATCGGCAGAAGTCTTAAACTCAACCGGGGTATCCGTCCCCGGCTTCTTTCCTTTTACCGTGGCCTTGTCAGCGGGAGACGGCATATCTTCAATAATTGCGTTCATAAGGAATTGAATGCCCTGGTTGTTGCAGGCCGATCCGCAGTAAACGGGAACGATGGAACCGTCGCGCATGCCAAGGTGCAAGCCCTTGATAATATCATCATGGGTGAACTCTTCGCCTGAAAAGAACTTTTCCATAAGAACTTCATCAGTCTCTGCTACAGCTTCAACCATAGCGTCATGAATTTCCTTGATTTTATCTTTTAAACCGGCAGGGATTGCTGCGTCAACCAGCTTATCCTTGTCGAATTTTTTCGCAACCATGTCTATTGTATCAACAAATCCAACAAACTTGTCACCTTCAATTATTGGAAGCTGGAATGCAACAACTCCCTTTCCGAAGGTATTGACCAACTGTTCAAGGACTCCAAAAAAGTTTGCGTTTTCTTCGTCCATCTTGTTTACAAAAAACATCCTGGGGATTCCCTGTTCCCTTGCATATGACCAGGCCTTTTCAGTTCCGACTGCAACACCGCTTTTTGCCGAAACCAGAATTACTGCCGAATCAGCAACTCTTATGCCCTGCTTGACTTCTCCGACAAAATCGAAGTATCCGGGAGTGTCTATGATGTTTATCTTGTGGTCTTTCCATTCACAGGGCGCTAATGCAGTGCTTATTGAGACCTTCCTTTTAATTTCCTCGGGGTCATAATCCGTTGTGGTAGTGCCGTCCGCAACTTTTCCGAACCTGTCCAGCACTCCGGTATTAAAGAGCATTGCTTCTGCCAGGGTTGTCTTTCCCGAGCCTCCGTGTCCCAATAAGCATACATTGCGCAATTTCTCAGAGCTGAAGTCTTTCATAATAATTCCCCCTTTTGTTATTACTTGCTTGGTATAGTATCCCTCAGTTGAAGGAAAAAATTCACAATTATCTAATTAAGGGATGTATAAACATTAATGGAATTTATATGATTGTATACCTCTTTCCTCTTAAATATTCTCCTGTGCCGGAACAATTTATTGCGATTGATGCTGTAAATATCATATAAAATATTCTATTTTTTTTGCGATTATCCTTTATTTTTATTAATTTTTTTTTAAAAGTTAACATATCATTAACCCGATGGCATCAATGCTTAATTTCCCTTGACAATTGGCGGTCAGCATTGTAAATTTTAAGGGAGCAGCCTTGAAAACAATGTATTACGGCAGGACGGCAAGTCAAAAATAGCTTACAGACGGTAGAAAGGAAGGATTTTTTATGATTATTGTAATGAAGCCCGGTTCAAAAGAAAACGAGATTAGCGACATAACAAGAGTTCTCGAGTCGCTCGGTCTCAGCGCCCATATTTCAAAAGGCACCCAAGTAACAATAATAGGAGTTATAGGGGACAAGAGGGTGTTGAGAGATGTGCCCCTGGAGATGATGCCCGGGGTCGACAAGCTTGTGCCCATAGTTGAGTCTTACAAGCTTGCCAGCAGGACTTTTAAGCCTGAGCCAAGCATAATAGACGTCGGCGGTGTTAAAATCGGAGGCAGGGAGCTTGTAATGATGGCCGGCCCCTGTGCTGTAGAAAGCCGAGAGCAAATCATAGAAGCGGCACTGGCTGTTAAAAAATCTGGAGCACAGGTGCTCCGGGGCGGCGCCTTCAAGCCGCGGACATCCCCTTATGCATTTCAAGGCCTTGAGGAAGAAGGCTTGAAGCTGCTTAAAGAAGCAAAGGATGCTTCGGGGCTTGTAACCGTAAGCGAAGTTACCAGCGAAAGAGCTGTAGAAATAGCAAACGATTACGTAGATATGTTTCAGATAGGGGCAAGGAATGTTCAGAATTTCCAACTGCTGCGCGAAGTGGGCCGCTTGAAGAAGCCGGTGCTTTTGAAGCGCGGAGCCTCCACCACTGTTGATGAATGGCTCAATGCGGCGGAATATATTATAAGCGAAGGCAATTACAGTGTAGTATTATGCGAAAGAGGCATAAGAACATTTGAAACAGCAACAAGGAATACCCTTGACCTTGGTTCCATACCTGTCATCAAAAACTCCAGCCACCTGCCCATAATTGTTGATCCCAGCCATGCCGCAGGAAAATCTCAATATGTTCCTGCCTTGGCAAAAGCGGCAATTGCGGCCGGCGCCGACGGCCTGATTGTGGAGGTTCACCCCAACCCTCGATGCGCGCTTTCAGATGCTTCACAGCAGCTTGCTCCCGATGCTTTTGACGCCTTGTGCAAGGATATTTCAAAAATTGCTGAAATAGTGGGAAGAGAGTTCAAGGTATGAAAATAGGCATAATCGGTCTGGGTCTTATGGGCGGCTCTCTGGCTAAAGCTTTGAAGCTAAAGGCAGGCATAGAGGACATAACCGCTTTCAACAATACCCCGCAAGCGCTCTCTCAAGCCAAAGCCGAGGGGATAATTTCCAGGGGCTGTACAGAGCTGAATGAACATATATTCAACTGTGACATTATTTTCATATGCACTCCTGTCAAACCAGCCCTTCATTACCTTTCTGTGCTTTCCGGAAGAATAAATCCGGATTGCATTGTGACGGATATATGCAGCACAAAGGAGGAAATCGTAAGATTTGCGGACAGTCTCAGCGCTCCCGTCACCTTTGTAGGAGGTCATCCCATGGCAGGCTCGGAGAAGACAGGCTACGCTGCCAGTGTGTCACATATGTTTGAAAATGCATATTATGTTCTTACGCCGGGAAAAACTTCTTCCGAGAGGGCTTTAAAACAGCTTTCAGAGCTTGCTGCCCTTATTGGCTCCATACCTGTGGTAATAGAGCCGGGGGAGCATGATCTGGTAACCGCGGGGATAAGCCATGTTCCGCACATTATAGCGTCAACTCTCGTCAACCTTGTAAGGCAGGAGGATACACCGGATGGCAAAATGCAGATGCTGGCAGCCGGCGGATTCAGAGATATAACCAGGATTGCTTCCTCCAGCCCGGAAATGTGGGAAAATATTGTCATAAGCAATAAGCATCAGATAAAGAGGATTTTAGAGAAATATGTAGAATTAATCAATATTTTTAGTCATAAAATTGAATGCGGTGATTCACGCTGGATATATGAAGCCTTCGAATCCGCCAGGGCTTTCAGGGATTCCTTTTCCGCACGCAAGAGAGGCCCAATCAGCCCTACACACGAAATTGCTGTTGACGTAATCGATAAGCCGGGTATTATAGGAAAAATAGCAACTATATTAGGTGATAATGGAATTAACATAAAGAATATAAATGTATCAAACAGCAGGGAATTTGAGCAGGGCTGCCTGAGGGTTACACTTCCTGACTCATCAAGTGTTGATTCTGCCTTCGGTCTCCTTGAGCAAAACGGCTATAAGGTATACAGATTATAATACGACACAGGGGGTATCAAAATGATTATCGAGCATCGCAGCTCACTTAAGGGCGAAATATCAGTTCCCGGCGACAAGTCCATATCTCACAGGGCCATAATGTTTGGCGCTCTGGCCATGGGAACGACAGAAATTGATAATTTTCTTATGGGTGAAGATTGCCTGAGCACAATTGATTGTTTTAGAAAAATGCAGGTAGGAATTGAAATACTCCCGCACAATAAGGTAAGGGTTAACGGCAACGGACTGTTTGGTCTCAAGCCTCCTTCATCTCAGCTAAACGCAGGAAAGGCGGGAACCACCTTAAGACTCCTTCTGGGAGTGCTTTCAGGCCAGCCCTTCAACTCCGTTGTTACAAGAGACGATTCAGCAATAAAAAAGCCCGTCGGCAAGGTTGTTGCACCTTTAAGGCAAATGGGCGCCAGCATCAGCGGAAAAGAAGACGGGAATCTTTGCCCCCTCCTTATATATTCCTCAAAGCTTAACGGAATCAAATATGATATACCTGTCCATGCAAGCCACATCAAGTCACCCCTAATAATAGCGGGTATGTATGCTGATGGCGAAACAACCGTGACTGAGTCAATAAAATCAAGAGATCACACAGAGCTTATGCTGCAGTATTTTGGAGCAGATATCAAGGTTGACGGGCTTAGTGTAACAAGCAAAAGGATAGAGAATTTATACGCCAGGCATATTGAAGTCCCAGGTGATATTTCAATTGCCGCTTACTTTTTAACGGCAGGATTAATTACTCAAAACTCGGATATTACAATAAGGAATGTAGGTGTTAATCCGACCCGAACCGGGATACTGGACATATTCAAGTCAATGGGTGCCAAAATACAGATATCGAATGTGCGTTTTTACGGAAATGAAAAGGTTGCGGATATAAGCGTAAGCTCATCTGATTTGAAAGCAGTTGCCATTGACGGGGAGATTATACCAAGGCTTATCGACGAAATTCCCGTTATTGCCGTTGCAGCGGCATTAGCAGAAGGCACCAGCATTATCAGCGGCCTTAAGGGCTATAAAATAAAGGATTCCAATAGGATCAGGCTACTCTGCCTTGAGCTTTCAAAGATGGGGGCAAGCGTTCAGGAAACCGAAGACGGTATGATCATTGAAGGCGGTAAGCCTTTAAAGGGTACGGTAATAGAAACATATAACGATAATGCCATTGCAATGGCTATGTCGGTTGCAGCGCTTGCGGCGGAAGGGGAAACAATGATAAGGAAGTCTCAGTGTGTGGATCTAGCCTTCCCCGACTTCTACCCCATATTGAAAAAGCTTTAAATCTCAACATAAAATCAAGCATATTATTGATATGCTTGATTTTATGTTTTCTGCTCTTTTTTGTTTTTCTTCATCTCTTTATATTCATTAAGCTTGTAGCCCAATACCATTAAGCTGTCGCTCAAGTGAACATTTTCAATTATCACGTCATAGGGCAGCTTCAAATCCATGGGTGAAAAGTTCCAAAGACCTTTAATTCCAAGGCGTGCCAGCCTTTCGGCCACTGCTGGGGTTTGTTCATACGGCACGCATAGTATTCCTATATCTATCTTGGTCTTTTGCATAAATTCCTCGAGCTTATCCATATGAGTCACTTCAATGCCTTTTATTCTGGTGCCTATAAGCTCCGGATCAACATCAAATATACCGGCTATTTTAAAACCTCTCTTTTCGAAGTTTTCATAGTTGGCCAGTGCCTGCCCCATGTTGCCAGCTCCGATTATTACTGCCTGGTAGTTGTTGTTCAAGCCAAGGATGCTTCCGATTTCTTTGTACAGGTATTCCACATTGTAGCCATAACCCTGCTGCCCGAATCCGCCAAAGCAGTTTAGATCCTGCCGTATCTGCGAAGCTGTGATACCCATTCGCATGCTCAGCTCCTTTGAAGAAATCCTTGTGATGTCTACTTTGAGCAGGTCTGAAAGGTATCTGTAGTATCTGGGGAGACGTTTTACCACCGCAAGAGAAACCTTTTTCCTTAAACCCATTTGTTTCCCACCTTAATACAGTTTTGAATCTGCCAACCTAGTGCCAAGGCTCGTTATATTTTGCAAAGAACCATGCTGCGCAAAGCTTGAGCACTTGATTAGGTAATTGCAATTATACAGCTTTGTTATTTTATTGTCAATATTGCCGACTTATGCTTTCACCTGCAATGACATTAGCCGGTCCACAAATAAATTTTTGATTTATCTGTGGACCGTATTTAAACTTTTGGATATTGATCTTTTTACTGCATTCCGCCTGCCATAAGCACCCTGTATTGGTGTTGGGAATCTATAAGGTTGTCCTTATGCCTTAAGCCATTGAGAAAATACACGTCAAAGTGTCCGTCCATTCCATTTCCGGGTATGCTGTCATAGTTAGGCCCATATCCCCAGTTGTCACTCCTGTTTGATACATTCTGAAGATATGGCGCACCGTCAACTCCTGCGTGAGGCATACCAGCAACCGAAACCGCAAAACGCCTTCCGTCCAGCTCCAGGATAAAGGGCCTTCTGTTCCAGCTCCATGTGCCTCCGAATATATCCTTCATTATCTGCGCATCCTGCAGGGTTGGAACCTCGCAATCCGCATGGTTGGCCCCCATTGTCCTCCTGACATTGAAGCTCTTTCCGGTCTCCAAATCTGTAAGCTTAGCGTTTTTCCCAATAGGAAATACGTACTGGCCCTCTTCGAACCAGTCAAGAATTTCTCCGTAGCTTTCACCAAGCTTGTCCTTCGGTGGTATATTGTGAACAGGCACCTTAAGAACTTGTCCTACATACAGAGTAGCACTTGTTGAAATATTATTAGCCTGTGCGAGCTCATAATCAAGGACTCCCACCTTCTGGGATATTGTCCAGATGCTGTCGCCCCTTTGTACCGTATAGTTTGAATATGTAATGTATTTCTTTGAGGTATCTACAGCAATCTTTTTTTCAAAGTAGCTGCTATTTGGAGAAGTATCGATAATATCCTGTTTTATTGACGTAACGCTTTGGTGTGTATACCCGTTTCCTGCAGGTGTTATTACCTTGAACCATTCACCTGTCTTGCCGACAATGCTGATTGCCGTCCAAGCCTTTATATAGCCTGCGGTACTGAAGCCGAAACCGGGTCCCCTGAATACAGTGGCGTTATTTGATGCCTGAGCTGAAATTACTGTTCCAGCTGACGAAAATTCTTTAATTATTAGAGGTTGTCCGATATAAAGAGTATCGACTGACAGACTGTTCAACTGCTTTAAAGAGCTTATTGTTGTTCCGAAAACATTGGAAAGAATCCAAAGAGTATCCCCCGATGTTACTCTGTAGACCAGTTTCCCGTCTGACGGCTGGAATACCATAAGCGTATTTTTGTATGTATGCATGTAAGACTCCGCTCCAAGGCACCTGGCTGTAAACTCCGCAGGTATCATGTACCTGTATCCCAAAATAGCCATCGGAGCAGGCGCCTGTACGTTTTTTCCGTTGTGCTTGACAATGCTGTTATCCAGCCGGAATATTGCTTCATTCTCCCCAAGGCTTATGGTAGACGTCAAGCCCGCCCTGTCAGTGGTGAAGGTCCCGCCCAATGCCTGGATAAATTCCTTTGCAGGCACCATGAGCACACCGTTTAAGTTTTGCGGCTGTATATTTGCCGACAGCAGCTGATTGTTTACCATTACCTTGATGCCTGCTGTGTTTGCCGACACAGGACAATAAAACGAAACAAGCAATATTGTCAGTACTGCTGACGCTAAAACAGCTTTTCTCTTTTGCATTTAATATCCTCCCCTTCATTTGTTTACATAAATATATATTATATTATACAACGGGAAAGATATTTATTTCTAATGTAATTTGTCCCATTTGACAGTTATATTTACAAGATTATGTTAATTTATTTTTGAGGCAAAATATGCGTCTATGCCCTTTTTTATTGCAGCGGAAAGGTTCTGCTGATATTGTGTGCTTCCAAGCTTTTTTTCTTCCTCGGGATTCGAAAGAAAGCCGCATTCCACGATTGCCGTAGTTGTTTTGTTGTTTTTTAAAATTATGATGGGCTCTTTTTTGACCAATGCCTCACGCTTGTTTTGAGGGTCAACCATCTCCCTTATGGACATCTGTATGCTGTGAGCCAGCTTCTGGCTTTCAGGCGAATTGGGAGGAAAGAAGGTCTGTGCTCCGAAGTACTGGGTCTGAGGGAATTTGTTAAGGTGAATGCTGACAACTATATTGGCCCCTCCCTCATCCATCATTTTTTTCCTCCTTAGAAGATCCTGTTTTCTTTTTTGAATGATATTTCTTGTCCCCGGTTCGTATTCCAGCTTATCTTCCTCTCTGGTCATGATTACCTTGTAGCCGTCCTGTTCAAGCAGCTCTCTGAGATATGAAGCTATTCCAAGATTAATGTCCTTTTCCTTTATTCCGTTGTAATCACTGACAGCACCCGGGTCTTCTCCTCCATGCCCGGGGTCGATCATTACCACCTTTTCCGTGCTTCGCACAGTGTTCGCAGATGCTGAGTGCTGGTTGCCAAGGTTAAGGCTGTATAATGCTATGCACAGCAAAAAGAACAATGCTATCAGAACAATATTGTTTTTCTTAACAATTACTATCATTTTCTCCGCCCCTGTCATTCTTGTTCGATACTATATGGATATTCACACACAGGTTGTATTTATTACAGAGAAAACTGGAATTATTTACTTTTTGGCTGCCTTTTTGGAAACAAAGAAAACTCAAAGCGCCAAATACCTGCCATATATCCTGCCATGGCAATCAGGGGCACTATTGATGCAGCCGCTGCGTAGGCCCATGCGGATTCGTTCCCGAGCTTTATGAACCAGTACAGAGGCCCCATTAAAGTGTTTAGGGCCACATGCTTTAATCTTTCAATATCAATCGGCCCCAGGTTGAATTTTATGAAAGGGTATGCAATCTGAAGGAGAATAAAGGGCAAAAAACCCATAAAGCCAACAACCAGGCCCTTAAGGGGGTAAGGCTTTAAATTGTACTCAGGTCTCCTTTCCTTGTCTCCAAGCTTTTTCATGTCAGCAAAAATTATATTACACATTAATATGAAAATTACAAGGGAATACCCGAATATCCATGGTCCCAGGTTATCCTTGCCAAAACTCAGTATCGACGGAATAAACAATACGAATAAAATGAGTGAAACCAAGTATCCTGTAAAAACCTTCAGTGAGCTTTTTAATTCGTTACGCATATTATCCTCCAATAGTTTAGCGGGATCGCCTGTCTCTTACATAGACGCTCCCTGATATTGATTTTGCTTTTTTCTTAAGCTCCGCTGCTACTTCGGCCACGTGAAGATGGTTTTCAAGGTTTCTTCGCTCATTGGTCACAACAGCAATGGAGATTGACATAATCGGAAAATTCATGACCTTCCCCTGTCTGTTTGTTGTGCTAATACATCCCTTTTCCCTGTCCTCAGGTGAATAAAGCGTCAGAATCTTCCTGTCAAAATCTCTGATTATTCCCTCACATATTTTTACATCGGTTTCCGGAGTTGAAATTATTATAAAATCATCCCCTCCTATATGACCGACAAAATCCCTTGATGACCCCATTGTATTGGCATTGTCAGTAATGACGTCAGCCGTTAGCTTTATAGCAGTGTCTCCGCTTGAAAAACCATATACATCGTTATATGCCTTGAAGTTGTCAAGATCAGCATATATAACTGAAAAAAGCTCTTTTTTGGCTATTCTGTGATTAATTTCGGCCTGGATTTCAATATTGCCGGGAAGACCTGTCAGGGGGTTGGCCCGTCTGTTTCTTTCTATTCTCTTAAGTGTATTTCTTACCCTGCTTAAGAGCTCCCGCTTATTAAAGGGCTTGATTATATAGTCATCTGCGCCCAGCTCCAGCCCTGTGAGCTTGTCATCCTCATTACCCTGGGCAGTGAGCATGATTATTGGCATAAGATTGTTGGATTCATCGTCCCTCAATACCTTGCAAACCTCAAAACCGTCCATTCTGGGCATGACAATATCAAGCAGAACCAGATCGGGCTTCTCTTCTCTTACCTTTTCCACGCCTGCCACTCCGTCACATGCGGTTACTACCTCATATTCAGCTTCAGTCAGGATGTCTGAGATATATTTTTGCATCATCTCAGTATCATCAATAATCAATATCTTCTTTTTGAACATGTTTTCTCCTGCAGCTATTCCGCTTTCATCTATGCCTGCCCTTCATCGGAGCCTTCTGCATTATCCAGACGCACCCTGTCAATGATATGCTTCTTTAGGGCAGGATAAACGTAAAAGTTGGTTATTAGGCCTATGGTACTCACCGTTATCAGAGGGAATAGCATCATTCCTATAAAAGGATATATAAAGCTCGCCATCAGCACCGCTGCACACAATACAAGTATGCCCAGGTTGGGCAGAAACCTGATGACGGCAAATATCAAGGCATTTTTATAAATCTGTTTGATGCCAAGCTTGAAGGTTACAAGCATTGGGTAAATATACATGTGCATCATCAAATAGATTATAAATGACAAAACCAGCATAGCGGAAGCTATTGTTATTAAAAAATTACCCTTTTGCATTGTCATATATATTCTCAAATCAATTGCTATTATAATAGCAACAATAAGGTCTATAACTGATATAATCACACTCTCCTTGAAGTTTTTCAAGGCATGCTCCTTGAAATCGCTCCATATAAAAGCGTGCTCTTCGCGTGCGTAATTCCTCAGCACAAATGTAAAGCCCGCCTGCGCAGGCCCTACTGTAACAAGAGGTATGCAAAGCAGGAAGGAGCCGAGTATAAATCTTAACACAAAATCCATAAGAAGATCGTCACCTGCAACACTAGAAAAGCTCATCTGGGAAATAATAACCAAAAAAGCCATCGTAGCTATCGCCGGTAAATTAAAAATAGAGAAAAGAATATTAAGCTTAACAAGATTCCAGAACTTCCTGCTGTAAATTTCAAAAAAAACAATTACGGGGTGCTTAGGGGGGGCATCCTTAGGAATGCCGGGACCGGGCTTTGTGTAATCAAAAAATCCAAAAAAACCTGCCATATTATCATCCTCACAATTTATATTTATTTACCTTTTAAAAAAAATTCAAGCTTAACACAGTTCTATAATAACATAAATTTATTACTTTAGAAACTTCACGATTTATATAATTTTAAAGGAAAATTTTGTGAATCATGATTTAATAGCAAAAAATGTGATATACTTATTATATGAATAAAGGAGTGATATAAGTGGCAGAATTTTGTGCTTGTGGATCACTGGTAATTAACGGTCACTGTACTAACAAAAATTGTAATCTTAAGAGTGTCGTCAAATCTGGTGCAGTAAAAACCACCGCAACCAAATCAAGTGATAAAAGCGTGGCAGCAAAAACCACAAAGCCTGGTAAGACACGAAAGGCGTCAAAATGTATAGTCTATAACCTTTACGATCAGAAAGAAGAGAATGCCAATTGACATTCTCTTCTTTGCATTTTTTAACAAAAAAAAGGATTTCTGCAAAATATGTCGAATATATCAGCATATATAGATAGATATTTTGGAGAGATGCTTATGTTAGAAAATTCAATAAAGAAAAAGTATCGAGTTTGGTACTCGGAAAAGCCCTTAAAATCCAAAAAGGAGGAGAAGCTTTTCACTATAGTCGAGGCCAATTCCGCAGCAGATGCTGTTGAAATTGTAAAGCAGCAATACCCTGGATACCACGTAGCCAAGGCTTGGCTGATAAGTAAATAGTCCGGGCGTATAGAATCTGATATTATATACGCTCTTAAGCCATTATTTGTTTTTCATATAGTTTTTATGCCCCCCGGAAAGGTTAAATACCTTTTTAAAACCGTTGTTTATCAGAATATTCTGGGCTGCATTTCCCGTAACCCCTTTGTTGCAGTAGGTTACAGTTGTTTTCTCTTTATCAAGGGTGCCGATGCTTGCTCTAAGCTTTTCATGGGGTATGTTTTGTGCGCCTTCAAGATGGGACTGCTCAAACTGGCTGGCTGCCCTTGCGTCTATGATATTTATCTCTTCACCGCTTTCAATTCTTGCCTTCAATTCATCAGGAGTTATTAATTCCCTTCCTCTGTTGATTGCATTATCCAGAATCATTCCCGTATAAATAACCGGATCCTTGGTAGTGGAAAATGGCGGAGCATAAGCCAGATCCAGGTGGAAGAGGTCTTGCGCTTTTGCGCCGAAGGTTATTGCAGTGGCCAGCACATCAATTCGCTTGTCTACTCCGGCTTTGCCTATAATCTGTGCTCCAAGCACCCTTCCGCTCTTTTTGTCGGCAACTGCCTTAATAACCATTTCTTTGCCATGATAATATTCAGGCTTGTCCGGCTTTATATTGTGGCATACAGCAATTTCAAAGCCTTCTTTAACAGCTTCCTTCTCCGTCAACCCGGTTTGCGCCACAGTCATATCAAATATTTTGAATATTCCTGTGCCCAGAATCCCCCTGAATTCAAGACTTCCGCCCGTAATCTGATCTCCCGCTATTCTTCCCATCTTGTTTGCAGTAGAGCCCAGAGGCCTGTAAAGAGGCTTCCCTGTAATTAGTGAGTAGCTCTCTGCGCAATCGCCGCATGCGTACACATCCTCGATGTTGGTCTGCATCCTTGTGTTTACCTTAATTGCTCCAGACTCGCCAATCTCAACACCCATGCTCCTGGCCAGCTCAACATTTGGCCTTACGCCTGCTGACATTATGACAATGTCGGCATCTATCTTTTCGCCGCTCGTAAGAACTGCTTGTGTTACAGAGGCTTCACCCTCCAACCTTACTACCGTATCTCCAAGAAATAGCTTAATGCCTTTTTCATTTAAATAGTCGGCCAGATACACCGCAATATCAGAATCCAACGCCGGCATAACCTGCGGCGCCATCTCTACCATGGTAATGTCCAGCCCCCTGGCCTTAAGATTTTCAGCCATTTCAAGCCCAATAAACCCTGTTCCTATAATTACGGCAGATTTGGGTTCTTTATATATAACATACTCACGTATTCTATCAGCACTTTGTACATTCCGAAGCGAAAAAACATTTTCCTTGTCCGCTCCATCAATATGCGGCACAGCAGACTTGGCACCCGTAGCAATAACCAGCTTGTCGTAGCGCTCTTCAAACACCTCCCGAGTATCAAGATTCATAACTGTTACAAGCTTTGCACACGCATCCGCCTTAAGAACCTGGTGTCTTGTAAATACATCCACATTGTATTTCTTTTTGAAGAAATTCGGGTCCCTCGGCGTAAGCTCCCCCATGTCCTCAATTTCAGTGCCGACATAATAGGGCAGCCCGCAGGCTGAGTAGGATATATGGCTGTCTGCGTCAAATATCTTGATCTCAGCCTCCTCATTGTTTCTTCTTGCTTTAGCAGCTGCCGATGTTCCAGCCGCCACTCCTCCAATAATTACGATTTTCATCTCAACGACCTCCTTAGTAGCCAGATGGGGAAGTTTCAAACCACTGTTTCGTATTATTTGCAATCTTAACAAGCGCCAGCATTACAGGCACTTCCACAAGCACTCCGACTACAGTTGCCAGGGCTGCGGCAGATTTCAACCCAAACAGAGCAATTGCAACAGCTACCGCCAGCTCGAAAAAGTTGCTGGCACCTATCATTCCCGCCGGTGCGGCTATATCATGGGGAAGCTTCCAAAGCTTCGCCCATCCGTAGGCAAGAAAGAATATGAAAAAAGTCTGGATAATGAGGGGAACAGCTATTAGCATAATATGAAGCGGGCTGTTCAAAATCACATCTCCCTGGAAGGAGAATATGATAATCAATGTAAGCAGCAGGCCTCCAATGGTTATATTGTTGAACTTCTTAATAAATACGTTATCAAAATAATCCTGACCTTTGTTCCCAATAACCACCTTTCTGGAAATATATCCTCCTGCAAGGGGGATAACAACAAAAAGGATAACTGATAAAATCAGCGTATCATATGCAAGAGGTACATCGCTTACTCCAAGCAGGAAGGCTACTATCGGGGTAAAGGCTGCCAGAAGAATTAAATCATTTACAGCTACCTGCACAAGAGTATATGCAGGGTCACCTTTGGTAAGGTGGCTCCAAACAAAAACCATGGCTGTACAGGGCGCTGCTCCCAAGAGTATGGCGCCTGCCAGGTATTCCTTTGCAAGCTGATCCGGTATAAAAGCCTTGAATACAAAGTAAAAGAAAAAAGCTGCTATGGCGTACATGGTAAAGGGCTTGATCAGCCAGTTTGTTACACAGGTAACAACAAGGCCCTTTGGTTTTTTAGTAGCGTTTACAATGCTGGAAAAATCAATCTTGAGCATCATGGGATAAATCATGAGCCAGATAAGAACAGCCACAGGGATTGAAACATTTGCATATTCGAATCTGCTTAATGTACGGGGAAACGCAGGTACAAGCTGTCCAAGAGCAACACCTGCAACTATGCACAGCGCCACCCATACTGTAAGATACTTTTCAAAAAAACCTATTCCCCCAGTTTGTTTTAATGTCTCTGAATTTCGCTTGTTCATATTTACCTCCAAATTATAGTGTTATTTGCATGCATCCTGCTTCTTGGCAAGCCATTCCCCAAGGCTTTCATTGTCCTTTTTGAACTGTTCAATATTTCTGAGGTTTTCAAGCACCAGAGCATCAATAAACTTCATATCCTTCTGGCGTACTAAAGAATAATAAACCCATTGTGCGTGCTTCCTGTCGGATACCAGTCCTGCATTCTTCAAATAGGCAAGATGCCTTGATGCCTTTGCCTGTGTTATGCCTAAAGCTTCCATTATATCGCAGACACAAAGCTCCTCCTTCTCATAGAGGATATTTATAATCCTGAGCCTTGTCTCATCCGAAAGAGATTTTAAAGTGTTCAGAAGTTTGTTCATCGGTCCTCCCCTCCCGGCTTTTTATATTTGCATATACGTATATACATATATTATATACTAATTTTTTGATTTTGAAACACTTGTTTAAAGGAATTAATGTAAAATTTGTGTTAAGAAGCATGAATACAATAAAACCTCCCATACCGCTAGAATACCGAAATAGTATTATAGCAGCACGGGAGGTTGGTTTTGTTTGTTTTTTACGCTTCCACCTTGGCGCTTTTCAAGCCAACCGCACTGAATACTTTTTGAGTGGTAACCTCAAAGGATTTATTGCTCTCGACGTCTACCATCTTTACCCTGCCTTTGTAGTTGTCAATCAATGGTTTTGTCATCTCATGGTAAACCTTGAGCCTTCTGACAATTGTCTCCTCATTATCGTCCTCTCTCTGGATCAACTCTCCTTTGCACAAGTCGCAAATACCCTCATTTGCCGGCGCCTTATCCTCTATATGGTAAACGGCTCCGCATTTTGCGCAGATTCTCCTTCCTGACAACCTGTTTATTATACTCCTGTCATCCAGCACTATGTTAATGATCATATCCAGCTGCATCTTAAGCTCATCGAGCACCTTGTCAAGGAAAACCGCCTGGTTGATTGTTCTTGGGAAACCGTCAAGTATGAATCCATCCTGGCAGTCATCCTGCTTAAGTCTGCTGGCAACTATGCTTACGGTCAGCTCATCCGGCACCAGCATCCCTTTGTCCATATACTTTTGTGCTTCTTTTCCAAGCTCGGTGTTGTTTACAATATGACATCTGAATATATCGCCTGTTGAAATATGGGGCACCGAAAGAGCCTTTGCAAGCAGAACCGCCTGGCTGCCCTTGCCAACTCCCGGCGCACCTAGTAACATAAGTCTCATTTTTACTCTCCTTATATCATATTTATCATTCTCTTACAACTTTTAAACGTTCAATAACTTCCCCTGCAATCCTGTCTGCTTCCGCCACAGATTTGGAAAGAACGGTAAAATGTCCAAGCTTTCTTAGCCTTGAAGTCATATTCTTCCCATACAGGTGCAAGTACAATCCCTCATAGGAAAGTGCATAGTCGAGTCCTTCAAGGTGATAACCGCTTTCCTGAGGTGTGTTATCCCCCAGTATATTTGCCATAACGCATGGTGATATCAATTTTGTCGATCCCAAGGGCATTCCTGTAAGAATTCTTACCAATTGCTCGTACTGGGACGTTACACTGGCTTCAATGGTATAATGCCCTGAATTATGCGGCCTTGGTGCTATTTCATTTATATATATGTTGTTTAATCTGTCAACAAATAATTCAACGCAAAACACGCCTGAATCGCCTAAAGCAGCCATAACCTTCCTGGCAATCTCTTCAGCCTCTTTTTCCACACTCTCGTTTACATCCGCCGGAACCCTGGTTAACCTTAGAATATTATCCTCATGAATATTTTCCGCCAACGGATAACACACAACTTCCCCGCTGGGGTTTGCAGCTACGATTATAGATAATTCCTTAACAAAATTTACATACTGCTCCAGATAGTAGTGTTCACACCCCAGTGAGTCAATGGCCTGTTGAACCTCGGACCTTTTCCGGATTACTGCGTTACCCTTGCCGTCATACCCTCCGAAGCAGGACTTCAGCACAAGGGGAAGTCCTATTTCATCAATTATTTTTTCAATTTCCTCACGTGAAGATACCTTCCAGAAATCGGGAACGGGAAGACCCGCTCTTTTAAGTATGGTTTTTTGCAGGTGTTTATTCTGAATCTTCCTTAGTACGCGCCCTGAGGGGATAACCAGATAGTTATCCTCCTCGAGCCTGCATAATTCTTCTGCGTTAATATGCTCAAATTCATAAGTAATTACGTCCGTTGCCTCAGCCAGCTTTCTAATGTGAAATCTGTCAAAGTAGTCGGCAACAATTTGCCTATCAGCCACCTGTGATGCCGGGGAATCCGGATTTGGGTCCAGTACCGTGACATGATAACCCATTCTCTTTGCTTCAAATGTCAGCATCCTTCCAAGCTGACCTCCGCCAACGATGCCTATTTTTGCCGGAGGCTTCAAAATGTTTCTTGCCTTTTTTATCATTTTTCAATTTTCAGGAATCAAACCCGCACAAAGCCTAAGACCGGAGGAATTTTTCAACCGGTCTTTGACCAGTGCGTTCGTTTGATTTCCGCTCCAATTTAATTTAGGAATGAATTTCATGCCTTACAGCTTCATGGGTATCAAGTCAACATAATCCTGAAGCGTGCCATTATCCATGCAGCACTCAATTATCTTCCTGCCAAGCTCATCCAAATCAGGAGTTATAAACTTCTCAAGCTCTTTTTTGAAAAAATCGCTCAGGATTTTAGCTCCCGCCTCATAGCCCTCATTGCCTACCTCAGGCTGATAATTTACCTGAAGGAAGCCCTTTGGCAGGAATGTCCCGTCAACCTTCAGTGACTCAAGCGCATATCCCAGCAGCGGGCATTTTGATGCCACTACCTGATCAGCTTTAAATCTGGCGCTTCCACGTCTTGCAAGGTATTCCCTGGCAATCCACTGAGGCATAAAGCCTACCTTGTAAGCTCCGACATTCTGGTTTGGTATAAGAACAAATCTTGTATTGGAAGTATCGACTATCTGCTTTAAAAGAAGGTTGGCCTGGGTGACCTGCTTGCCTGTTGCAAACGGCCAGTAGGAGCCTACGCCTTCACTTGTCATACCGAGTGTATCCGTTATGCTGGGGTTGTCATGGCCTCTTGGCGCAACCAGTCTCCAAAGCCAAGCAAGGCTTGGAGGCAGTATGTGGAAGCAGCCTATGATGCCATAGGAAGGCTTTTCCTTTGTACAGGAAGGTGTTCTGATCCCAAAGCTCCTGACATCAATTTCCACAGGCTCGTCAACGACATTGGGCACCAGCCTTCTTGGCATTATAACCCTTGGATTGGGACATGGTTTTCCCGGTTCATCCATGGTGTGCTCCCAGATAAGGCATGTTGATCCCGGCACGCCCTGAAGGTTCAGGAAAATCAAAGGTTCCTTCGGGTGAATGCAAAGGCTTTCATGCTGAGGATCTGTTCCGTATTTGGTGATATGGTTTATCCTTAAAAACCATCCCTGTTCAGCATCTATTACCCTAAGCTTCTTGCTTCCGTTCTGCATGCTGGGGTGGCAAAGCGCCATGTCATCAGTAACGGGCTTCAGCTCGCAAGCATCCTTCAATTCCAAATAAATCTTATCGTTAGTAATAACATTTTTCCCCAGAAGCACTCTTCCGTCCAGTTCTTTATGCATATACTCAATCATTTCGCTTTTGCCGCCGCCGCTAGCACCCTCATGCATAATTACAATTTCATTGTCATAAGGAGTTATAACCTTGACCGTTGAACCATGCACAGTCACCCAGCCTTCCTGCTCTCCGATATTCAGGAGCACTCCGTAGATTCCCTTTTTCGCACTGGGTCCGGGATAAAGGTTGTAGGAGAACAGCTCATGTAAATCTGACAGCCTGTTATGGACAACTACCTGCTTGCCGTCAAAATGAGTATGCCTGAAGGGAGGCGCAAGGTAAATTATTGCCCTGGGCTTGAAATTCTCAGGTATCTTGCTTTTTGGTATAAATCCCTGCAGGTCGGCCAGGCCACCGGCAAAAAAAGCCGCGTTCTGCGGAGCTACCAGCAAGGCAGGATACCCAAGCTCCATTCCGCCCGCCATAAAGGGAAGCAGCAAAAGCTTCTGGCCTTTCAGCCATTCAAAGGTTTCGTTTCTGAGGTCCGTAAAATCCTCACCATACACATCCCTGTATTTTGGCTTATCCGTTTCGTCCTTATCAGCCACAACCATACAGTCCGGATCTCTTCTGCGCATGTACGCATCCGTGTAGTTGACCGCTGCGCCGTTCTTGCATCTGGCAACTGTTGCTTCCGTAATCCTGCCAAAGCCGGGGACATCATAGGAAACTTCAAACAAGTCCTTTTCGGGGCTCCCCAAAGCCATGTTCAATATTTCATCCCGAAATTCCACAAGAACTACATCTTCTTTATCCTTTAAAACATCAGCCAGCTCTTTTGGAAAAACAAAATTCTTCAAACCGTCTTTTATCATAGCTTATGCTCCTCTTCTAGCTGCACTGAAACCATTCAGCCTTTCGCATATTTTGCAATAGGTTTCTGTTATAAGGTCGTAAAGGCACTGGTTTTTTCTAATGTGCAGCATATTGTTTTTGTAATCAGAAAAATTATCATTATCAATAACCAAGAGATTACTCCTTTTGATGCAGTAGTTATAAAATTCTCCAATAAAATTCATGAATTTTACAGTAAACTCCTCATCCTCGAGCAGCTTATGGTGGAATTCATAATTTCCGTTTACCAGGTCAATCAAAAGGTGTGGAACCCGCCATATGTCAATATATCCCTCGTCGTTGAAATACCTGTTTAAAAAATCAGCATACTCGGCTTTTTCCTCAGTAATTGAGTTCATGAACCTTTCAAGAAGAACATACATGCTCCTGCTGTTGAAAAGTTGTGATGAATTCAGGCATATCTCCCTGTTGCTTTCTGTGCTTCCTCCAGAAATAGAAATCATTTTACCTAACATAGTCCATTCAGCCTCCTAATAATTTTTTGTTCTGCAATAACAAATAATAAATTAAAGCTTGCCAACCTCTCCTCCTTCATAATTAAATGGACTACATCCGACTGGTTATAAAAAAAAGCCAATACTTAATGCCCCTCTCGGATCATCAAATATTGGCTTACGTTCTGATTGGTTTGAAACCCTTCGTCCTGTCTTCCAATGTTATATTATTTTATTATTAATAAAACCATTTCATGAAAAACTTTACAATAAAATATAACTAAATGCAATAGTAAAAATGATAATTGTTTGTTAATTTTATGTTAACTTTTTATGTTATTTGGTTTTAAGTATATCTTCCAGATTTTCCTCAACGGTGACCAATATAATCTTTTCACCCGTTTTAGTGCTTACATCAGAATGCGTGCTTACAATATTTACATTTACCACCTGCTTTACAAGGCTTTCTAAATACTCCCTGCCGTTTTCAAACAGAGTCGCCCTTACCTTCTTCACAAGCTCTACCCCGTTGGGGTTCTCAGACAGCTTCTGCTCGGACTGGCTCAGAAATCCTTTCAGCCGGATAATGATCATGTCCTGTATAATAATTGTCTTGACTTGCTTAGGTCCACGGCCCATATATTCAATTTCGAACCGGCTGACTGCCTCACTGATCTTTGCTTCAATTTGCCCTTTTGT
Source organism: Clostridia bacterium (assembly GCA_026417615.1). Taxonomy (GTDB): domain Bacteria; phylum Bacillota; class Clostridia; order Acetivibrionales; family JAFADI01; genus SKW22. The sequence goes on from JAOACY010000050.1 coordinate 28,377, forward strand.
CATATTATTTTCCCTTTCCGGTAGAAATCACCCAGTAAATAATTTATAAAAAGTATGCAGATAAAAATGTTGCAACTGTAATAATTATAAGCACTGCTGTTATATATAGGTCTTTACGCGAGAAGCTCCTTCCATTTTCACAACCCTTTATTATGCCGAAATTTTCAATAAAAATCGATGCAATCCATCCTAAAACGGGATTTGCGGCAATCCCGGCAATGACGCACACTGCAGCCACTTGAGCAGACGCTGCATTTTTTATATTTGCCAAGCCTGTCTCCCATAGAGGAACATATACGCCAAAGATAAGAACCAACCATAGCAATGGTGGGTAGACAGCCATGTCCAAAGGAAACCCCAAAATCCCCGCCAATATGCCAAGAATTCCAAGTACCAGCGCACTGGAGCCAATCGGTCTCTTCACAGTCGAGAGGGGAATCATAAAGCTCCTCCAGATTGCCGAAACCTGACCGCCTCCAAACAATACACCGACAATATTCCTTATTGAGACTATTACATAGGTAGAATCCATGTCAAAAACAGCTTTTTTTGCTTCCCTTGGGTAGTTGTCTTCCTGTATGGTTTTTATGGTCAAGGCATCAATCGGCCACATAACTACCGCTAGTATCGCAAATGGTGTAGCTTTGACGAAGCTTTGAACATTGAGTCCCCAACCTGTTGCCCATTTTTCATTCCACCAGACATTCGGGTTCATTATTGGCAGCCCTATGCCTGTCTTTAACTCAGGAGCGTGACCAAAGACAAAAGGTACTGCTATGGCCGCCGCCGCACAAGCAGGTATTATCAGCCACCTTGCCCTCAGCTTGCTGAGGAGGATGTATAATGCAAGACCTATTGCCAGCAATATTATAAAAAGTCCTTCTGACTTGCTCTGGACAGCCCAGCTCTTCAGGTTGTCAAGGGAGCTGGTTATTCCCAGAAATCCGAATAATAGTATAATCCCACCTTTTGTGCCCGGCCCGTTCAGCTCAACAACCTTGTTGAAGAATTTAAAAACGGAGATAACAAGGCCTATCGCTCCAATAAGAATGCCCAAGGGCAGCGGATGTATGCCTGCCGCAGCAATCGCAGGTATTATGGGAATCATAGGAGCCAGGGTGCCGGGCGGGCCTGCATACGGATTAAGTATGGAGCAGAAAATAATTGTCAATATGCTCCCCAGCACTAACTCAAGCCTTACATTCTCTATTACAAACGCAGGATCAGTTATATTAAATCCGGCAGCCCATGCCATGGCAAAAGCGGCTACGAGAGCAGCCTTTCCTATTGCGCCGGACATGGCGGGAATCAAATCTTCAGCCATAAAATCATAATCCCTGAAGGGAATATTTATGTTCCACTTCTTTGGATTATAAGATATCAAGCTATTCTCCAGCATTTCCTGCCGCAGCTTTTTACCCCTCAAATTCCAGCCTCCTCTGTTAAATTTCCAACTCATTCAGCCTGCGTCTGATTTCAGGATTTGCTGCACCCAGCATTTTTGAAGCCAATACCCCCGCTGCAGTCCCGCCATTTATTGAAACTGTCGCCACCGGAACTCCTGCAGGCATTTGAACAATGGAAAGCAAGGAATCCAAGCCATCAAGGTTCTTTAAAGCTATGGGAACACCGATGACAGGCAGGGAGGTCAATGAAGCAACCATGCCCGGCAAATGAGCTGACCCTCCTGCTCCTGCAATAATAACCGCTATGCCTCTTTCTTCAGCCGTGCTGGCGTACTCAAACATTTTGTCCGGCGTCCTGTGAGCAGACACCACTCTCATTTCATATTCGATGCCCAGCTTTTTTAGTACTATGGCGGCATCCTTCATAACATGAAAATCGGAATCGCTTCCCATGATTATTCCCACCTTCGGATGCTCAATACATTTTTCATCACTTACATTCATCCCCTCATCTCCCAACAAATATAAAGATTTCGATGAGAAATAAAAAATCCAATATCCCTCGGCCTCTACAGCCAATAAATATTGGATTACTCTGCGTATGGTATTTCAACCCTTCGTCCGGTCTCCCAAAATGACACATTCCAACAGCTCCACTCACTGGCGCCCTCTGCCAATCCACGACTGCCTTAGTTAGCCCTTGAGTGTCGACTGCTATTTATTTACTTCAAGAATATAACATGCATAATAGAAAAAATCAATAGTAACCAGCGAAATTTTGAAATTTATTGTTTTGAGATAAGGTAATTGTTCAATAATGCTTACTTTTTAATTATTTAACCTCTGATTTCCATAAGCCGTGAAGATTACAGTACGCATATATTTCTGCATTTTCTTTGTCACAGAATACAGCCTTTGGTTCATCTGATGGAGAAAGAGAAATTCTCTCTGTGCCGTTATCAGTAACAGCAGCAATCCATTCAATATAATGCTGTTCTGTCATGGGATGGGCAACAGAGCCTACCTCCACATATATTTTGCCGTCTTTTCTTACAGCCACCGGAACATGCTTTTCTGTTGAAGCGTCTGTGGTGTTAGGCTCAAGCTTGGTCATTGGCTTTCCGCAGCACACCAGCGTTCCCCCTCCATTCTTGATAAGTCCCACCATATTGCCACATGTCTCACACCTGAAAAAAGCTACTTCTGTTTTCATCT
>JAOACY010000027.1 GCA_026417615.1 Clostridia bacterium
AATTCTGAAGCCAAAATGCCAAGGAGGGCATTTTGAGTATCATGTGACACGACGTCACATTGATGCGTGCGAGGAATTGCAAGACAAGTCGTTAGTGATTTCATCGAAGTTTCAGAAAATGGGTTCTTGCGGCAGAATCAAATGTAAGATGTGAAAGAAATTTAAAAAGAAATTACTGAACATAATTAAGTGAATGATTGTAATGCAACCAAATACAGGAGTTAAATATGAAAAATAATTATTTATGTAAAAAAATAAGTGGTGACATTGAAATTAACGGTGATTTAAACAAAGAAATATGGGCTTCAGCCAATGAAGCAACTTTGCTTGAGACTGTCTCCGGGAAAGAACCCAAGCAGAGAACTACATTCAAAGCTCTGTGGAATGAAAAATTTCTTTATGTTGGATTTGCTTGTGAGGATAATTATATTAATGCAACATTAACCTCATATAATGACCCTATTTATAATGAAGATGTTGTTGAAGTATTTATTGATGAAAATAATGACAAAAAAAGCTATACAGAAATTGAGGTTAGTCCACTTAATACAGTCTTGCATTATCTTATACACAACAATCTCGCAGGGGAAATCGCATGCTTTGCGAGAATTGATAAAATAGTAAAATCAGCAGTATTAATTAACAATCTTTCAAAAACTTGGTGCGTTGAAATACAAATTCCATTTTCCGAATTTGTATTGGCAAAAAACCATCCGCCTCTTCCTGGCGATGAATGGGGTGTTAATTTTTATAGAATTGAAAAATCAGAAGATGGAAGTGAAGAATATTCGGCTTTCTGTCCAACAGGCTTAATAAACTTTCACAAGCCGGAGTGCTTTGGTAAATTGGTTTTTGCTGAATAATTCTTTAAAGCATTTTTTTTCTTAAATTTCCAGGATTTTTTGGAACTGACGGCGAATTATTATCGTCAATATGATTGCGTATAGTGCCGCATAGAAAGACTTGCTTTTTTTAGGCGGGAATGTCAATGTATTGATGGAGGCGTAGTTAGTTATGAATATTTTCAAGAGTAATAGGTTTATTGCAGGTGTTTGCATTATTTTGCTGGTGTTATCAGGGGCTCTGGGCGCATATTTAATATACGGCGTTCAGAACAAAAGGGTTGCAGACGCCGGGCAAACAGCTGATTTCAGCAAATATTCCATAGTGCCTGTAGAAAAGGATAGTACAGGAGTATCTTTGAACTCGTCATTCAAGATAATAAGCCAAGACAAATCAAATATTTCAGAAATTAAGAAATACTTATCGGTTTCTCCGCAGGATAGCTATCATATTAAAGAGTTAAGCAGCAAGGAATTCCTGCTAAGCTTTGAAAAACCCATGAAGGCCAACAGCATATACAGATTCTCAATGGCTGCAGGGTTTGAGAGCAAACGCTCCTGGGCCTTCCAGACAAGCAAAAGCTTCACTGTTGTCAGAACCCTGCCAAGGGACAAGGCAACATCCGTGCCGCAGAATACGGGGATAGAAATTACCTTCAGCCATGAAAATCCGAAGGATTTTGAAAGCCATTTCGAGATTACTCCCAAGGTGGAAGGCAGATTTGAATATCATAAAAAGACAGTTGTTTTTGTTCCGAAGGACAATCTCCAAAAGGAAAAGGTTTATACCGTAAGGCTGAAAAAGGGTATAGGAACAGGTGACAGCAGCAAGAAGACAGAAGAAGACTATATTTTCTGCTTTCAGGTTGAGAATGAGAACCCGAAGGAAGACTATAAATATTTCTCATTCGGCGATATTCTATACAATTTTACAACGAAAAGTGCTCCTTACCTGGATGTCAATGTTTCGGAAAATCTAAACAACTCAGAGGTTCTGGTTGAACTTTTCAAATACCAGGATGAAGACAGCTTTCTCAAGAATATCAAAAAGGTCGGGAACGTACCATATTGGGCGGTTTATAATAGAAGCAGCGAAGCTTTTGACATGCAGAAGCTTACCAAGATTTCCTCCTTCAAGTCCAGGATACAGCTAAGCAACAGCGGATACTGGTATATGAGCTATTTAAGCTTCCCGGAAGCACTTGAAGAAGGGCATTACCTGGCAAGTGTTGATTGTGACGGAAAGAAATACCAAACCCATCTTCAAGTAAGCGATACAATGCTTTTCATCAGTTTGGGAAAAGACAAGTCAATTGTGTGGGCCAACAATTCATCAACAGGGCAACCCGTTGCCGGCGCAGCCGTGGAAATTGAAGGATTGAAGCCGGTAGCTACAAGTAAAGACGGAGTTGCATTAATCAATGGTAAAATTCCTGAAACAAAAGATGACAGCTATTATTATTGCAAATTATCAAATGGGAAAGCTCCTTCCGTATTTGCCACGGTAAAGAGGGATTATTATGGTTATGGGTATTATATGAATAGCAATAGCAGCACTGCTACTGATGATTACTGGACATATTTATACCTTGACAGGGGGCTTTATCTTCCAAACGATACCGTGAGGACATGGGGAATAGCCAAGCCTCGGGAAAGTGCGGCACCAGTTTCGAAAGCTCAGCTGCAGCTTTTCAGGTATGATTACTCATACAGGGAGATAAATGCTGACGGGGATTTCCCTGTTATAGATACTAAAGATGTCAGCCTAAGCCCGATGGGAACCTATGAGGGTGAAATGAGCCTGCCTGACTTAACCCCTGGAAATTACTCCTTAAGGCTGGTTCATGAAGGCAAAATATTGGGTGAAAGAGGCTTTACAGTCATGCGTTACACCAAGCCGGCCTATAAAATTGAACTGGATTTGGATAAGAAGGTTATGTATTCATGGGAAAAAGCAAGGTGCAATATATCGGCAAGCTTTTTTGAAGGCTCGCCGGTGGCGGGGCTGGAGCTGAATTACAATTATTATTCTCATTTTAAAGAATACTCCAACAAAAGCGGTACTATAAAATGCGACAGCAACGGACAGAGTTCTTTTGAAATCATACCTGACAGGGCTTCTGTGTCATGGCATCCCGCAACCATAGGAATAAATGTCACCAATGCCAAGGCTGAGGAGCAGGAGGTGAATGGATCGGATTATATTGCTGTATTCCCAAGGGATACAATGATTGAAGCAAAAGGCAGGAAGGAAGGGGACAAGGGTATTGTTGAGCTTAAGACCAGCAAGATCGACATTTCAAAAGTAAGAGACGGCAACTACTTTGACTTCAATGCTTTCAGAGGCAATCCCGTGGATATGGTGCTTAAGGCTAAATTGTATGAAGTCCATTATAATAGGATGGAAAAAGGCGAATATTATGATTTTTTAAATAAGAAGGTCCAAAAGCTATACGATTATACGGAAGCAAGGAACGTTGTTCAGGAGCTGGAAATTCAAACGACTGGGGGAAAGGCTTTGTTTGAGTTCCCTTATCAGGAAGACAATGAGACTTACAGGCATTATTATGTTGAATTAACGGGCAATGACGGCAGAGGGCAGCAGATGCTGGAAACTGTGTATATTTTCAATTGGCCTGCACAGAATTACTCCCGGGATTATCAGGGTTACTCCTTTGAAGAGGTTGAAAAAAGGGATTCCTATCTTTACAAGACAGGTGAAAAGGTAAGCCTTGCAATAAGGAAGGGGCAGAGCTTTGTTGAGCCGAAATCTGGAGCGAGAGCTCTTTTCCTTACCCTGAGAAATGGAATTGCCAGCTATGAAGTATCCGAAAATACCAAGTTTGAGACGGAATTCAAAAGCGGGCTTGTTCCAAACTTCTATGTACAGGCGGTTTATTTTGACGGCTCGGATATATACAATGTGGGCATAAGAAATGTAAATTTCGACAGCAGCGAGAAGAAGCTCATGATTGATGTTCAGCCTGATAAGTCTGACTACAGGCCTGGAGACACTGTCAATCTCGATGTGTCTGTTTTAGATGCAAAAGGAAAGGGTACGCCGGCTGAGATCAACTTCAGTGTTGTGGATGAGGCTAATTTTGCACTTTATAACCAGCACCTTGACACTTTGGCTTCCCTGTATAATATTAGCATATCAACAGGGATAATTTCAGAATATGTATCTTCAAGATCCCCGAACCGTTACGGCGGAGGGGCGGAGTGCGGCGAAGGCGGAGATGCGGGTATAAGGTCTGTATTTAAGGATACTGCTTTCTTCGGTACAGTAAGGACTGATGCCGGGGGCAGGGCAAAGCTAAGCTTCAAGCTCCCTGACAACCTGACTTCATGGAGAGTGAGCTTCCAGGGTGTTTCGGAGGATGTTAAGGCAGGAAGCGGCAAAATAAACATAGCATGCAAGCTTCCCTTCTTTGTCGATGTTATGTTTAACAGCACCTTTATGGAGGGAGACAATCCTGCTGTCACATTGAGGAGCTTTGGCTCAAAGCTGGGAGGGGATACATCCATAGACTACAAGGTTTCGGTTATTGGAGACAACGGGTTTAAGCAAAGCTATGAGAAGAAAGGCAGGAAGGCGGGCTTTTCGAGCATAGAGCTGGGAAGCCTGAAGGAAGGCAGCTACAGCATTACGGCGGAAGGAAAAGCCGGAAATCTGCAGGACGCTGTAAAGAAGGAATTCAAGGTCGTCAAGAGCATGCTGGAGATTACCGGAACGAAATACCATAAGCTTTCGGAGGATTTAAAGCTCGATGGAGGCAGGGGGCTGACCACTCTGCTGTTCTATAATGAAGGAGCTTCAGCCTATTTTGATGTTTTGAACTCACTTTTATATTCATGGGGTGAGAGAGTGGACCAGAAGCTTGCCAGAAAGGTGTCAAGAGAACTTCTGAAGAGATATTTCGGGGTTGAAGAATTCCACAATGATGAAGCTGCTGACCTTGAGGGGTATCAGCAAAGTGACGGCGGAATTGCACTGCTAAGGTACGACAGCAGTGATCCGGTTCTCACGGCGAAGATTTGCTCCGTATCAACTGACGGATTTGACAGGAAGGCTTTGAAAGCATATTTCTACGATATCATTAACAACAAGGAGTCCACGGCCGAAAACGTTTCATCAGCCTACTGGGGCCTTGCCACGCTGGGAGAACCGGTGCTGCTTGATATTCTAAGCCTTGCAGCCTCAAAGGATATTGATGACAGGAACAAGCTTTATCTCGCACTCGGGCTGGCGGATATTGGGGACTTCGACAGTGCATGGTCAGTTTACTCAAGCATTCTGGCAAGCAAGGGCAGAAAGGCGGAGCTCATGATGTACATTGATGGAAGGGACAAGGACGAAATAATTGAACTGACCTCCCTATGCTCAATGCTTGCGCTAAAGCTTAATGCACCGGAGAAAAATGGATTGTTCAGCTATGCAAAAGGCAATCCGGCGTCTATGCTGCTTACGAACCTGGAGCTTATGGCCTATGCGGTTAATGCTGTCCCCTCAGTACCCAAGGAAAGCAGTTTTACATATGTATTAGACGGTGAAGAAAAAAATATCACAATAAAAAAGGCAGAGGTCTACAGGCTGGTGCTTACAAAAGATAAGCTTGATAAAATCAGATTCAGGAATATAAAAGGGGATGTAACGGCAGCTGCAAGCTTTAATGCACCGGCAAGTGAGTTTGGCGATAGCTCGAGCAGGCTTTTCAAAGTAGTTAGAAGCTACGGGATTAAAAACTCGGCTGCTACAGCCTTCAGCCAGTCCGACCTTGTCAAAATTACTTTGGACATACATTTTGACGAGGCTGCACCGGATGGATATTATGAGGTAACTGATGTGCTGCCTGCCGCTTTCAGGTATGTTCCCCCAAGGCACAGCTATGAAAATAATGAAAAGGAAATAAACTACCCTGTGGAGGTTGACGGACAGAAAATTGTTTTTGGTTTTTACTATTCCAAAGCATCTGTGCAAGAAAAGAGAAAAATTGTATATTATTATGCAAGGTCGGTTTGTCCGGGTGAATTTACTGCAGACAGTGCAGCAATAAGGCATTTCGACAGCAATTCAAAAGCTTTTGCACCCCAGCAGAAAATCAAGGTGAGAAAAGGAGGGGCAGCTCAATGATTAAGAAGTATTTTATGGCTCTGATACCGGGAATATTATTATGCATTTCATTAGCAGGATGCACATCTATGTCGATAGCTCCCGCATCAGCGCCAGAAAGCAGAAAAAGCGCTCCGGCTGTGTCCGGTAAAGCAGAAGCAATTTCGGTTAAACCGGGAGATGACCTGCAAAGTGCCGTTGATAATTGCAAAAGCGGTCAAAAAATTATTCTGAAACAAGGCAGGTATGATATTAAGGGAACAATTTCGGTCAAAGATAAGGAAAATATCATTCTGGAAGGTGAAGGGGAAGTTTGGCTCGATACAAAGGGAATAGACCACCAGGTTCTTACCTTTAAAGGCTGCAGGGGTATAGTCGTGAAGAATATTAAAGCACAGCATGTAATTCTTGAAGAAAAGGATAACCTGCACATTGAAGATGGCAGGGAGGGAAGTGTGGTTGGGGTTTACTCCTCGGGAAGGATTACCTTTGAGAACTGTGAGCTTGTGGGATGCGGCATATATGGCATATTTACCGAGAATACAGAGGAAGTGCGCATAAACGGCTGCTATATACACCATAATTCTCTGAATGCACTATATTTCTCGAACAGGCTCGGAACCACCAATGTATATATAAAAGGCAGCAGAATAATTAATAACGCGGGATATGCAGTAAAAGAGGGAAACATAAACATATTTGCTGATGAAAGCAATACTTTGGAGAATAATACACCTGAGGCGTATAATACAACCAGAGGCTTGAAAAAATAGCATGAAAAGAACAGTATTCATTTCATTAGCATTTATAATCACAACTGCATTGCTTAGTTACAGAGTACCTGTACAATCCGTAAAAAAGGGATTTGTTCCGGCTGAAACCATGGACTGCAGGTATTACAACGAAACGGAGTTCATGGCCTCGGTAAACAAAGCGGCAGGTCACGATATAAATGCAGGCAGGGTTTACGGTGGCGTAGTGCCTCACCACCTTCTGGCTGCAGATTTGATTGCAGGCTTTTTTAAAACAATATCAGCCCAAAAGCCCGAGCTTGTTATAATTATGGGCCCAAATCATCTCAGGCTGGGACAAGGACCGATCAACACATGCGAAGCAGATTGGAATACACCTTTTGGATTATTAAAAGCAGATAAAGAGACAGTGAGAAGGATAATGACCCAAACAGGTGCACATTTGAACAACAGGCTCCTTAAGGAGGATCACGCTGTAGCTGCTCTGATTCCATATATAAAGTACTATTTGCCCCAGGCAGAAGTAGTCCCGATTCTTATAAGCGGAAGTCTTGGAAAGGATGCTTCCGGCAAGCTTGGACAGGCCATTGTTAAAGCAAGCGGAAGCAAGAATGCAATTTATATATCTTCAATAGATTTTTCACATTATCTGCCCATGGAGAAGGCGGAAAAAATGGATAAAATCACCCTTGAAGCAGTAAAAAGCAGAGATATAGATGCGATAAGCCGCATGGGGAACGACAACCTCGACTCGCCTCCATCAATGCTTGCCCTTCTTGCGGCTATGGAGAAGGTGGAAGCCCTGGACCTGATACTTCTTGAACATAGCAATTCCGCAAAAATATCAGGTCAGGGGGCTGATAATACTACCAGCTATTTTACAATGATTTTTACAAAATCACAATTAGTTCATTGAAACTATTGCATTTTTAATGTAGAAAAAGTATTCTGTTTATACATATAAAGAATAATAAATTTGAAATTGAATTAAGCGGTAACTACTTGTGGTAAAAGCAGGCAGAAGTAAGGACTCAAGGGTGAGTCCTTACTTTTTTTATACTAAGCGTACCCTATACTCGCGCATCCATATATCCACCTGTATAAGATAAGCAAAAAGCTGGGGCAGCGCCATCAACTGGCCAAAGAATGGCCGCCCATGGTCAGAGGTGCTTGTTTTAAGCATATTTATTATTTCGTTTTTATCTATGAGCTGCAGCAGAGGTGAGCTGCTATCGTTTAAAATTTCCATGAGCCATTTCCTTACAGCCTTTTCATAGGACGGATTATGGGTTTTGGGGTAGGGACTCTTTTTTCTGTATAGTACATCATTAGGCAGAAGTCCTTCCAAAGCCTTGCGCAGCAACCCTTTTTCCCTGCCTTCCAGAGCTTTCATCTCCCATGGTATGTTCCATAAGTACTGGGCAAGACGGTGATCGCAATACGGTACTCTTACTTCCAGGCCTGCAGACATGCTCATGCGGTCTTTCCTATCAAGGAGAGTCTGCATGAACCAGGTAATGTTAAGGTAAAATACTTCTCTCCTGCGGGCATCAATTGAATTCTCTCCCGGAAGCCCCGGCACTTCTGCGAGGGTTTCCAGATATCTTTGGTCTGCATATTGCTTAGGTTTTATAAAATCAACCAAATCCCTTGACAGTATTTTCTTTCTTAAATTCATGTACCTTGACCAGGGAAAGGTAGGGCTGTTTAGCATATCCTCACGGTGGAACCAGGGGTAGCCTCCGAAAATCTCATCTGCGCACTCACCTGAGAGAGCTACTGTTGCACCTTTTTTTACTTCCCGGCAGAAAAGCCACAGGGAGGAATCCACATCTGCCATTCCGGGCAGGTCGCGGGCTTTAACGGCTCCATGCAAGGCTTCGACAAGTTGCGGGGTATCAACGGTAATGAAGTGGTGATGTGTTCCCAGTTCTTCTGACATTCTTTTTACCCATGGCGCATCGGAGTTTGGTTGAAAGGAGCTTGGCTTAAAGTGTATTTCATTGTCCGCATAGTCAATTGAGTATGTGTGAAGCCGGCCTTTTCCTTTATTTTCAAAATGACGTGCAGCGAGGGCTGAAATGGCACTCGAATCAAGGCCGCCTGAAAGGAAGGTGCACACAGGCACGTCTGATACAAGCTGACGCTCAATGGAGTCATGCACCAATTCTTTTACTTTTGAAATTGTAGACTCAAGACTGTCTAGGTGGGGGGAGCTCTCAAATGACCAATAGCGTTTTATTCTTATGCCTTTTGAATTTATAATCATACAATGGGCAGGCTTCAATTCACTAACATTTTTAAAAACACCCTGACCAGGGGTGCGGGCGGGACCTATGGCAAAGATTTCCGCAAGTCCATCGAAGTCCACTTCAGGTTTAATTAAGGGATGTACAAGCATTGCCTTCAATTCTGAGGCAAATATGAGGGATTCCTCCCGCACGGCATAGAACAATGGTTTTACGCCAAATCTGTCACGGGCGAGAAAAAAGCTGTTTTCTTTTTCATCCCAAATACCGAAGGCATATATTCCGTTCAGGTAATCAACGCACTCCGGTCCCCATTCCATATAGGAGGCAAGAAGCACTTCAGTGTCCGAAGTGCTTTTAAACAAATAGCCCTTGCACTTCAGCTGCTGCCTTATATCCACAGTGTTATACAGTTCTCCGTTGTAAGTGATTACATAACTATAACCACTCCTTTCCCTTACCATTGGCTGGCCTCCGCCTGCGGGGTCTACAACTGTGAGCCTGCGGTGCCCAATCAAAGCATGGGGAGATGTCCAAAGGCCCGAAGCATCAGGACCCCTTGGGGCCAGCTTTTCGCTCATCTTTTCAACAACCCCGTACTGCTGCGATAAATCTTCCTTTAGGTTTATCCAACCTGCTATTCCGCACATAAAACTCAACTCCTTATAAAATGTAAGGGGACACACCTTTTTAAAGAGCAGGTATTGCTAAAAGTAAAGAAATGTCCCCAGTAAAAAAACGGTGCCCTAAGACCGGGCGCCGTTGCCAACTGATTCTCAATCTCATTATCAGTGTATGAAAATTCATATAGCTTTGATACAGAATTTAGGGATTTTTTTCATCATATCTTATCTTATATTTCCATTGTGCCCGTTTAATCAATTATTTCTGGCGCCACCAAGCTTTTTCATAGCTTTTTTCATAGCATCTGTTGCCTTGATTGTGCCATCCGGCATGATCCAAAGGGCTTCTGCGCCCTCCATGCTTTCAACCAGTGCCCGGCTTTTATCGTATGGCAGCAGGAATGCGGCAGAGGACAGAAAGTCAGCCACACCTGAATCCTTTGTCATTATTGTTACTGCACGGTAGTAATTTGCAGGCATTAGAGTTGACGGATCGATAAGGTGGTGAATCATTTGGCCGTTCACGACATAATAGCGCTGGTAATCCCCGCTGGTTACCATTGAAGTGTCATCAACAAAAACAGTGTCAAGGTTTGCGTAATCTTGCACACCTGAAGCAGAATTGGGATCTTGGATGCCTATACCCCATTTGCTTCGGTTGTCCATGGGCTTGCCGACAGCCCTTACGTTACCGCCGCTGCTGATAATAAAGGATTGAAAGCCTGCATCGGCAAGCTCCTTTGCAACTATTTCGGTTGCAAAGCCTTTTGCAACAGCGCCGACGTCAAGACTCATACCCGGTTCCCTTAGATAAACGGTCTTTTTTGCTTCATCTACCTCTACCTTGCTAATATCGGTCTTTTCAGACGCTTTTTTCAGCTGCTCGATATCGGGGAGTCTGGCAGCGCTTGGATCCTTATTTGCTTCCTCCCGGAAACGGTGCCATATTGCAAGAACGGGGCCTAAAGCTATGTTTACCTTACTGCCGGTTTTTTTGTGCCATTCCTTGGAGAAAACAATGATGTCAATTATCTCCTGCCTGACTTCAACCGGTTTAATACCGGCATTATCATTTATTGTCTTTATGTTATTTATTCCTTCATACGAATTGTATATGTCATAAAGCTTGTGAAGCTCAAAAAACCTGTTCCTGCCCTTTGTCACAAAGTTCTCGAACTGCTCCTTGCTTTGTGCATAGCCAATAAACTGAATCATGGTGTCAAAGGCTCCAAGAAACTCATAGCTGTATTTTTCAAACCCGGATTTTGTGCTGGTGCACGCTGAAGCAAGTAAAACAAAAGCCAATAAAAGTGCCGAAAATCTTTTCAATAAAATCACCCTTGCTCATTATACCATGTTTACAAGAGAAATAACGAGAAAGATAAAAATGTAAAAATTGGTTCTACTGCAAAAACAGCTTTTCTTGAAGCAAGTTGCATAAATCACTCACCGAAGTTGCAGCAATTCCGATGCTCAAAATGCCACGGATGGCATTTTGAGCATCACGTGACAGGATGTCACATTGATGCGGGTGAGGAATTGCAAGACAAGGTGTTAGTGATTTCATCGAAGTTTCCGAAAATGGGTTTTTGCAGTAGAATCAAAATTATAATTATGATTTTTTATTTAAAGCTTCAATTTGTCAATATGTGCTAAAACACTTCCGCAAACGGCAGCTGTGAGTAATCCGGTTGCAAGGGATGCAGCCAGTAAAACAGTCAAGTAAGCAAATACAGCAGTGCTTTTTAAAACAAGTGATGCCATAAAAATCTGGGCTATATTATGGGCAGCTGATCCGCCTATGCTTATTCCTATAATGGAAAAATATCTGCCATACCCGGCTTTCAGCAGTGCCATAACAGCCAGAGCTGCAACGGCACCTGAAACAGAAAAGATGAAAGAGGTTATACTGCCAAACAGCATTGATGCTATAAAGCATCTTAATATATTAATTGTGAATGCTGATTTTACATCCATATAAAACAGCGCAAACAAAGTAATAATGTTAGCCAGTCCAAGCTTGATTCCCGGCAAGGGAACAATGAGCCCCACAGGAAATATTCTTTCAACATATGCCAGGATGATGGCCATGGAAACTAAAATACCGCTTAAAGCCACTTTTTTCATTTCTGCCTCATTTCAAAATTATATCAGTATCGCTGTCTTCGCCTTGGATTTTAATAATAATACCTCCTGGAACACAAGCCGCTGTCTGACCCGGTCTTGAGAGCCAGCCCGTCCTTACGCATACCTGGTCGGGACAATCTGACTTTTCAAAGCGTATTCTTCCATGCTCTGCTGCAATAAGAATATTGTGCTTGTCTTTATACTCTATCTCGATCCTTTTATTAATATCATCCAGCTTGAGCTTTTGAACAACCTTGCCGTTTTTTATAATAAGAGCTGTAGCGCTGCCTTCGCTGCTATGCATAAAAATGGCAAGATTTGCTGCAGCTATTGCGATTATTAATGCCGCAACAGCAATATCCCCTGCCTTAAGCTTAAAAAACACTCTTTAACCTCCGCGCATTAATGCCTCAACTATTTTATGCCACAAAAATGCTACATAAATTTAGCCATCCAAAAAAAACAATATATCATAATGCTACCACACCCACATTAGTTTGTTAAATAAAAAATGTTCAAATAAATATTTCCAATAAATTAAAAAAATATTTTAAAGCTGATAATTTGGGTATAAATATCATGTAATAAGTATAAAAATATAAATTCGAGGAGGATTGAAAATGATAAGTGATAAGCTGCAGGAGAAATTAAACGAACAAGTGCAAAAGGAGTTCTTTTCCGCATATCTTTATCTTTCCATTGAAGCTTACTTTGCTTCCGTTAATTTAAATGGCTTTGCTAACTGGTTCCATGTACAGGCTCAGGAGGAGAGGGACCATGCAATGATGATTTTCAACTACATAAACAGGGTAGGGGGAAGGGTGATTTTAAGGCAGATTGATGCTCCCCGGACTGATTTTAAGTCTGTTGAGGAAGCACTCAAGCTTACGCTTGAACATGAACAGTTTGTTACAAAGTCAATATACAGTATTGTGGATGTGGCTTTAGAAGAGAGAGACCACAAGACAAACTCATTCTTGCAGTGGTTTGTAAACGAGCAGGTTGAAGAGGAAGGAAATGCCGATAATAACATAAAGAGGTATGAACTTGTTAAAGGCGATGGACGTGGAATATTGATGCTTGATGCAGAATTGGCTCAAAGAGTGTATGCTCCGCCAGCTCTTACCCAAGCGTAGCAATCAAAAGGGGACGTTTCTTAACGCAAAGGAAAATAAATTACATTATTTTATTAAGGAGGCTAGACGATATGGCTTGTCACAATATTATGGGAGTACTTATAAACCACCGTACCAAGCAAGCGCCAAAGGTGCAGGAGATCCTGACCAAGCACGGCTGCTGCATTAAAATGAGGATAGGTCTGCATGAAACAGATAATGTATGCTCAAATGAGGGGCTTGTTCTTTTGCAGCTATCGGGAACAGAAGGTGAAATAAAGGCTCTGGAGGACGATTTGAACAGCCTTGAGGGAATTAAGGCACAGAATATGAAAATTTGTTCCGATTAATCAAACAACAAAGGAATTGTATCCTTGGGCAAGCAAGTTATTTTTTGTTTGCCCAAGGATATTTATTTGGAATTTTACAGTTCAAGCTCTACAAAGTTCTCGCTTGCGGAAATGTTTGTATAGGCTTGAATACCGTGTTCGCCTATATCAAGGCCTTCTCTCTGCTCTTCATCAGATACTCTCAAGCCCATTGCGGCTTTAAGCACACCAAAGATTACAAAAGCCATAATTACTGCGAAGGCAGCTGATGCGGCAAAACCAAGGGTCTGAATACCCAGCTTTGCAAAGCCTCCTCCATAGAATACGCCTCCGTCTTTTGCAAAAAAGCCTACCATTATTGTTCCGAAGCCTCCGCATATGCCATGCACAGAAATTGCACCAACAGGATCATCGATTTTTACAACCTTGTCAAAGAACTCAACTGCGTATATCATAAGTACGCCTGCAAGAAGGCCGATTATTATTGCTCCGTTTGGGGTAACGGCAGAGCAGCCGGCAGTTATTGCAACAAGGCCTGCCAGACAGCCGTTAAGTGTCAAGCTGATATCCGGCTTTTTATACTTTATCCAGCTGAAAAGCATGCTTGATATTGTAGCGGCAGAACCCGCTAGAAGCGTAGTTACGGCTATTGAAGCAATATCAGGTGTTGTTCCTGAAATTGTACTTCCGGGATTGAAGCCGAACCATCCAAACCAGAGAAGCAGAACGCCTATGGCACCAAGTGGTATGCTGTGGCCGGGGATTGCGTTTACCTTGCCGCTGGGAGAGTATTTGCCGATTCTGGCGCCAACCATGGATGCGCCGACCAGCGCTGAAAAACCGCCAACCGCATGAACAGCCGTAGAGCCTGCGAAATCAATGAAGCCAAGCTTTGACAGCCAGCCGCCTCCCCAAATCCAGTGGCCTATTATTGGGTATGTTATTGAGCATACAAAGACAGTGAATAACAGATAGGCTGCAAATTTTGTTCTTTCAGCCATTGCACCGGACACAATTGTGGCACAGGTAGCTGCAAATACTGCCTGGAAGAACCAGTAAGCATGAAGGGGAATACCGAAATCCATTCCCTCGGTTCCAATCAGGGCAAAACCTTTGTTGCCGATTATTCCCAGCACATCATCCCCGAACATAAAACCGAAGCCTATAAAATAGAAGGCTATTACACCTATTGCAACAGTCATGAAATTTTTCATTATAATATTTACCGTGTTTTTTGCCTGTGTAAATCCTGCTTCAACGCAGGTGAAGCCTGCATGCATCAAAAATACCAGAAAAGCTGCTATCAAGGTCCAAACCGTATTTATTGCCACAGCGTTGCTTGCTGCCGTAGGTTCATCAGCTGCAAAAACAGCGGACGGTATTAAAACTATCATCATTATTGCTAATAAAACCATAAAATTTTTTTTCATGTAGAAACCCTCTCCTTCAAATTTTAAATATTCTTTATTCTCCTTTTTTTGTTATAGCGCGCTGTCGCCTCTTTCGCCAGTCCTTATTTTTATTGCATCTTCCACATTATAGATGAATATTTTTCCGTCGCCGATCTGGCCTGTCTTAGTAACCTTGACTATTCCTTCAATCAGATCCTCGACAGCGCCATCCTTGACCACCATTTCGACCTTAATCTTGGGCAGAAGGTTAATATTAATTTCGGTTCCTCTGTATATTTCCTTTCTTCCCTTTTGCAGACCGCAGCCAGATACCATGCTTACAGTCATACCGAAAACACCCTTGCTGTTTACAAGTTCTTTTACTTCTTCAAGCTTTTCGGGCCTGATGATAATTTCTAGCTTTTTCATACAAACACTCCTTTTCCACTCTGATTTTGAAAACAAAAAAACGCCTGAAAACTATATGTCGTTATATAGTCTCCGGCGTCTCAGCCAAAAATTATGAGATTCGAACCGTGAATCTCAGTGTATGAATTTTTTATAATTATAGCACGCATTTTTGAATAATGCAATAGGTTTTTAGAAAATTTTAAAAAGCAATGAATAACTTAGCAATCTTTGATTCTGCTGCAAAAACCCATTTTCGGAAACTTCGATGAAATCACTAACATCTTGTCTTGCAATTCCTCGCCCGCATCAATGTGACATCCTGTCACGTGATGCTCAAAATGCCATCCGTGGCATTTTGGCATCGGAATTACTGCAACTTC
>JAOACY010000106.1 GCA_026417615.1 Clostridia bacterium
GTATTTTTGTCATATCCCGCATCGTTTAGCTTAAGCCAATCCTCCCACGGTATTTCTTCATCACCTGCATTGCCATCATAATATATTCCTACGCAGTATTTACCGCTGCAACTGAAAACAATATTGCTGTCACAAGCTTTAATTGTAGTTCCTTTAAGCATCTGGAATTTATAAATATACTTTTCTTTATCAATAAGAAAAATATTGTTTTTGATAGTTAAGCTCTCAAGCTCTGAATCCGGCAGCTCCTGAAAAAATACAGCATGTTGGGTGTCATTATATGCAAAAATATTGTTTTCTAAAATATTGTGCCTGCCTTTTATTAAGGCCGGCGAAGACCAAGAGGCACCACCTACCCTGCAAATAATATTATTGCATATTTTTGTATAGCTCACCTCATCATCAAGGTATATACCTATAGCCGCACCTTTTTCAAGACCGCTTCTTATATCATGAACCATGTTTCCATCAATAGTGTTGTCTTTTCCCGTCCCCCACATCTCAATAGCTCCTCCGTCCTGTGAATCGTAAAGGACATTGTACACATGGTTGTTAGTTATAAGATTTTTTTTGGTATAAAGAAAATCATAATAATTATCTTCATTTAACTTTTTACCGAAATATACCCCCGGACCGTTGAGCATGTGCTTGTATATTAGGCCTTTCAACGATATTCCATATCTTGATGCCCTTGATATATCATTGTTGGCTACTTTGTTTTCACCGCTCTGATAAAGCTGTATTCCAGAACCGTGACCTATCAGCATGCCGCAATCCCTTATGAAATTATTGCTTATAATATTGCACCTATTTACATAAGCCTCACAAGCTGAATTAAAATTTCCTTTTCCGGGCCCCCAGCCCGTAAGGTATACACCATTATAACCTATGCCTCGAATAATATTGCCTGAGACTATATTTTCCTGTGCGTATCTGTTTAGAATAATCCCTGAAAAGCCACTGTTTAAAATCCTGCAATTTTTTATTTCACAAAAACAGGCATTTTCTAAATATATTGCTCCATGCCTGAACTCATCGCGTTCATCATTATCTTCAATTTCAATAGCCGGCATAGTGTATTCACTGGAAAAATCCGTACAGCAAAAAGTTATTCCATCAAAGCATATGTCTTTAACTGGTTTTTCTGGTGATGTACCCTTTATTTCAACTATTCTCTTCATCATGGGAGCTACTATTTCCTGTTGGAAAATCGGAAGGCTTCTGGGGTAATAGTAAAGATACCCTGCCTCCCTGTCAAAATAAAATTCTCCCGGCTCGGTCAGAAAATCAATGGAGCCCTGTATAAAGTATCTTGCGCCTTTATCAAGAATACATGGCGAATCTACATTTAAAGTTATAAGTCGCTCCTCAAAATTAACATGGTTAATAGTTTTTGTTTCTGTAAACCAATTCCACTCAGCTTCTCCAGGCCAAATGAATATCCGGGCATCCTTGTACGAGAATTTTTCGGGAAGATCCTGCGGTTTATACTTAAAACCTTTTTTTTCAAAATTCTCTGCTTTTTGCTCTACAGTATAGTATCCTTTTTTAGGAAGCCTTGCCATAACACAAGGCTCTCCATTTTCAAACAACCAATTCGCTTCAGCTTTTTGGCCTACATATGCCCTGAAAATGCTTCCAGAATAGCTTTCCCAACCGCATATCGGAGTTCCGCCAATTATATAAGCTTCCTCTCCCGGATAATTAATATATCTTATTTTATATCCGTTTGTTCCAGAGTCTCTTTCATCAAAGCATAAGGTTCTATCAATAAAATATCTTCCTTCTCTTATGTATACTAAGATATCCTCAGACATATTCTTATTAAGCGTCCTTATCCTGTTCCTGGCCTCTTCAATTGTTGCCAGAGGAGCTTCAAAAGTTCCTGCATTTAAATCATTTCCTTCTTGAGCGACATAAAAGATTTGCTGCATTTTTTTCTCCTTAAATATCAAATTCTTTTTTTACTACAGCCTTTGGATCAATCCTCAGCCTTTCGCATTTTAAGAGAGAATTCTGCCCGATAACCTTTGATGTATCAGTTGATTTCTCTGAAAATATTTTTACACATGCCTCAAAACCTGTAGGATTATATATTTCAAGCACCAGCCTATTATCAGTTTTTTCTGTCACTTTTACTTCAATATTGTCTATAGCGCAAACAAAACCAGTATCAGTCTGCACATATAAACCTGGAACCTCCACATAAGTAAGCATGTTTGAAGTCTCCGGCCAGGTGGAGGAATAGCAAACCTCTCCTATAGGCTCCCACCAATCGCTCATTTCTACTCTTTCGTTCATCCATCCCGCAGGAAGGCATTGCCCGTCCAACGCTTTTATTCTCCTGTCTTCTCTTGACAGATACTGTGGCAGATTATGCGCAATATCCTGTAAAAGCTCCAGATAAAGGTTGTTTCCGGTTGCTCTGTACAGCTTGAAAAGTGAGTCTCCCGAAAGAGTGCATATGCCGGGAGCGCCATGCTTGTTCTGTACATTGGCGTACACCGCTCCGGTTGAATGCATACCCAATTTCCCGAAGGTAGAATCAGCAGGGAATTTATAATCATAGGATACACACCAAGTCGTGCATTGATTCGCAATATGTTCGGCTTTATTTATCCAATGCTCCTTAAGTGTAGTCTCATATAGCACAATGAAAGATTCAAGAACTCCAAAAGCAGATTCACTGTCGGGGCATTGACATATTTCACAAGGCCCCCCGTTTGTTATTCCCCTGTTCACATAGCTCTCATAATAGTGATTTGCAGCTTCTTCTGCCACCTCAAGGTACCTTGGGTTATTAAAATACACTGAGGCCAGTGCCAATCCTGCAGGTGCAATGCCTGCACTGGCTGATTTGTAAACAATCAATTCACCTGTGGCAGAGTCGACAAACTGTCCGAAATCCTTGTATCTGTCCCAGAGACGCACAAATGCTTCGGCACATTTTTTTGCTCCATTTTTCCACAGTTCCTTGACCTCAATTCCTGAATTTAGCTCTTCTAAAAGCATGAACTGCTTTATTATAAAATAAAGAGCATCTGCACTTTTTCTTACAAGGTGCCATTTTTTTTCTGTATTTTTGAAGTTATCTCCAAACCATATACCTTCTGAAAAGCAGCCATGAAAAAAGCCAGACACATCTTGTCCTTGAGAAAAAACAAAGTCAAAGTTTTTTGCCGCTCTTTCTCTGGAAAGCTCACACCCCTCAAAAAGCAGGGGATAAGTGGTCATTATCCCGCCAACCCATCCAATCTGCCAGTCCTCATACTTGTTTTCCCTTGCGCCAACTGCATAATATCCATATTTTTCTATCCAATTTTCCTCGTTATACTTTTTTTCTTGAATATTCCATGCGGAATAAAAAGGGATTTCATGATAAAGCTTGCTTTTTCCTGTAATATCCTTTCTTACGCCTGCATAACATGCAAAGAAATCATGAATATCTCCGCATTCAATAATATAAAGCCTTGCGTGCAGCTCAACACTGTCTTTTGGTTTGAATTCCGCTCCCTTATCCTCTGACGGAAATGAGCAGTCGCATATTGTATATCTGGTGTCATGCCTTACGCCAGGAGCCGTAAGAGTGATTACAGCCTTTGCCCTGTCGTCGCTTTCCACGATGGTAATCCCTGAGTCTCCAAGCTTTGTCCCTTGCTCTGTTAGAAGCAAAAAGCCCTTGTGTTTTTTCGGTGCATAAAAACCAATGGCCGGAGTTGATAAATCCCTTGTTAGCAGCTGTATCCTTGAAGTGCCTTTATATTTGTTTAATCTTGGCACATCAGTAATTATTTCTTCAGCATAAGGCCCCATATCTCTTTCTTCACAGACCTGTGGAGGATATTGAAGCTTTCTTGACTCGAAGCGGTTTCCGTTATAAGCGGCAGCAGGCATAAGCACATAATTATCCTCAGACCATTCATCAAAAGTAAAAGATATGCCCGTATTTGCCTCTTTTTCAAAACCTTCTGCAAGGATGAATTTTGCTTTTAAATCTATTACTCCTTTTTTATGCTCTTCCTTATTAGAGCTTAAAAAAACCTGCCATTTAGAGCTATCAAGCTCAATACTTATTGCTTCGCCCGATTCAACGCTCAAATTTGCTGTAGAAGAACACAAAGCATGACTTGCTGAAAATTTGGTAACAACAGCATTAACGCTGCAATTCAATTCTTTTAAAAGAACTTCTCTAAAATTGTTCATAGTTATCCCTCATCTTAATAATACTTTCCCATCAACGAATTTACCCTCTCCAAGGTAAAATCCTCGTCAATCCCTCCATAATATGTAACAGCCAGCCCTCCTGCAACATTGGCGAAGCTTAAAGCTCTCTCAAGCTTCCAACCCTTAAGAAACCCGTAAATCAGTCCAGCGTTGAAAAGATCTCCTGCTCCGGTTGTGTCCACAGGCTTTATCTCTTTGACCGCATCCACACGTATCGTCCTGTCTCCCTCTTTTGCAATACAACCTTTTTTCCCAAGCTTTATTACATTAATTTTCGCATACCTGCTGAGAATTTCTAGAGCATCCTCCGCCTTTTCAGCTCCGGTAATATTAATGGCTTCTATTTCGTTGGGAGTAAATATCGTGCATTTGGATAACAGATGTTTTAAATCGTCAAGCTTGATGCTTTCGGTCCACCCTGCGTCTATTGATAAGGTTTTTCCATGTTTCTCAGCTAATTTAGCAAGAGGCAATTTAATACAGTCATTAAGGCTTGAATGAACATGCCTTGAGTTTTTCACATACGTTTCGATCTCATTAATATCAATGACTTTATCGCTGCGGTCTTCATATGAAGCAAATCCTCTCTCGTAACCTACAGTAAGAACTGCTGATACCGCAGTTTGATAATCCTTATCCCTGAATACAGCTGCCATGTTTAAGCCGGTTTTTTCCATGAAATTGTAAACAATTTCACCCATAGTGTCAGTTCCGACCCTTGTAAAAAAAACACTGTCAAGCCCCAGCTTGGCTAAGCCCATAGGTGTATTTGACATGCCGCCAGGCTTTATCATAAATTTCTTGCAAAAAACATCAGCACCAAGCTGTGGAAACTTTTCAAGTCCAGCAAATATTAAATCACAGCAGGTTACTCCTGTACAGAAAACATCATACATAGTTATTTCCCCTTCCTATCGCCACTCTCCGACAAAATCCTTAAACACTTCGACGTATTCATTTACAAGCTCTTTTGCAAGCGAATAGGAATTAACCAGGGGGTGAATCATAAGTGCTTTAATTGCTATATCCTTTGATTTGTTTTCTATTGCCTCAATTGTAAGATGCTCATATCTTTTTATCTGCTTAATCAACAACATGTTTTCTTCTGGCACGGAATCAACCTTTATAGTTTGAATACCGTTACCGTCTATCCTGCATGTTACCTCGACAACATCATCATCCGCAAGCCCTGGGACAGAACCGTTATTTGCAACATTCAAAGGCAGATACAATGTTTTATTGTTTTTCACAGCCTCTATATAATTAAAAGCAACTCCGGCATAGCCTTCAAATTTTTCTCCTTCATCGCTTATACCCTGAACAATACTTTCAATGCCTAGTGCTCTAAGATCAACAGCTTCCTTCTTCTCCTGTTTTCCGCCTGTCTCAATGGACATATAGGTCTTTTCTCTTTCATCCATGAAGCTTCTGTAAACACGCAGGCCCTCTTCGGGATTATTCACGGCATCCGCCGCCTTAAGAGCTTTCAGCATTCTTTCATTTATATCCTTTACAAGCTCGCCCCTGGTCATTTTTGATGTAAGAATATTTTGCAATGCTTTTTCTCTGTGGTAATAATAGTACAGATAAGCATTGGGAATTGCTTTCAGTGAGCGGATCAACCCCCTGTCAAACATAGCCGATTCATGAAGGTTTTCAAGGAAAGCGTCGTTATCTATAAGCTTGCCCAGAATTTCCTTTCCCTGGATTTTTACGCCGTCAAGCCACGACAAATGATTTAGGCCGTAAATTCTTGTTTCTATATTGCTGTCACTAACACTTATTGCATGTGCAAGCTCCGCTATGAGGCAGGTGGGACCGTCGCACACACCAATAACATTTTTATACCCATGCTTATGTAATGCCTGTGTAACTAGTCCTGCAGGATTTGTAAAATTAAATATCAAGGCGTTGTTGCTCTTTTCTTTTATTATTCTGCAATAATCAAGCATGACAGGTATAGTCCTAAGGGCATACGAAAATCCTCCCGCGCCTGTTGTTTCCTGTCCTATAAGATTGCGTGCCAAAGCGATTTTTTCATCCTTTATGCGTGACTCGTCCCCGCCCACACGGATAGTTATTACTACATAATCTGCACCGCTCACTGCTTCTTCTATGCTGTTTGTAAGCTCAACCTTAATTTCTTTGTTTATCTGAGTAGCGTTAAACCTGGCCAGGCTTCCGTATATTTCAAGCTTTTCCGCATTGCTGTCCATAATGGATATATGGTCAAGCCCCAGCCTTTTTGCATATTTTGCCACTGCCTGTGTAAAATAAATTGTGCGTACTCCTCCGCCGCCAATAAGAGCTATCTTCATCTCAATTTCTCCTTGCAAACCGATTGAATATGCTTTAATTTTAAAATATAATAAACTCTTTTTCATTAACTCATTTTGGTTTCATTTAAACCGGTTTTGGACTTTTCAGGTTATCCAGTAATTCCTGTACTTTAATGGTGTAGTTCCTACAATTTTTTTGAAATGCCGAATATAATTGTTTGTATTGTTGAATCCTGTATTATATGCAACAGCCTCAACCGTAAGGCAGGTTTCCTTCAGCATAAGCTTTGACCTGTTTATCCTGTAATTAATAAGATATTCATATGGACTTAAGCCAGTATACCCTTTGAAAACCCTGAGAAAATAATATTTACTGAGATGAGCAATTTGGGCCATATCATTTATTGTTATCTTCTTTTGGTAATTTTCCTGAACAAAGCTAATAACATTGTCAAGCATTTCGTTCAGCTCACTATGCCTAACATTGTCTATAGGGTTTAGCTTGCTCATATAAAGCTCAGTCAGGATATTTGTCATCAGCATAGATAACTTCACATCATTATGCAAATAATTTCCACTCATTGTTTGAGAAATCTCCTCAAAATATTTTGAAATACATTTTGAGTCAGCAAGATTAATAATATTCAATTCTTCCTCATTAATTAATTTGTAATACTCATGGCAGGCATTTCCGTTAAAATGCACCCATTCTATTTCCCAAGAGCCACAGCTGCCTGTCCTGTAGGAATGCTTTAATGAGCAGTTTATGAGGAATACCTGGTTTGGCTTTAGCGTAACTTGCATGTCTGCATACTCCAGGTATCCTTCGCCTGAAAGTGTCAGAACAAGCAAATAATTATCCATACCTTCTCTTGTCGTAAAGTAGTCAGGACCTGCCAAGAAATGACCACAGCTTAATACATGAAAGGGTAATTGCTTAGAATCTACGCAAGGAGTGTGAATTACAAAAAACGACTTTTCGCTTATATCCAGATTAAAAACAACATTCATTTTATCACCATGAGCAATATTTATATATTTTTAAGCAGCATTGATAAATGACTATTATTGAATATAGTAATACAATTATACCATAAGCATTTATTTTGTACAATTTTTAGGTGAGGTGTTTCTTATGAATAATAGAGAAAGATTAAAAGCAATATTGAACTATGAAAGCTATGACAGGATGCCTTTGGTTCATTTCGGCTACTGGGAGGAAACTTTGGAAATCTGGTGTTCTCAAGGGCATCTTTCTCGCGAAGAAATAACTGGAGTAGCTGACGGCAACGCAAAGGATAAAGCAATAGGCGATAAGCTTGGGTTCGATTTTAATTATATCACAACCTTTACGGATAATTCAGGCGCTGGTTCCCTTTTTCCTGCTTTTGAGCCAAAGGTAATTGAAGAGTTTGCTGACGGCACATATAAATATTTAAATGAAGACGGCGTTATTGTAGTGCAAAAAAAGGGCGTACGCTCGATTCCTTCAGAAATAGGACATCTTCTAACAGACAGAACCTCATGGGAGGAGCATTACCTTCCTCGTCTTCAGTATTCTGAATCCCGGTTTGATGAACATGCAATGAAAAAGCTTGCAGCCGAATCAGATACACGGCAGGAGCCTCTCGGCCTTTACTGCAAGAGCCTTTTCGGTCAAATCCGCAATTGGATGGGAGTAGAGGGAATAAGCTATATGTATGCGGATGACGAGGATTTATATGATGAAATAATCCAAACTGTCGGTGAGCTTTGCTTTAAGACGACGGAAAGAATACTAAAGGCAGGCATTCATTTTGATTTTGCACATTTCTGGGAAGACATCTGTTTTAAGAACGGGCCTTTGGTAAAGCCCTCAATTTTTAATGAAAAGGTTGGCCCGTATTATAAAAAAATCACCGGACTATTAAATAATTATGGAATAAAAATTGTATCCCTTGACTGCGACGGTTTAATTGATTCACTTATACCTACCTGGCTTGAAAATGGCGTCAATACCATGTTCCCTATTGAGTACGGCACATGGCAAGCCAGTATTAAGCCATGGCGGGAAAAATACGGAAAAGAAATAAGAGGTGTGGGGGGTATGAATAAAAATGTATTTGCCTGCGACTATAAAGCTGTAGATAATGAAATTGAAAGGCTGAAAGAACTGGTAGACTTAGGCGGCTATATACCATGCCCCGATCACCGCATTCCTCCGGATGCAAAATGGGAAAACATACAGTACTACTGCGACAGGATGAGAAGTGTATTTTAGGCCTTATCCCTATATTGTTTTATTTTATCTAAAAAGTATAAATGCACAGGGGAACATAAGGAGTCCACGATATGCAATATCCGTTTTCCAAAACATTTATGATTTATCAGACAAATGAGAACAGATACAATAATATTCAATACCGCCCGCTGCGGTAGGAGCGGACTTAAGCTCCCGGCAATTTCGCTCGGTCTTTGGCATAATTTCGGGAGCGTGGATACAATGGATAATATGAGAGCTATGGTCAGAAAGGCTTTCGATTTGGGAATTACACATTTTGACCTGGCAAACAATTATGGCCCTGTTCCCGGATCGGCAGAAGAAAATTTCGGCAGGTTGTTAAAAACCGACTTTGCCTCATACACAAGCCCATTTACTCCATGTTCAACCGTTGGATTGAAAATGGTCTTTTGGATGTCCTGGATGAGGAAGGAATTGGATGCATTGCCTTCTGCCCTTTGGATCAGGGCATTCTCACAAACAAATACTTAAGCGGAATCCCTGAGG
>JAOACY010000110.1 GCA_026417615.1 Clostridia bacterium
AAGCCGTCCTTGATTACAACCTTGCAGTTTCAGAGTTTGAAGACAGCATCGGTGTCGGAAGAGCAGCATCCGGCATGTAATAGGCTTTGCAACATAGGACCGGAGAGGTATGCTCCGGTCTTTTTGCGTCAGAGTGAGAAAATTCTTCAAAGTCATTTTAATAACCTTTTCAAGCAAGATATTTATCGCATTTAATATATAATCACTGTTTATTCTGAAAAATAACGTGCTATAATTAATATATAGCGGCATAAGCCATATGGCAGACTATTACAATTGACCTTAACGCCTGTATATGATAGAATCGACTAAGTTGATACACATCTACATAAAAACAAGGGGTGTATTCTGTGAGCAAAAAAGTACTGATTGTGGATGATGAAAAGAACATTGTGGATATACTGAGGTTCAATCTGGTGAAGGAAGGCTTGGAAACGATCGAGGCTTATGACGGCGAGCAGGGCTATGAGCTTGCAGTCAGCCAGAAGCCGGACCTCATACTTCTGGATGTCATGCTTCCGAAAATGGACGGCTTTACCGTATGCCGCAAGATAAGGCAGACGATGAATACGCCGATTTTAATGATAACCGCGAAGGAGGAGGAAGTGGACAAGGTTCTGGGGCTCGAGCTTGGGGCGGATGATTATATTACAAAGCCCTTCAGCCCAAGGGAGCTTATGGCAAGGGTGAAGGCAAATCTTAGAAGGACAGCTTCAGAGGAGTATTCATCCAAAACACCCTCGAACGTCATAAAATACGGCTCATTGGTTATTGATGCCGACAGGTATGAGGTTAAGCGTGACGGTCAGCTTATCGAGCTTACGCTGAGGGAATTTGAGCTGGTTAAGTTCCTTGCGCAGCAGCCGGATCAGATATTTACAAGGGAGAGCCTTCTGGAGAAGGTTTGGGGCTATGAGTATTACGGGGATGTGAGAACTGTGGATGTCACCGTGAGAAGGCTCAGAGAAAAACTGGAGAAGGATCCTTCAGACCCGGAGTATATCATGACAAAGAGGGGTGTGGGATACTACTTCAATAAAGCATAGTGTGAGGTTCAGATGGGAATAAGGAGTCTGCAGTGGAGACTTATATTTATCTTCATATCGATAACCCTTTCTCTGATGATTTTTGTGAGCGTCATTCTCAATAAGAGCGTGCAATCGTCCTACTATGATTTGTTTACGGAACAGGTAAAAAACGCCCTTGTTAATTCCGAGATATTCGACGCCGAGAATCCTCAGTACGAATATATAATAGACAGGCTTGACAATAAGGTGGCTTATCCCCTTAAAGGCGCAAGCCGTTCATATACAATAATAGATAAGGATACAAGCCAAATAAAGTATTCCTCCCACAAAAATTTTTCGGAAGACAGCGTAAGGTTCAGGTACGAGATATTCAGGTCAGAGAATCTGATTGCTTCGATGGCTGCTGGAGAAGGCAGGAAGAGCACCCAGGTAAGGGTAGGGGGCGTCAATTACTTTGACTATGCCGTAAAGGCGGGCAGCCATGTGATTTATATAATGCTGGACAGCAGAGAAATATCGCCGACAATCGAGAAGTTCTCAAAAATTATTCAGTTCAGCTCCGGACTGGCTGTTCTGGCTTCTCTTGTTATCGGGTTTATACTTTCAAAGACAATTACCGTTCCCATAGGAAATATTGCCAATAAGGCAAGAAGGCTTGCCGAAGGAGATTTCGACCAGATGGTGGAGGTAAAGTCCGGCGACGAGATAGGCAGGCTCACCGAAACCTTCAACTACATGGCGGGAGAGCTTAAGAATAAAATTCTTGAGATTTCCCGTGAAAAAAGCAAAATTGAAACAATTCTCAACTATATGACTGATGGCGTAATTGCATTTGACATCTTTGGAAGGGTTATACATGCCAATCCCGCATCAAAGCAAATTATGGGCGTTTTTGAGCCGGATATGGGATTTGTTGAGTTTGCCGGCAAATATGACATAGAAATTTCGCTTGAGGATATAATTGCGCTGAATGAAAGCTGTGAAAAGGAAAAGGTCGTAAGGCTTCCGGAAAAGGCTGTTAGAATATATTTTGCCCATTTTTCGGATGAGACGGGAAGACCGGAGGGCGTTATTGCGGTTATCCAGGATATAACTGAGCAGCAGAGGCTTGACGATATGAGGAGGGAATTTGTCGCTAATGTATCCCACGAATTGAGAACACCGCTTACGTCCGTGAAAAGCTACGCGGAGACTCTTATGGACGGAGCGGTGGACGACAGGGATACTGCGATGAAATTCCTTTCTGTAATCAATTCCGAGGCTGACAGGATGACCAGGCTTGTAAAAGACCTGCTCCAGCTTTCAAGGCTTGACAGCAGCCAGCAGCAATGGAACCGGGAAGAGGTTTCTCTTTCAGATCTCGTGAAGGGTTCTGTGGAAAAGCTTGAATTTGAGGCGAAGAATAAAAAACACGAGCTTAACCTGTATATTGAGGATGATGCTCCTTTTGTAGAAGGCGACAGGGATAAAATTGAGCAGGTAATTCTTAACATCCTGACCAATGCCATAAAATATACGCCGGAGGGCGGGATTGTAACAGTCAATGTGGGGAAAAATTACAATGAAGCATATGTAAAGGTGTCAGATACGGGCATAGGAATTCCAAAGGAGGATATTCCAAGGCTTTGCGAGAGGTTCTACAGGGTGGACAAGGCGAGATCAAGGGAAATGGGAGGTACGGGACTTGGGCTTGCGATAGCCAAGGAAATCACCGAAGCCCATGGGGGCTCCATAGCCATCAGCAGCGAGGTAGGGAAAGGCACCGAGGTTACAGTAACGCTGCCAATATGTAACCCAATCTTAAATGCAGTGTAATGGATTTGTAACATTTGTTGTAGTATAATGAAGATACAAATGGGTGTAAAATTATTCTATTGGGGAAATACTTAGAATATTCCATATCCTGAGATGATGCCATAATCAGGATGCTTATAAAATATTAAGAGGTGTCAGGTATGCTGAAGAAGGTTATAATTCCGTTGCTTTTACTGCTGGCAGTGTTGTTGCTTGCAATGCCATCCTTGGCCGCATTCAGCAGCGTTATATATGATAAGGACATTAAGTCTACAGATGAGTTTCTTGTTAAGATAACAAGGCCCGAAGGAGATGAGACTACCTTCAAGAGGTCATATGTAATCTGCGGAAACACAACGCTAAGCGGCATTCGCGTTGAATTGGCCATCGAGGACTCAAAGGGTACATTCGTTCCGTTCTATAATACTGATGACGAAAGCGGATGGGATGTAGGGCAATCGGGGATATTCATGAAGGAGGTCGTGCTTCCGGAAACAGGCGCCAACAGGATAAGGATTGCAGCCTTCCAGAAGGCTAACAGCAAAAATCTTGTAGCGGGAGAAAACCTTCAAATAAAGGATTATACCATAACTGTACTTGAGCAAAGCTTTAAGGATAGAATAAAGAACGGTGTTTTGAATGTGACTGAAGCCCTTAAGACAATATTTAAAGTAAAATAAAACACTTCAATTCGAGGTTTTTAATGAACCGGAAAAGGCTTGAAGATATAAAAACAATTACAATTCTTATATTAGTATTCGCAAGTCTTATACAAGTAGGAATCCTTTGGGAAATACAGAACCATTGGTTTCCTATTAGTTTTTTATCCCCCGTTTTCAATGGCGCCAGCAAGCCAAAGCCTGAAGATGTTGCCAGGATCGATTATTTTAATCCCGAAAGGATAATTATTGCGGAAGGTATAGAATCAAATTTCTGGGCAGTGGACAATGAAAGCGGGGATTATATCAGGCTTTGGAATGAGGCTAAAGCATATCTTAAAAACATATCCGAAAGAAGAGGACTTATAGGGCAGCCGCAAATCATCGCAGCTGACAGAAATGCTCTTGCAGAAAAATGGTCGGCTCTGATGGAAAAGACAGGAATTATATTTGAGTTTGATTATACGCTGGAAAGCGACCTGCTCATGTGGTTCCTCGGCCGGGAAACAGAAGATGTCACAGAGCCTGTCGGCATGAAAAGAATGATGATAGCTCTAAGGGATGATATCAATTCCCCTGTGAACACAATTTACATCCAGACGGACGATACGATTACCAGGTACAATATCAATATTGATGAAAAACAGCTTCCAAAGGAGTATTTTTTTAATCTTATAGATAAGATTGACAGTTCAGGCATCTACAAAAGATATAAATCTGTGGCGTGGATGAATTATAACAAGTATTTCAACAAGGACATGATTATTTCCTTCGGGGGTAAAAAGTCGAGCATAAGGAATTTTAAAAGAGTGAGCAGCTTTGTTCCCAAATTAATCACAGCAAAAAAAACGGAGGATATTGCCGCAATATTGCTTGGCGGTGAAAAGGCCAGCTATGACTATGCTGAGGCTTTTGGAAATTTGCTTGAATTCAAAAATCTTAATAACCTCTACAGGCTTCGTATGGACGGCTTTCTTGAATATAAATACCTGCCGCTTGTAAATGAGTCCAATAAGGGTACAGCTTCCGAGGCCTTTCAAAGAGCAATCGAGTTTATTGAAAGGGTAAAGCCTCTGGTATCAGGCACAACTCTAAATCTTTCAGGCATCAATAAAAATGTGAATGGCGAGTCTTACGAGTTTTTGTTTGATTACAGTGTTAACGGACTTAAGGTATATTATAATTATGAGCCGGGAAGCAATAACAGGAAAAAGAATAACAACGCCCTGGTAATCAGAGCAAACGGAAACCGGGTGACATATTGCTCATGGCTTCTGAGACAATTTGATTCAACGGAGGAGGAAAGCTTCCTGACGTACCAGGAGGATATCTTGGACAGACTGATAAATAAGTATAATCAAATTTCGGACAGCATGCTGATAAAGAGCATAGATATTTCATATATGCTCAAAAACGGGTCACCTGAGATGGAATTAATCTGGCTTATAAACAGTACCGAAGGAGAAAAATATATTCTGGAAATGGAGGGTGTAAAATAATGGACTGGTCAAAGGTAAAAAATGTACTGCTGGCGCTATTTGCCGCTCTCAATGTTTTCCTGCTTTTTAATATCGTATGGTCAAAAAATGACGCAAGGGTTGCAAATGATACGGTTTACAATACATATAAAATTCTCAGGGAGCGAGGAGTTAAAATTAATGTATCCGCCATTCCCGCATTTTTAAGCGAAAATGCGACTTTGCATTATGAGACGGGAGAGTTGAAAAGGGAGAAAATATATACCTGCGAAAATAACAGAATTGACATAAAGAATATCAAGGAAATCCGCCAATGCCTGCAAAACGCCGCCGATAAGCTGGGGCTTCCGTTTAAGGATTATGTGCTTGACGAATACAGCGTGAGGTCTGAGTATGAGGCATATGCGGCTTATTTGCAAAGGTACGGAGGCTTTCTGATTTATGATAATTATATACACGCAACGTTTACGAGCAAGGGACAAATGGTTGTTAAATATAAATACAGCAAGGTTATTGATGTAAAAAAGGAAGATAATAACGGAACAAAGACTCTTTCGGCCCACCAGATTCTTTTAAGCAACTTTACCAGCGAGCGCCCATGTGTTATTACAGGCATAGACCTGGGCTTCAAAGGCGAGTCCGATGAGGGGGAGAGCAGGATTATACATAAAAAGCCGGTATGGAGAATAAGGATTGAAGGTCAGGAGCCGGAATATTATAATGTTTTTGACGGGAAGAGGATAAAATAAAATTTTAGTGCCTTTTAAAATAATTAGTGATATAATGTGATAGGGAATGTCCCCTTACAGAAGAATAAACGCAAGGTTGGTGGCGATTTTGGAGAAGCTGGTTATTAAAGGCGGCAGGAATTTAAAAGGTGAGGTATACATAAGCGGTGCGAAAAATGCGGCGGTGGCAATTATACCGGCTGCTTTGATGATAGATAATTCATGCAAGATAGAAAATGTTCCAAATATAAGCGATGTTGCAATTCTTAAGGATATACTGATCCAGCTGGGCGCTGAAGCTGAGTTCGCGGACCACAACACTCTTTTCATAAATTCCAGAAATGTAAATACCTATAAGGCATCATATGACATGGTTAAAAAAATGAGAGCCTCCTATTATCTTTTGGGAGCGCTTTTAGGGCGCTTTAAAAGGGCTGAGGTTGCGATGCCCGGAGGCTGCGATTTTGGCTTCAGGCCTATCGACCAGCATATTAAGGGGTTCGAGGCTTTAGGCGCAAGGGTGGAGGTAAAGCATGGGATTGTGAGGCTAAAGGCAGACAAGCTCGTGGGAAGCCATATATTCCTCGATGTTGTAAGCGTAGGCGCGACTATAAACCTTATGCTGGCTGCGGTAAAGGCCGAAGGGATCACTACAATTGAAAATGCGGCTAAAGAGCCTCATGTCGTTGACATTGCAAACTTTTTAAACGCTATGGGAGCTAATATTAAGGGTGCCGGAACGGATATTATAAAGATAAAGGGCGTGGAAAGCCTTAAAGGAAATGTTTCATACTCTATAATTCCGGATCAGATAGAAGCAGGCACTTTTATGGTGGCGGCCGCCGCAACACAGGGAGATGTTGTTGTGAGGAACATTATTCCCAAGCACATGGATTCATTGACGGCGAAGCTTATTGAAATGAATGTGAAGGTAGTGGAGGGCGAAGACTGGATAAGGGTAACAGGGAACGGCAGGATAAGCAAGGCTAATATTAAGACGCTGCCATATCCGGGCTTCCCGACGGATCTTCACCCGCCCGTCACAGTGCTGCTTTGCCTTGCCGACGGCACAAGCACAATTACTGAAGGGGTCTGGGATTCAAGATTCCAGTACATTGATGAGCTCAAGAGAATGGGTGCGCAGGTAAAGGTAGAAGGCAGGATGGCTGTAATTGAAGGCGGATCGAGGCTTACGGGAGCACCGGTAAAGGCTACGGACTTAAGGGCCGGAGCGGCTATGGTTGTGGCTGGGCTGGTCGCCGAGGGAGAGACGGAGCTGTACAATATAGAGTATATAGACAGAGGCTATGAAAATATCGAAGGAAAGCTCCGAAGCCTTGGGGCGGAAATTTGCAGAATAAGGCAAGGATCTTGTCAGCTATGATTAAATTCTGCAGTTTGTTCAGCGGCAGCAGCGGGAATTCGTTGTTTCTAGGCTTTGAAAGCACCAGGATCCTGATAGATGCAGGCCTTAGCGCAAAAAAAATAACACAAGCGCTGTGTTCTATCGGTGAAAACCCCTCGGAATTAAGCGCTATTTTAATTTCTCATGAACACAGCGACCATATAAAGGGTGCAGGGATACTTTCGAGAAGGTTCAACCTGCCTGTTTATGCAAACACAAGCACATGGCAGTCCATGGAGAGCTTCATAGGCCCTGTCCAGGCTCATAACAAGCAATATTTTGTGTCCGGAGAGGATTTCAAAATAGGAAGCATTGCTGTAAGGCCCTTTTCTATCCCGCATGACGCTTCCGACCCCGTAGGGTTTAACTTCTTCATAAATGGAAGAAAAATCACCACTGCTACGGATATTGGGCATATAAACAGAGAAATCCTTGGATATCTGGAAAAGAGCGACATGATTCTGCTGGAATCCAACCATGATGTTGAAATGCTAAGGGTGGGGCCTTACCCGTGGCATTTAAAAAGGCGCATTTTAGGCGACAGGGGCCATCTTTCCAATGATATGGCAGGGAAGGTTGTTGCTTACCTTGCGAGTCTAGGCACAAGGCACTTTCTGCTGGGCCATCTCAGCAAGGAGAACAATTTTCCGGAGCTAGCCTATGAGACGGTATCAAACACCCTGTTTGAGAAAAAACTGGCGATAGGAAGCGACATTTACATTGATGTTGCTTTGCGCGACAGGGTGAGCAGGGTGGTGGAGCTTTGAAGATTTCTGTGATTGCTGTGGGGAAAATAAAAGAGAGGTACTTGAAGGAAGGGATTGCTGAATACAGCAAAAGGCTCAGCAGGTTTTGCGATTTGGAGATTGCGGAGGTTGAGGATGAACAGGCGCCGGAAAGCCTCACCCCCTCACAGGAGGCGTCTGTTAAGCGGAAGGAAGCCGAAAGGGTTTTAAAGAGGATTAAGGAGGGCAGTGTGGTTATTGTTCTTGAGGTAAAGGGAAAAAGGCTTAAGTCCGAGGAATTTGCCGAGAAGCTTAATTCTTTTTTTATTTCTGGCAGCTCACATATTACTTTTCTTATCGGCGGCTCCCTTGGGGTTGATCAGGAGCTTCTGGACAAGGCGGATTTAAAGCTGTCCGTTTCCGACATGACATTCCCGCATCAGCTTGCACGGCTTATTCTTCTTGAACAATTATACAGGGCGTTTAAAATTATACGCGGCGAGCCGTATCACAAATAAGTCAAGAAACTTAGGACAGGCTGCAAGACGTATCTGTTACAAACTTAACATTATGTACCAAAAATTAACATATATCTAATAAAAGCTTAAAAAACCTCCTTTAAAATATTCCACGAATGTTAACTTATGAAACATATTAATTAATCAAGGAGGAAAACAAATGCTTAGAATGAATAAAAAAATTGCAGCACTTCTTGTTTCACTATTATTAATTACTTCTATTGTCTTCATGCTGGCTACAGCGACAGCAAACACACCTACGTCAACTCTCAACAATTACAACGGCGTAGCTCCAAAGTATGTGTTCATGTTTATCGGCGATGGCATGAGCTATCCTCAAATCAACTCAACAGAAATTTTTTCAGGGAAAAATACTTTTAAAGACAGCAAAACACCTGCTTTAAGAAGATTAAGCTTTTCTAACTTCCCTGTGGCAGGCGCATGCACAACCTTTGACGCCACATCCTTCTGTCCTGACTCGGCATCAACCGCCACATCATATTCTACAGGATATAAGACATTAAGCAATGTAATCAATATGGACGTTGATAAAAAGGTAAAGTACAAAACCATTACCGAAATGATTAAGGAAATGGGCTACAAGGTAGGTATTGTGAGCAGCGTGTCTATTGACCATGCTACTCCAGCAGCTTATTACGCACACCAGCCTTCAAGAGGAAACTACTACGAAATAGCCATGGAGATGGCAAACAGCACCTTCGATTTCTTCGGCGGCGGAGGACTCATAAGCCCTAAGGGCAAAAACAATGATCAGCCTGACGTTGTTGAAACAGCAAAGAAAAATGGCTTCAAGGTTGTAAATACAAAAGAGGAAATTCTCGCTTTAAATAAAGATTCCGGAAGAGTTATTGCTATGAACCCTGTGGTTGATAAAGACAAGGCGCTTCCTTATGAAATTGACAGAACAGATGCTTCACTGTCTCTTGCTGATTTTACAAGAAAAGCAATTGAAGTATTGGATAACAAAAATGGATTTTTCCTTATGGTTGAGGGCGGAAAGATCGACTGGGCATGTCACGCCAATGACGCAGCAACTGCGGTAAATGACACACTTGCCTTTGAAAAAGCTGTAAATGAAGCTATTTTCTTCTACCACAAGCATCCGAAAGAAACACTTATTGTTGTAACCGGCGACCATGAAACCGGAGGTCTTTCAATAGGCTTTGCGGCGACAGGATACTCAACCTTCTACGAAAAGCTGAACTACCAGAAGAAATCATATCTTGAGTTTGATAAATTTGTCGCCGACTACAAGGCGAAAACTAACGCAGATCAAGCAAAATTGGAAGACATTCTTCCTGAAATAAAGGCTTCCTTTGGTTTAATTACGTCAACAGACGCTGATGCCGCCACCAGAAAGGATATGGTGCTGACAGATTACGAAGTGCAGCTTCTTAAGAATGCTTTCAAGCAGACAATGATTCCTTCAGGCAACAGAAAGTACACAGACGGAGAAGTAGTTCTGTACGGTTCATATGAGCCTATTACCGTAACCTTGACACATATACTCAACAACAAATCGGGAATCGGCTGGTCCTCATACTCGCATACAGGTTCACCCGTTCCGGTGTTTGCAATGGGCTTGGGCCAGGAGCTGTTTAACGGATATTACGACAATACGGATGTATTTAAGAAGCTTAAATCCATATTAAAAATTAAATAAACAAATTTTGAATTTATAAATTCTTAAATTGGGTGGGGTTTATTAGCCCCATCCAATTGTTGTGTTTAAACGAAAGGATTCGATTTTTTTGATGAAAAGCAAATTATTGACGCAAGATTCTTTATTTATAATTATTATATTGGCGGCTATTATTATTTTAATGTTTATTCCAACGGGTTTTGAGGGCATAGTGCATAAAAACAGCGAAAGAGCGGAGGCTGAGATCCTTGAGGTTGATAACAAGTATATCAGAGAAGTCGGCCTTATCCGTCACGGCCAGCAGCATTGCAGGCTAAGAGTGCTTAACGGCAGGTTTAAAGGCATGGAAACCGATGGAGTGAATCATCTGATGGGCAAACTGGAAATGGACAAGATTTTTGCACCTGGAGATCGAGCGCTGGTTGTAATTGATTATAACGATAATAATATTATTTTTACAAATATTGTTGACCATTACAGAATAAACCTTGAGTTAATACTCTTTATAGCCTTTGCCTTGCTATTGATATTTTTTGCCGGCTGGACGGGTGTTAAAGCTTTGCTTTCGTTTATATTAACGGTATTGATGATATGGAAAGTGCTGATACCGTTTTTCCTTAAGGGATATAACCCGATCATACTTTCGATGCTTGTAGTAATAGCTATGACGGCGTCAACAATTTTGCTGGTTTCGGGCCTGTCCCGAAAGTCATATGCAGCAATTCTCGGTTCGATTTCAGGCTCATTGGTCACATGCATACTGGCAATAATTTTCGGCAAAAGCTTTAAAGTTCACGGGGCTGTACTGCATTTTTCTGAGAGCCTGCTTTACTCGGGCTATGCTCACTTGAACCTTACTGATATCTTTATAGCAGGGATATTTATTGCCTCATCAGGCGCGTTGATGGATCTTGCGATGGATATTGCTGCAGCTGTCCACGAGATTGTCGAAAAAAAGCCTGATATAAGCAGGATGGATGCGATAAAGTCGGGTTTCTCCATTGGAAGAGCGGTTTTAGGCACCATGACAACAACCCTGCTGCTTGCATATTCCGGAGGATATGTTGCGTTGCTGATGGTATTTATGGCGCAAGGGACTCCTATTATAAATATTTTAAACCTAAAATATGTTGCGGGTGAAATCCTGCATACCATTGTTGGAAGCTTCGGTCTGATTCTCGTTGCCCCGTTTACCGCCATACTTTCAGGGTTTTTATTTACCAGGCGGGCAATATAAATATTTAAATATAAAATTCGTGGATAATATGCTAAAATATTCATGTAAATTAATAAGCTAAATAAATCATTAAAGGGGTGCAGAACATTTGAAGGTACGTAAAGCCATTATTCCAGCAGCGGGACTGGGAACCAGGTTCCTGCCTGCAACAAAAGCACAGCCAAAGGAAATGCTTCCTATTGTGGACAAGCCTACGATACAGTATATTGTTGAAGAAGCGATTGAATCAGGCATAAAGGACATAATCATAGTTACAGGCAGAAATAAAAGAGCCATTGAGGATCATTTTGACAAATCCGTGGAGCTTGAGAATGAATTGAGAAAGAAGGGCAACCAGGACCTTCTGAGTGTGGTCCAGGATATTTCGAATCTGGTGGATATTCACTATATAAGACAAAAGGAGCCTCGAGGGCTGGGGCATGCCATATACTGCGCAAGGTCTTTTATAGGCAATGAGCCATTTGCGGTATTGCTTGGAGATGATATTGTCGATTCCGATGTGCCGTGCTTAAAGCAGCTTATTGATGTTTACGATGAATACAAGACTTCTGTGCTTGGCGTGCAGACGGTTCCAAAGGAGGATGTCTCAAAGTACGGGATTGTTGACTGCAAGCTTGTGGACGGAAGGGTGTACAAGGTTAAGGACCTTGTGGAAAAGCCTGAGGTGGACAAGGCTCCATCAAGCATAGCTATTCTTGGAAGATATATTATAACACCGGAAATTTTCAACCATCTTGAGAATACTGAGCCGGGAAAAGGCGGGGAAATACAGCTTACGGATGCATTGAAGAAGCTGATTTGCCATGAGGCCATGTACGCTTATGATTTCTTCGGCAAACGCTATGACGTCGGAAACAGGCTTGGTTTCCTGCAAGCGACGGTTGAATTCGCATTAAAGAGGGAAGATCTGAAGGATGATTTTTACAGCTATCTGAAGTCGATAACAAAAGAATAAAAAGGATTAAACAGCAAATAATACCTGTAAATTATATTTTACAGGTATTATTTTATGAGATGGATTGGTAAATTCTTAATAATTATTTTTTTTGCAGTCAGCATAGCTTTTGTTGTTAACCTTATGCCTGATTTTAATCTTGCATTAAGATCTTTTGGGCTTAATTATGAACGGGTTAAGGATTTCCCTTCAGCATGGGACAATCAGCCTTGTCCTGCGGATGAGGAAAAGGTTGAGGCAACAAAGGGAGAAGTAAATTTTGACAGAACAGCGGATGAACAGACAAAAAGCAACGAAGGAAAAACTGGTGATGAGGAGGCGTCTCAGGAAAACAATGAAGAGAAGAAGTATTTTCTGACTCTTGATGAAATACTGTCAATAAAGGATATCAGCCTAAAGGACAAGCTGGCAGGACTGTCTGTTATAAAAAAGCTGAAGAGAGAGGATATTGAAAGGATTGTTGAGATGGCTCAAGGCGGCATCACCCAGGAGGAGTACAGAGCGATTGAAAATATTTTGCGGAACAACCTTGAAAAGAAGGATATTGCATGCTTAGGCGAGATATTGGACAGGAACATGAAGAATAAATAAACTATTTGAATAGGTCAAAATTCCGCTAATTTGATTTTGATTCAACTGCAAACCCCATTTTCTGGAACTTCGATGAAATCATTACGACTTGTCTTGCAATTCCTCGCCCGCATCAATGTGACATTCTGTCACGCGATGCTCAAAATGCCATCCATGGCATTTTGGCTTCGGAATTGTTGCAACATCGTCGAGTGATTTATGCATCTTGTTCCAAGAAAAGCTGTTCTTGCAGTTGAATCAATACTAAATCATTACCAGTGACTTATATGCGAGCGTTGAATGGCGCCAAATATATTATTTTTTACATCTCTGTTCTCTATGGATAGTTCCCTCAAAAGGTCTTTAATATATTGCCTTTTAGTCTTACCGTCAATATGGCAGGCGCTTTTCACTGTCCTTATGCCTTCCGATTTGATAAAGCCCTTTATCTCCTTCTCCTGGGCGTATATGAGAGGACGTATGAGGTGCAGCTCCTTACGGTCCAGGAAAGTGACAGGGGAGAAGGTGCTGATACGACCTTCGTAAAGCAGGCTGAGCATAAGGGTTTCTATTGCGTCATCCTTGTGGTGGCCCAAAGCAACCTTGTTGCAGCCAAGACGTTTTGCCACATTGTGGAGAGCGCCGCGTCTCATGTTTGCACAAAGTGAGCAAGGGTTTTTCTCTTGACGGGCTTCAAATATTATTTTTCCTATCAGAGTTTCTTCCACGGTATAATTGACACCAATTTCACTGCAAAGCTCCCTTATTGGAGCGGTATTAAATTCACCTATGCCCATTGTAAGCGTTACAGCTTCCAGTTCATACTTTATAGGGAAAAAATGCTGGAGCCGCCTCAAGGCCACAAGCAGGGTCAGGCTGTCCTTGCCGCCGGAAACACCAACTGCTATACGGTCGCCCTCCTGTATCATATCATAATCTTGTACTGCTCTTCTGACATAGCCTAGAATCTGCTTTATAATAAACACCTCACCGGATGCGTTTTATACAATTATAAAACACATGAATGCCTATAGCAAGTTGGTTGCTGGAATTATTAAAGAAGGATTCGGCTTGAAAAAATCATTTTTGGAAGCTTCGGCAAGTGATTCTTGCAGCAGCGACAAATTTATATATTTAAGGAACAGATACTATGGTTTTGTATAACGAAGATATTATGCTATAAACTTAATTAAACGCTACTAATGATAATTGCTAAACACGTAATTGCATAGTAAAATATATTTTGCGTCTTGAACAGACGTTATCGGGGTGTAGCGCAGTTGGTAGCGCACGTGGTTTGGGACCATGGGGCCGGGAGTTCAAGTCTTCTCACCCCGACCATAAAGCCGTCCATATGGACGGCTTTTTTGTGCACATATCATCTTATAAATATATGCAATTGGTTTGAATTCAGATAATAATTTCGGAATGAATCAGAGTTTATTTATTATATCTGTGTGAGAGGGGCTAAAGCAATTGATTACAATAGTAAGGAACGGCGAGGTATATGCACCTGAATATTTGGGAAAGAATGCTATAATGATAGCAGGCGGAAGGATAGAAGCTGTCTGCAAAAATATAAGCCTTAAGGTGCCTGAAATTCAGGTGAGAGAAATCGATGCGTCAGGAAAACTGGTCTTTCCGGGGTTTATTGATGCCCATGTCCACATTTTAGGGGGCGGAGGCGAAGGAGGTTTCAGCACCAGAACACCGGAAATTCAGATTTCCCAATTGCTTGAGTCGGGTATTACAACAGTTGTAGGCTGTCTGGGGACAGACGGCATCACGAGGGATCTTAGAGCACTTGTGGCAAAAGCCCGTTCCTTGGAAGAAGAGGGCATTACCGCCTTCGTATATACCGGTTCATACAGGATGCCTCCGAAGACCATAACCGGTTCAATTCAGGAAGATATTATCCTTATTGACGATATCATTGGCGTGGGTGAAGTAGCCTTGTCTGATCACCGCTCAAGCCACCCTACTTTTGAGGAATTTGTAAAGGTTGTCTCTGATGCAAGAGTCGGAGGAATGCTCTCGGGAAAAGCAGGCATCGTCAACGTGCATATGGGCGATGGTAAAATGGAGCTTGACTATATTGAGCGTCTGGAATCAGAAACTGAAATACCAAAAAAACAGGTGATTCCTACCCACATTAACAGAAACCCATCTCTTTTCCAAAAAGCAATCAAATATGCCAAAGGCGGTGGTTGCGTTGATTTTACCACAAGCACTGTCTGGAGATTTATAGAGGAGGGTGAGGTTAAGTGCAGCAAAGGGCTAAGGGCAATGCTTGAGGAAGGCGTTGATATACGGAATATCACTTTCACCTCTGACGGTCAGGGCAGCATTCCCGAATTTGATAGGGACGGAGTGCTCATAGGTCTGGGCGTGGCATCAACCAAGTCACTATATAAAGAGGTGAAGGATGCGGTTCAAATAGAGGGGATAGCGATGGAATGCGCTTTGAGGGTAATTACATCCAATGTTGCTGATTTGCTCAAGCTCAAGAAAAAGGGCAGAATAAGCCCCGGTATGGATGCAGACCTTGTGATTGCAGATTCACAGAGCCTGGATATTTGCGCGGTCATAGCAAAAGGTGTGGAACTGGTCAATGTTGACATG
The DNA here is from genome assembly GCA_026417615.1 of Clostridia bacterium. Taxonomy (GTDB): domain Bacteria; phylum Bacillota; class Clostridia; order Acetivibrionales; family JAFADI01; genus SKW22. The sequence continues at coordinate 15,383 of JAOACY010000110.1, forward strand.
AAATAGCGGGTTGACTTTTTTGTTTTCAATATGTTATAATACGTCTTGCAAAGAGCGGGGGCGCTTAGCTCAGCTGGGAGAGCATCTGCCTTACAAGCAGAGGGTCATAGGTTCGAGCCCTATAGTGCCCACCAAAACAGATTACAGATTAAGAACTGATTTCAAGATGCCTTGAAAGTCGCTTAATCTGATACCTGACGATTGATCTTCAATACATTAATTTTGCTGGTGTAGCTCAGCAGGTAGAGCAGCTGACTTGTAATCAGCAGGTCGGGGGTTCGATTCCGTCCACCAGCTCCAAAGCCTTTCAACTATTTGTTGAAGGGTTTTTTGCTGTTTGGCTGATTTTTCTGTATATATGTTTTGCTCCTTCCATAAAATATATAAAACGGATTAATGACCTTGCGCTAAGTGTTTCTAATCAGTCTTGAAAAATATTTATTACTATAATATTATGTTAGGAGATGATGGCTTGAATAAAAAAATAAAGCTGCCGACCACTGAGTTAAGTGAACACGACAGAAAGATTCTTGATAAATATACTAAGTTTTATTCAAATTATATTGAGAGCAATACTGCAAAAAACCCTGTTCTTGAGGATGAAAATTACGACAGGAGACAGTAATTTATGACAAGGGGAGGTATTCATCATTTGTTAATATTTTTGTAATAAAATATTAATATACATTTTGGAAGAAGTTATGTTATAATAAAAGTGCCACAACCAGTAATAATAACTTTCATATTTTGTTTCTCCTTTTAAATATAAAGTTATGAGTTTATATTATTTAAAATGGATAAAGCACTGATTAACCGGTATTATTTTTAATTTATAACAAGTGCTTTATTTTTTTGTCTTTTTAATTATCCTTACAAATAAGCAATAAATATTCCAGTATTTACATATTTTTTATTACCGAAATAACTTGCAGTAAAGGATGCTTTTTTGTATAATAGATGGGTGACTCGTTTGGGTCTGTATAAAAGTTAATATTTGGCCGTGCTAGACGGGGAGGTAGCGGTGTCCTGCACCTGCAATCCGCTATAGCAGGGTTGAATTCCTGTCCCAGGCTTATTTTTGTAGGGTCTGCCCTTCGAAAGTGGCAATGAAAACCGGGTCTTACGCAACGGAAATCTGTGAACCCCGTCAGGTTCGGAAGAAAGCAGCGGTAAGCAGGCTCTTCCGTGTGCCGTAGGGTTGCCTGGTTAGAGTCAACTGCGCAGGTTACGCCTGTAATTGTATGTCGAAGACAGGTGCACGGCCAATCAATAATAAAGCAAAAGCCAGTTTCTATTTAAACTGGCTTTTTTGTCAAATCTATATTAAAAATGAAAAAACAAGCATACGAATCACTTTACACTGTGTTATAAGGTGTATTCGCCAGCATGTTAATTAAGTCATGTACTCTTTTTTTATTTTATTGTTTTGCTATAATATGATTGTACCCCTAAAAGTCACAGGATGTTTGCAATAAAAATTGGCTTTGCCCAGTTATCTGCCCATAGCAGATACTTTATGCAAGTACAGATTCTTAGCTTGCATAAAAAAAGCCATGAAATGACTTTGTGGGAACCAATCATATTATGAGTTGAAATAAGACGATTTATCATACAGGAGGAAGCATGTCGTATATTGCGCTTTATAGGAAGTGGAGGCCCTTGGTCTTTGAGGATGTGGTAGAGCAGGAGCATGTTGTGAAAACCTTGAAAAACAGCGTTGTAACGGGTAGGATAGCACATGCTTACCTTTTTTGCGGAACTCGTGGCACAGGCAAGACAACTATGGCAAAAATCCTTTCCCGTGCTATAAACTGCCTTGAGCCTAAAGATGGAAATCCATGCAATACCTGTGAAATATGCAAGGGTATCCTGTCACAGAGTATACTTGATGTGGTTGAAATTGATGCTGCTTCCAACAACAGCGTTGACAATGTCAGGGAAATCAGGGATGAGGTGGTTTATACTCCTTCAAGAGCCAGATACAAAGTGTATATTATTGATGAGGTCCATATGCTTTCAACGGGGGCATTCAATGCTTTGCTTAAAACGCTTGAAGAGCCGCCCTCCCATGTGGTTTTTATTCTTGCAACTACCGAACCTCACAAGCTTCCGGCAACAATTCTGTCAAGGTGCCAGAGATTTGATTTCAGGAGGATATCGCTTGAGAGTATAATGGACAGGCTGGATAGCATATCCAGGGCTGGAGGGGTTGTTGTTGAAAAAGAGGCTTTAAGGCTTATGGCTAGACTTTCAGACGGAGCCTTGAGGGATGGGATAAGCATACTTGACCAGTGCATGGGTATGGGAGGCAAAGTTATATCCTATAGCACTGTACTTGATGTTATAGGCATGGTTAATGATGATTTTATAGCTAAAGTTGTTGATGCGCTCAATGAGTCTGATGTCAGGGGCATGCTTGCGCTGGTAGAAAAGCTTGTGATGGATGGCAGGGATATTTCCCAGTTCGTTTCTGAGCTTGTTTATTATTATAGAAATATGATGGTTTGCAAAATGACCAATGACCCGGCGCAAATTATTGAAGCCTCGCAGGAGGTTCTCGAGGTAATCATGCGCCAAAGCGAAAGACTTTCTCAAGACGAGATAATGCTCATAATCAAGGAGCTTTCACAGCTTGAGGCTTCCCTGAAATGGGCTACGCACCCAAGGATACTCCTTGAAGTTTCGTTGATGAAGATCAGCTCCGGAAGCTATAAGGCAGACAGCGGGAATTTACATGAAAGGCTCAAAATTCTTGAAAACAAGCTCGATAGGGGAGTTGCTGTATTTTCACGGTCACCTGAGACGAAGGAAGTCAATTTATTGCCAAAACAAAAGGAAGCTGAGGAGAAAAAGCTTGCCCCTAAAGCTGTGACCGGGGAAAGGAAAACAGCAGCAAGCGCTGCAGCCGGTAAAAGACTGGATATATGGGATCAGGTGCTTGCTGAGCTTAAAAAAGGCGGCAAGATGACACTTTTTACAGCACTTATAGGGACAAAGGCTGTCTGGCTTGATGACAAGATTGTTGGCATTGTATTTGGGGAAGGAAGCAGCTTTAATAAAATGCTTGTGTCAAAGCAGGAGAATATTGAAGTGCTAGAGTCAATGGCAGGAAAACTTTTGGGGAGTGAAACGAGGATTAAATGCATTGATTCGGATTACCTTAAAGAATCGCCTGAGAAGGTCAGAGCTGAAGAGAAGGATGAGTTTATGGAGAAGGCCAATGAGATAGCAAAACGGCTAAATGCACCGATAAACATTATTGAAGAATAGAAAGCAACGGGTGTAACGGCCTTTATGGAGAAAGAATGGCTATGAATTCCATATTTGAGCATAGTTGCAAGCCCCATATGTCATTGACAAGATGCAGGAACTGTTGTAGAATAAATAAGCGGCGTTTGTGAGCTGAATTAATATAATATTATGTCTGGAGAGATGGCTGAGCTGGTCTAAGGCGCACGACTGGAAATCGTGTGACGGTTAACCCCGTCCGAGAGTTCGAATCTCTCTCTCTCCGCCAAATATCAACGGCTACAAGGTTTATCCTGTAGCCGTTGATTTATGTCAGAATATTATTTTACCCTAACAATACCCTTACCCGAAAAATCACCCTTTATTAAATACTGATTTTAGTTTGCCGATAGCTTCTCGCTTTTTATCCTGCAATACATGGCTGTAAACATCCCCGGTAAGAGTAATTGTTGAATGCCCTAAAAGCTCCTGCATTACTTTTAATTCAATCCCGTTTTCTAATCCTCTGGTGGCGAAAGTGTGCCGTAATGAGTGCATATTGGCTTTGGGAATTTCCGCTTTTTCAATAATTTTATAAAATTCATCAGAGATTTTACGTGGTTCTAAAGGCGTGCCTATCTGAGTGCAAAAAACAAGTCTGTTTCCTTCTTCATCCTCTTTATGATATAGTTCCCCAACCTTTAATCTTTCTGCTGCCTGTCTTGCTTTATGGGCTTTCAAAACTGCGACAACTTCATCCATCAACGGAATATCCCTTTTACCTTTATGGCTTTTCGTAGTTCCGAATTCAAGTCTGGTTTTAGTTTGGGCATCCTTATCAAAATTTTTCACCCTATACAAGGTCTGGCTTACATTCATTATTTTATTTTCAAGGTCAATGTTTTTCCATCTCAGCGCAGCAAGTTCTCCAACTCTCAACCCTGAAAACAGGTCCAGTATAAATGCAGCTTCTAACCTATTACCTTTCAGTGCTTCCATAAATTTTTTTTGTTCATCGGTAGTTAAAACCCTTCGCTCTTTTTCTGTAGTGGCAGGTAGTTTTGTCTTTTGGGTCACATTCTTAACAATTAAATCATTGGTAACTGCCTGTTCAAGGGCTGCACGTAAGGTTATATGTGTCAACTCTGCCATGCGAGGGGATAACTTTGCAGCAATATCATTATACATTTTTTGTACTTTCTCTGGTCTGAGGTCTTTTAAGGTATACTTTCCAATAGCAGGTTTAATGTGCTTTTCTATTATGTTGTAATAGCATTCAAGGGTTTTTGCTTTTACTGTAGGTTTTTTATATGTTTCAAACCAAGTATCTAACCAACTACTTACAGTGGTTTTTGTTGGTTCAATGAAAATACCGGTATTTATATCATTGAGTATTTTTGTAAGTTTTGCAGATACTTCTGGACGTGTTTTGGCATATACGCTTTTCTGTTTGCCGTTAGCTGTATAACGGGCTTCCCAAGTTCCATCTTTTCTTTGCCTAATATTCCCTTCATTTTGACCTCTTGCACCTTTTTTCTTTGCCATGCTCTCACTCCTTCCTTTAATCGTCTGTAACCTTATCTTTAAACCACTGGACGAGCTCCAAGTAATCCATTTGTTTTCCATCCACAATATATTTATTTGCGTTGATACGTTTTATTTTTATGGTAATTTCCTTTGTCTTTATCATGGCTTTTCCTCCTCTTTCCCCGTATTGGGGGAATACTTTAGAAATCACATTTTATACCTCTATCAAGCAAAGTCTTTACTGTTGCTGATACTGTATCTTGAAGTAATTTTGGGTACATAGATAATTTTTCAGTAACCATCAATACAGGGTTTTTACAATCTTCAAAGGAATATGTTACCTGCGACTGTGCTCCATTGCATCCAAAACTCTCAACATTACAAACTATAATTTTCATAAATAAAGCCCCCTTTTACTTTTTTTCGATAGCCGTTGAAGGAAGCCCGGAAATTATGTATAATAGTTATACAATTTGGTTCTATGTTGAACATAGACCGTTAAACGGGCTTTAACTAAATATCAGAAATTTGGAAGTCGGATACTTTGGCGAGTGGTACGGCTTCCTTTTTCTTTTTATTTTGTCTTTTGTAGTTCCTTTGATAGTAGTACGGTGATGTAAGCATTTACAGATATTCCTAACTCCTTTGCCTTTTCTTTAACTGTTTTGTTTAAATCCTTTGGTAGCCTTAGTGTAATACGTTCCTTATTAAAAGACGTCACTTTTGTGTCACCTCCTTGTTCTATATGATAACGTGACGTCATTTTTGTGTCAATAGTAATCTTTGAATTTTGGGCTCATTCTTGTTATAATAATGACGTCAAATTGGCAACGAAAGAGGGGATTATATTGGCAACCGATAAAAGACGATACACATTACGCTTGCAAGATGAAAACTTTGATAAAATTAAAGTGATTGCTGAGAAAAGCAAACGGTCAATAGCCATGCAAATAGAATATGTGATTGAAAAATACATAGAGGATTATGAAAAGGAAAACGGTACTATTACAATACCGTCTGACGATTAGTTTTATTGGCTTTATTCTCATTGTTTTTTAGCTTTTTGATTTTCTCAAATACATTTTCATATCCTCCACCAAAAAAACGCAGAAATTTATTGATTTTAGCCGTTTTAACAATATCTATGCTGCCTTTTTTATTCAATTCTGACAATATTAACTCAGGTTCAAAATTAGAGGGTTGCTCTAACATCTTTGCTAAAGCATCCCCTTTTCTTTTGATAGCCATTTTTAACCCTCCTATTCGACTTTTTGAACACCTATAAGCTTCAAAGTGTTAATCATGCAGCTATTATATTTTGCAATGTTATTTGCTATAG
>JAOACY010000115.1 GCA_026417615.1 Clostridia bacterium
AAAGTTCAATATGGATACTGTAACCATGACAGGCTTCATTGACGGGATAAATACAAGCCTGGTTAAGTCTATAGATCTGGAGAGCCTTACCGAAGAAAGCAGCATCAAGCTTGAGGTTGACTTTGAAAAGCTCTACTACAACATGCTGGATGCCAAGGCTGATTGGCTCTACAATCTGCCGCAGTGGGAGGATGTCCTTCCCGTTGAAAAAAGAACTGAAATAAGAAAAGAATATAATAAATCAAAAACCGCTGTAAGCAATAAGGTGGGAAGAAACGAGCCATGCCCGTGCGGGAGCGGGAAAAAATATAAAAAATGCTGCGGTGGGGTATAGCTTCGGGGGTTTGGAGGCAAAGATGAATTCCAAAATCAGGGATGAGCATACAGACAGGCTGTTTCAAGCCATTCTGCTTTTAAAGGACCTTGACGAGTGCTACAATTTTTTCGAGGACATTTGCACCATATCGGAGCTGAAGGCCATGGCCCAGAGGCTGGAGGTCGCAAAGATGCTGAGGGAAGGGTGCACCTATACGGACATAAGCGAAAAAACCGGAGCCAGCACCGCTACCATAAGCAGGGTAAACAGGTCTCTTAATTATGGTGCTGACGGATACAAGACTATACTGGAAAGACTGGAAGGAAAATGACTCACTTTATTTTTATTAAATTGGTTAAATGATAAAAGCATTTCTTAACAAATAAAGAATGACAAATAAAAAGCTGAAACTCGGCAGGGGTGTGAATTAAGAACATCCGGGAGGATTGAGATGAAAAAGTTGATTGAAAAAATAATTGGCAGCTATAGTGATAGAGAATTAAAAAGGATCATGCCCATAGTGGATGAAATAGAAGAATTAGAGCCCAAAATGCAGGCTTTGAGCGAGGAGCAGCTCAAAGGAAAGACGAAAGAGTTCAAGACACGTCTTGAAAACGGAGAGACCCTTGACGATATACTGCCCGAGGCTTTTGCCGTTGTAAGGGAGGCTTCCAGAAGAGTGCTTGGTATGAGGCATTTCCGAGTTCAGCTTATCGGAGGCATTGTACTCCATCAGGGCAGGATAGCTGAAATGAAAACCGGAGAAGGAAAAACCCTTGTGGCGACTCTCCCTGTTTACCTCAACGCCCTTGCAGGCAAGGGCGTTCATGTTGTTACTGTAAATGACTATCTGGCAAGGCGTGACAGCGAATGGATGGGCAAAATATACACCTTCCTCGGACTTACCGTGGGACTGATAGTGCACGACCTGGACAACGAGGAAAGAAGGGCTGCCTACAACTGTGACATAACCTACGGAACAAATAATGAATTCGGTTTTGATTACCTGAGGGATAACATGGTCATCTACAAGGAAGACATGGTTCAAAGGGATTTACACTATGCCATTGTGGATGAGGTGGACAGCATTCTTATAGACGAAGCTAGAACACCTTTGATTATTTCAGGCGCAGGGGACAAATCCACCGACCTTTACAAAAAGGCAAATTCCTTTGTAACCAGGCTGAAGGCAAGGGTTTATACCCAGGTGGACGACAAGCAGCACAACGATGATATTGAGGAAGACTATATTGTGGATGAAAAAGCCCACACTGCTGCATTGACTGCAAGAGGAGTCAAAAAGGCGGAGCAGTTCTTTGGAGTCGACAACCTTTCTGATCCTGAAAACCTCACGGTTTCTCATCACATCAACCAGGCCTTGAAGGCGCACGGGCTGATGAAGAGGGACAGGGATTATGTTGTAAAGGAAGGCGAGGTAATAATCGTTGACGAATTCACAGGACGCCTTATGTACGGAAGACGGTACAGCGACGGGCTGCACCAGGCCATTGAAGCCAAGGAAAACGTAAAGGTCGAGAGGGAGAGCAAGACACTCGCCACCATCACCTTCCAGAATTATTTCAGGATGTACAAGAAGCTGTCAGGCATGACCGGCACCGCGCAGACCGAGGAACAGGAATTCAACACAATCTACAAGCTGGATGTTATTGTCATACCAACCAACATGCCTATGATAAGAAAGGATTACCCAGACGTGGTATATAAAAATGAGGCCGGCAAATTTAATGCGGTAATCAATGAGGTGCTTGAATGCCATAAGAAAGGGCAGCCTACGCTTATCGGAACAATTTCCATTGCAAAGTCTGAGCTTTTAAGCGACATGTTAAGAAAAAAAGGAGTAAAGCATCAGGTTTTAAACGCAAAGTACCATGACAAGGAAGCGGAAATAATAGCGCAGGCCGGCAAGCTGGGCGCAGTGACAATTGCCACAAATATGGCGGGGCGCGGAACGGATATAACCTTAGGAGGCAACGCTGAGTACCTTGCCAAGCAGGAGATGAGGGAAAAAGGGTACCCAGAAGAGCTTATAAGCGCTTCTACAAGCTTCAACGACACAACCGACGAGCTTATTCTAGGAGCCAGAAAGGCTTACAGAGAGCTGTACGAAAAATATAAGGCTGTCACCAATGCTGAAAGGGAAAAGGTCATAGAGGCTGGAGGACTTCATATAATAGGGACTGAACGCCATGAGTCGAGGCGCATAGACAATCAGCTTAGGGGGCGTGCGGGTCGTCAGGGAGACCCGGGCTCTTCCAGATTCTATATATCTCTTGAGGATGATTTGATGAGGCTTTTCGGTTCCGACAGGATAGTGGGGCTTGTGAATGTCTTAGGCCTTGAAGATGACCAGCCTATTGAGCACAGGATGCTTTCGGGCGCAATTGAAAATGCGCAAAAGAGGGTTGAAGGCAAAAACTTTGACATAAGAAAGCATGTGCTCCAGTATGACGATGTCATGAATAAGCAAAGAGAGGTTATATACGCGCAGAGAAGAAAGGTCTTGGACGGAGAGAACCTGAGGGATTCCTTCATAAAGATGATTGAAGGCTATGTGGAAAATATTGTGAAGCTTTTCTGCAGCGAAAGCCCGCACCCGGATTTCTGGGATTGGGATGCCATTAAGGCAGCGGCGGAAGGCTCTCTTATTCCGCCCGGTTCCCTTGCCGTAACGCAGGAGGACAAGGAGAGGATGGACAAGGACGATTTGAAGGAGAAGCTCCTGTCCCTTGCCATGGAAAGGTATGAAGCCAAGGAGAAGGAGTTTGGCCCCGAGCTGATGAGAGAGCTTGAGAGAATGGTGCTGCTCAAGGTGGTTGACCAGAAATGGATGGACCATATAGACGCCATGGATCAGCTAAGGCACGGAATAGGTCTGAGGGCTTACGGGCAGAGGGATCCCGTTATTGAATACAAGTTTGAGGGCTTTGAAATGTTTGAGGAGATGATAAGGAACATCCAGGAGGATTCAGTCCGGATAATACTTAATTCACACCTTGACAATGAACGCCCCATACAGAGGGAAAAGGTTGCAGAGCCTTTGAATGCAAGCCATGGAGATGAAGCAAAAAAGCCTGTCGTGAAAAATAGCAAGGTTGGACGAAATGATTTGTGCCCCTGCGGAAGCGGCAAAAAATACAAAAAATGCTGCGGTGCGACATGACCTACAAGGAGGCGCTTGAATATATTCACGGCACCCTGAGGTTCGGCAGCAAGCTTGGGCTTCGCAACATAAGCGTTTTGCTTGAGCTAATGGGAAATCCCCAAAAAAAGCTGAGGTATGTCCATGTGGCGGGTACAAACGGGAAGGGCTCGACAGTTTCCTTCATAAGCAGCGTGCTGATTGAAGCCGGATACAAGGTTGGTATTTTCATCTCACCCTACATCGAAAGATTTACTGAAAGGATAAAGGTGAATAACACTGAAATAGGCGAGGATGAGCTGGCAGAAATAACCTCTTTGGTCAAGGACAAGATTGAAATAATGGTGGGGATGGGCGAGAACCACCCCACCGAATTTGAAATTATAACAGCCATAGCCCTGCAATATTACTGTGAAAAAGGCTGCGACGTGGTTGTTCTGGAGGTTGGCCTAGGAGGAAGGTTTGACGCCACAAACGTCATTGATTTCCCTGAGGTGGCTGTAATAACCGCCATAAGCTTTGACCATACGGACATTCTGGGGGATACCCTTGGGAAAATAGCCTTTGAAAAGGCAGGCATAATAAAGCCCGGATGCGAAACGGTTCTTTATCCCCAGACAGAGGAAGCCCAGGAGGTGTTTGAGAAAGCCTGCTGGGAGAGAGGGTCAAACCTTCACAGGGTTGATTTAAGCAGCCTCAAGCTCCTGAGCTTTGGAGCTGACGGACAGGAATTTGACTACTCCAGCGGCGAAAGAAATTACAAGGCTTTAAGGATTTCGCTCCTGGGGGATCACCAGGCGAGGAATGCCGCTTTGGCGGTAAAAGCTCTGGAGGTTCTGGAAGGCAAAGGCTTCATCATTCCGGAAGAAGCATTGAAAAGAGGCCTTTTAAAAGCGCGCTGGCCCGGAAGGCTTGAAATACTTAGTACTGAACCTTTCTTTATGATTGATGGCGCCCACAATGCAGAAGGGGCGAAGGTGCTTGCCGAGGCTTTAAAGAAATATTTCCCGGAAAAAAGAAAAATTTTTATAATGGGCGTGCTGAAGGATAAGGATTATAAAACCATGGCAAGGCTTTTGGCGCCTATGGCTGACAAGGCTATAGCCGTCACTCCGAAAAGCGAAAGGGCTCTTTCTGGAAATAAATTGGCAGAAATAATCGAAGGCTATTGTAAAGATGTGACAGTTAGTGATACAATTGAAGAGGCAGTGAGGATAAGCCTTAAAGCAGCCTCGGAAACTGATATGATCTGTGCTTTCGGGTCTTTATACTATATAGGGGAAATACGAAAGCTTTTCAGGCTTTAGATGCAGGAATGCTTCAAAGCACAACAAAAAGGGGGGAGTATTGTGGTAAATCTTAAGACGGAGCTAATAAATTATCCGCCGATAGACCTGGCGATTCTGGAGGCCAAGGAGCCGGGAATGCCGGATAATATCGTCAATTCAATACTTCTTTATAATAAAGCCTTGGAGAAACTGCGCATGGGCAGTGAGGACATAGCAATCATCGAGCTGAAAAAGGCTGTTTCCCTGAATCCTAATTTTTATGAAGCCATGAATCTGCTTGGATTGTGCTACTTGTATACTAAAGACTATGCTAAGGCGCAGGAAGCCTTTTCCAAAGTCATGTCCCAGGAAAGAAACGGGGTTAAAGCCCTGAACTATATAAATATGATGAACAGCGGAGCATTTTCCCAGCAGACGCAAGACAATGCAAAGAGCTTTGCGGCACCGTCCGTAAGAAAGCAGCTTAAAGAAAAGGAAAAAAAGTCTGCGGGCAATGCGGTCGAACAGTTAAAAAGCGCATCAAAGCCTAAAGCAATAATGAAAAAGGACTTTATCAGGATTATCGCGGGCTTTGCTGCGGGAATCGTGCTGATGATGCTCTTAAACTTGATCATCAAGCCTTCCGCAGACGATTCGAGCATTGCGGGCTATAAGCAAAATGCCTATGCGGCTGCTGAACAGAATACCAAAATAACTGAATTGTCGGAGAAGGTGGATAAGCTTTCTGCAGAAAATGAAAAATTGCAAAACGATATCAAAGCTGCAAGTTCAGAGTTGGATTACTATAAGAATGTCTCGAGGCTCTTTGAGGCCGAGAAGCTTTTTTCGGAAGGCAGCCTTGAGGGAGCGGCAGATATTTTAGTCCTTATAAAGTCCGTTGGATTCAGAGACCCGGAGAAGTCCAAGTTTGAAGCCCTATTTAACAATATCATTCCAAAGGCTGCATGGAGGGTCTTCAATGAGGGCAATGACCTTATGGGCAGGAAAAAGTATCAGGATGCAGTGGGCAAGCTTAGCAAGATCCAGGTATACGGCAAGGACTGGGCTTACCTGGACATAACCTTGTATAATATAGGCCTGTGCTATAAGGAAATGAACGATTCAAAAAACGCCTTGGAAGCATTCAACAAACTGATAAAAGACTATCCTTCAAGCCAGTATGCGGAGTACGCCAGGTACAGAATCAATGAGCTCCAGGGACAGCCATAATGCTCATAGGATGAGTTTTCTTGCCTTAACCCACATCCTGAATACGTACAACGCAATCAGCGTGTAAATAAGAGGGTAACAAGGCGTCAGAAGCCTGCAATAGTCGCCGTATGAGAAAAAAGCGCTGATTATGTAGTGATATAGAACAATAAGCATAAGTACACCCATATAGAACCCCCTTTCACCTTCTGGCTTTTTTAACCTGAAGATCACCACCAGCAAACTTTCCAACAAGCAAACAAAAAGCAGTATGTACAGGTTGTCTATTGCTTCGGTAATCCTCCTTAAGCTGATAAAGCACCCGTTGGCACTGTCGCCCTTTTGCAGGGCATTGTCTGCAATGTAATCCTTAAAGGGCGAGTTGAGGACAAACAGCCTGAAAGCAAGCTGCAGGCTTTCAAGGGTGTATTTTACAGGGCTTTTAAATAATATTTCCTTGGCAAAGCTTCCAACCTCACGGTAATGGTTATTTACCCATCCGTATTTTCCGACAAAATGCCATGGCTCAAGAAATTCACCATTGACTATATGTTCCGGCCCTTCATTTTGAAAAGCAAATATTATATCCTCCTTCAGCTTCTGATTGCTGCCTAGGTTTTCCATTTTATACTGAAGAACTTTGCCGAAGCAGTTTACGTTCCCCACAGTAGTTATTCCAAAGTAAGAGTTTTGCACATAATTAATTATGGAATATATAAATATGCTTATGTAAACAACCGCAATTGCTGCTGACAGCCCTTTTGCCGCCAGGCGCAAATTGCATTTATCAATTAGCAGGCGCTTTATGGCAATGATTACTGCCGCAAGCGGGGGAAGCATTAAAAAGAAAGGCTTTGTCAATATGGCTGCAATCATGAGCATAACCAGAGCTTTTAAATTTCTTCCATTGCCGTATCTAAGGAACACCACCAGCTGATATGCCGAAAGCGTGACGGCAAGCGTGGCGAAGCTTTCGCTCATTATGACAAAATCCCAGGAAAAAACCCTGAAGCTTGTTGCAGTGATGAAAGCTGCCAGGTAAGCCGCATATTTCTGTCTGAAAGCCTCATAAGACAGCTTGTAAACAAAAACAATATTTACAAGGGATAATACAATTTGCAATATAACTGCGCTGTATTTAAGATTGCCCCATCCGAAAAGCACTCCCGCTGCCATGAGTCCAAGGGGATAAACCGGAGGCCTGTACTCATTGAGCCATAGATGATAGTAAAGACTCATGGCCCCGTCAATGTAGGTTGGAGAATCGCTTGTCATTATCGGTTCCCTTATTGAGAGGTAAAAAAAATATCTAAAGGCAAGTCCAAGGCTGAGGATTATGATTAAAACCATGTTTTTTTTCAAAAAGCTTAGCGCATCATTCAATTTATTTACCACCATGTGCAATATTAATCATGTGCATATATAGTTTTCCCATACGGGGTTTATTTATATACTCTATACACATTCTGCTGAAACAACGCATTTTCTGGAACTTAGATGAAAGCACTGGCGCCTTGTCTGGCAATTAGGGAGGGATTTTTGCTGTGAAATTATATTTATATTATGCGGTTTTGTTTGGAACTTCAATTCGTAATTTGAGCAACAACTCCATTTCCATGTTAAACTTTAGCAAGAATCGGATCCAGGCACTTCTTCACGTCTGTGCCGCACGAAGCATACAACTGAATAAACTCCAGGAAGCCGAAGATTGCAAAGTAT
>JAOACY010000043.1 GCA_026417615.1 Clostridia bacterium
AGAGGAGTCGGGAAGCCTGAAACGGATGCAAGGAAAATTGCGAGAACTTCCGCAAAGTTTCCTGAAAGCACATATTTCATAAATTTCTTTATATTTCTGTTTATTGTTCTTCCTTCTTCAACAGCTCTTACAATGGTATTAAAATTATCATCCATAAGTACAATTGAGGATGCCTCCTTGGTCACATCAGTTCCTGACCTTCCCATGGCAATTCCGATATGAGCCTCTTTTAATGCAGGCGCATCATTTATTCCATCCCCGGTCATTGCAACTATATACCCTTTTTGCTTAAAGGCCCTGACTATTTTAAGCTTCTGCTGAGGACATGTTCTCGCAAAAACCTGTACTTTGTCGATTATCTCTGATAGTTGTCCATCGTCCATACATTCAACTTCAGTCCCTGAGACAACAAGCCCTCCTGGCATCAGTATGCCAATGTCTGCCGCCACAGCTTCAGCAGTTTTTTTATGGTCTCCTGTAATCATAACAACCTTTATTCCCGCTTTGCGGCATTTTTCTATCGCATTTCTCACTTCAGGGCGGGGAGGGTCAATCATTCCTGCCAGGCCGATGAAAATCAGGTCCTCCTCTATGTCCTTCTCATCAACACTCACAGGTGAGCTTCCTTTGGGTTTGTAAGCCAGCGAAATGACTCTCAGAGCTTTTGCTGCCATATTATCATTAGCCTGCAGTATTTTTTCCCTGTGCTCCTGATTCATCTCTTCAATCCGTTCCCCTGTATGTATTCTTGTACATTTGTCAATAATTGAGTCTACGGCTCCCTTACAAAAAACATAATATTCACCCTTTTCATCTTTGCACACTGCCGTCATTTTTTTATATTTTGAATCAAAGGGTATCTCGTGCTCTCTTTTATAGCACTTGAAGCTATCCATGGATATGCCTGCTTTCTCGGCACAAACCAGCAATGCCGCTTCTGTCGGGTCGCCCTTGATTTCATAGCTGCCATTTGATGCTTTTGTTAATGCGGAATTGTTACACAGTACTCCGGCAGTCAGTAAAAGCTTCAGGTCTTCATATACAGACGGCTTGATACTTTGACCATCCATTGAGAACGAACCATTCAGATTATATCCTTCACCGGATACATGAATAAGCTTATCCATTGTAAATATCTCTCTTACCGTCATTTCATTCCTGGTTAAAGTACCCGTCTTATCCGTGCATATAACCTTTGTGCAGCTTAAGGTCTCAACTGCCGGCATGGCTTTTACAACAGCCTTCTTTTTTGCCATTCGTTGAGCTACAAAGGCAAGGGAAATTGTCAGCACCGTAGTAAGTCCTTCCGGAATCGCTCCAACTGCCAGGCTGACACCCGTAGACAGCATTTCAAGCAAAGGATGTCCCCCCAGCACGCCGCCCAGAGTAATTACGGCGCAGATGCCAAGACATCCTGCAGAAATAATTTTTGCCAGATAGTCCAGATCCTTCTGCAAAGGGGTTTTTTCTTCCCTGTCCTGGCTTATGAGGTTTGCAATTTTCCCAATTTCCGTATTCATACCAGTATTGACAACAATGCCTCGCCCGGTACCCCTAACAACGGACGTTCCCATGTATGCCATGTTTATCCTGTCTCCCGGCAATGCATCCCGGGAAACGGCAGCTGCCGCCTCTTTAGTTGCAGGAAAGGCTTCACCGGTAAGAGAAGCCTCTACAATTTCAAGCCCGCAGCTTTCAATAAGACGGGCATCTGCAGGAACAATATTTCCCGCCTCCAGAAGGATGATATCTCCCGGAACCACCTTGCTGCTTGACACCTCAAATCTTTTCCCTTCACGGATAACCACTGCAGAGGGGGAGGATAACTGCTTCAACGCATGGAGAGATTTTTCCGCCTTATGTTCCTGCCAAACTCCCAGCACCGCTTCCAGTCCCATTATAAGCAAAATTGAAACTGCGTCCGCAACCTGTCCCAGCAGAAAAGATACACCGCTGGCTGCTAAAAGAAGCTTTACAATAAACCCGTCAAACTGCCTGAAAAACATGGACACGAGAGACTTCTCCTTGTGTTTGTCAAACTCATTGTGTCCAAACTCATACAGCCTGTTTTCAGCCTCTTTTGCTGGCAAACCGTTTTTTGTATGTGATTCAAGCTTGCCGGCAATCTCCTCTGGAGATATGGTATGCCATAAAGGCATTTTTTTAAGTACTTCCATGTTAAAGCTGCGGTATTCATTTGATAGCGCATTTCTGCTTTCCGCAAACTCAGAACAAGGCAGAACCCTCTTTTGCCTGAAGTCAGCATGAATTAGCTTTCCGGGAGCTGCAGCGGCATTATCCTTCTTTTCCCTTTTGTCTGTACCAAGGAGAATATTATTTAGTTCTTCATCGATATCTGTTGAGGATATCTGGTTTGGGTTGTACAGTACAAGTAATTTTGCTGTGTAAATGTTGGCAGTAGCCATAACCACACCCGAAACCGAAGATAAATGCTTAATTATTCTATTGCATAAAACAGTATTGTTTCTTAATGCTTCTATCCGTATGCGAATTCTGCCAGGAATACTGTGAATAAATTCTCTTTCCGCGGCAATACAATTAGAAAAACGCTGCATATCAGACCTCCTCCGGGTCACAAATATTTAGCGAGAGAAAAAGACAAATAGTATTCTGTCTGTGAAAATAGATTTTTATTCGAGACAATTCGCAATTTTGATAAAAAATTAAACTCAGTTTAACAGGCACTTAACATTTCTTGTATATCCTATAACATGGCCGTAAAGCTTATAACACTCTTAAAAAGCGTTTGACAGGGATTAGGACATATGAATGTATTTGTAAATAATGTTAAAAAAGTTAATACGGAAACTTTTGCTGAGCATTTACAAAATTATATAAGAGACAGCATGTTTTCAATCTCTCTCTCAAATGCTGAGGTTTTGGGCAAAGAGCTTTCAAAACTGCGCATGGATAATTTATCCCTGAATAAGCTGGATGAAATTGTTGTTTTTAAGATAGTTTCTGTTCTGAGAAAACATATCAGCAAATTGGAGCAGGACTTAACTAAGCTCATTGCACAGTGGTTTGAAATTGATGAGGTTGAAATCACCAAAGCGGGCATCCCGGATAAATCATTCAGTTATGAAATCAATACCGGCTTAATCAAGGAATTTGCCTTGACCCGAAGATATTCGCAGGTAATGGAAAAGCTGATTGATAAAACTATTGACATTTCAGTGCCCGGTTTAAACAGGTTCCCGAGCGCAAAAAAATTCATACTTAAAACATCTCCGGGGGAGCTGGCAATGACCTGGCTTGGCATGGATAGTTCCGGCCATAAAAGCAGGCAAAGGAGCCAGCTGTTAAACATGCTCATTGGTGTTAATGCCAATATTGCTTTAAGACTTGAAAATATATTAATAAAGCATTATACATGTACAATTTACAATCTCGAGCAGCAGCTTGAACATAGACAGTCATTAACCAAGGTTATATGAAGAGCTTAAATGCTCTTTTTATAAACTGCCATCGTATTTTTCTTTCAGATTCTGGTTAAATAGGTTACGATAAATATATTTGAACAAACATTTTCTCCCAATGCAACATTTTTCTTACAGCTTGTCAGATACTGTCTTAACTTAATTTTAACCCAATATTAACAATAAAAAGTATGATTTTCACGCATAATATTAAATTTAATTGCAAAAAATACCCTCACGAAGTGGAGAAGGAGGTGCAGGAATTGGAGCCACTGGAAATTTTGCTGGGGGCTGCCACCTTCAGTCTCGCAGTGAGATTGAAGAAGCCATTGCGAAAAGCTGCTGTTTTTACAGCCAGTGCAGCGCTTATGCTGGCAGACAGGCTTAAGACTACGGCATACAGCCTGAAGGAGGAAATTGAAGACATTGTTGCGGAAGCTCATTATGAGAACATGCAAAAAAACATGAGGCAGGGTCAGGAAACTCAAACAAATCATCAAGAAACAAATGGCAAGGAGGATGAAACATGATCATAGTTAAGCTTTTGATGCTCGGTACGATTTTGTACCTCAGTACAATGCTCATAGGATTAGTTTCAGCTCTTTAACATGGCATTGGAGGAATGAGACTTGTACTATGCAAATTCCGGCGGAAACAAATTTATTCTTCCCGGCAGACTAAGAATAAGAGTGGCCAATCTTAAGGGCAGGAAGGAGTATGCCCAAAGCATTGTCGCTTGCCTTTCACAGATACAGGGAATCACTAGAATTGAAGCCAATTACTATACAAGCAATGTACTTGTTTTGTTTGATGAAAGCAGGATTGATGCATATAATCTGGAAGATCTGATTTACAAAGCCAGATATCACAATCCGGGAAACCGTGCAAACCCCAAGTTCCCGTTGGATCGAAAATTGAGAGAAAAAGACAAAGCCGGGAATGAGGAAACAGGGATACCGGTATATGGACAAATAACATCAGCTTTAGCTGGGAAAAGAATTTTAATAGGACTTTCAGTATTCTCATTCCTCATAATCAAAGAAATTCCTGTGGGTTTTTTGATTTTAGGAACGCTGCTTGCAAGCAATATTGCTTTCCGTTATATTGGGAAAGCAATCTCAAAGAGGCTTGAAATATGCAGGAATTTAGAGGGGTTTGTGCCTGATTTTGCTAAAAGCCTTCCGGCATATAACAGGCAAATTGAAAGAATGGTACTGTTTACAGTTATTGCAAGCTTAATACTATCCCGGAGTTATACCATGCCAATAGGCGTTCTTCTGGCAGCGTATCCATATTATTTGCCTGCGGCATTAAAATCAGATCTTGACCGGACAGCTGCCTGTCTGTGCAGCAAAGGAATAATTATAAAAAATACTGCTACGCTTGAAACAGCAGCAAACATTGACACAATAGCTTTTGAAAAAACAGGAATACTGGTTTCGGATGACCTTAAGATAGGAGATATAATGCCCAGCGGAAGAAATTCTGAAGGCAGGGTTCTTCAGCTTGCAGCATGCTCTCCAGGTATTGCAAACCAGCCCTTTGGAAAAGCGTTGATTGATGAAGCTGCGGTTCGGGGTATGCACTGCAGGGTGGACAAAAAGCAGTTGCTGGTCGGAAATAAAGACCTTATGCTGCATAATAAAATTTCCTTAAAGGGTCATGCCTCAAAGGAAAAAAAGCTCAGCCACCTGGGTCAAAGCACAGTGTATGTAGCCTATGGCGGAAAAATTGCAGGCATAATCGGGATAAAAGAGCCTGTTGACGCAAACAGCCTTAAAGCAATTGAAGCTATAAGACAAACAGGCATAACAGATATTAGAATACTGTCCGGCACAAGTAAGGAAATGGTGGAAGCCCTGGCACAGGAGCTGGGTATAAAGACATACGCAGGTGATTTGCTGCCATATGAAAAGGCAAACATTATAATATCTGAGAAGGAACAAGGAAGGACCGTAGCAATGGTTGGCAGCGGGGAAAACGATTATCCTGCGCTTACCAGCTCAAGCATTGGGATATTAATTCTCAAAGGCAATGGTGCTCCGTCTTTTGAATACTCAGATGTCATATTAATCAATGGCAACCTGATGTCAATACCTGCCCTCATATATTCCGGCAAGCAGGCAATGGAGAAAGCCCAGCAAAGCTATACGCTTTCATCAGGCTTTTCCATTATAGGCATTATTCTGGTTGCCGCAAAAGCCTTAAACCTTTATGGTGCACTAATTTTCAGCAGCCTGACCGGCCTGATTGTCATGCTTAACTCAGCAAGGCATTCGAAATATTTGACAAAATACTTGGATGAGCAGGTGAACTGATTGGAAGATTGCAAACAGTTAAAACATGATGTGGACAAATGTTTCCATAACTTAAAGGAGCAAATTGACCATAGTTTTATTTTAATGAAGGAACAGCCAGAAAAAAAGGAAGAGGTGGTAAACACTTGGAAAAAGCATATTATCCAGTTTATCACTTACACCTTCAATGCAAGTGAAAAATACGACAACAGGGATGTTTTCAAAGCAATAACAAAAGCCCTGATGTTTGGAAAATAACAGGAGGATGAAAAATGCACAGCCTAATAAAGCCTTTTGCTTCACAAAATTTCTTAATTGGTATAGGACTGGCAGCTGCCGCATATTTTGTAGGTCCGGCACTTAAGGAGGCAATCAAGCCTGCCGCGGTAAAAGGAGCCCAGGGTATGCTTATGCTTGGTGACAAAGCCAAAGATGCGCTGAACATTGGCAAGGAAAAGCTCAATGATTTGATATTCGATAAGGAAGACAAGTCTGTCAATATGGAAGCAGCCCACCATGACAAGATAATTAAAGCCCTTAAAGAGGAACGGGAGTTGTCAAATAAGATACTTGAGGAGCTTAAGAACACCATTGGAGGACTTAAGGATGAAATTGCCCACATGAGAGGCAACGTTCAGCACGAATAGCCTGTAGTTTTTTAAATGAGCAAAAGGAAACTTCCTTTTGCTCATTTTGTTTTATTTTATTTGAGGGCTTATATATTCAATACGCTTGTTTAGAAGAAGAACCATCAGAGAATTAACCGTATTTAACGATTTGGCAGCAAAAGCGTCAAAGCGGTTGAATAAAGCTTGAATGCCGAAGTAAGCGTTGTATATCTGTGATATTGTCAGGGTTTGATTTATGCTGTTATAGGATTTACGGCAAAGTGACATCAAGTCAGCCAGTCTTGCCATGTTATCTTCAAATACTATGCAGTCGGAGTGAAGCTTAATCTTATCACAGGAGGAACTGGCAAAGCTGACGCTTACATCTGCAGCCTTCATTGCATCGACATCGTTTATTCCGTCACCCACCATCATTACGGTACTGTGTTTTTTCATCTCATTGATAATCCTAAACTTGTCCTTATAGCTGCAGTCATAGTAAACATTCCTGATTCCAAGCTTATGTGAAAGGTATTGCGCTTTCTCCCGGCTGTCGCCTGTAAGTAAGGTTATGTTTGAATACCCCCTTTCTTTAAGCCTTTTAATAAGCTCAAAGGAATCAGGTCTTATTTCATCCTGCATGCCGAAAATTCCTGCTGCTGATCCGTTAATGCTGACAAGGACAGGGGTGTATAATTTCTTTTCGTACTCATGATACTTTTTTGCCCAGGCTGATACATCCACACCATTTTCCTCCATAAGCTCAAGCCTTCCGATCAGAACACGTTGACCGTCATATTCAGCCACAATGCCTTTTGAAGGCAGCATTACCGAGCTTGCTACCTTACCAGGATCAAAGCTGCCCTTCATCTCTTCCTGAAGTGTAACAGATATGGGATGATAGCTGTCCGCCTCACATGCGGCACAGATTTTAAGAAGCTCAAAAGGTGTATAATCAGAACTAAATGATTCCGCTTCCCTTATGCTCATCCTTCCGTATGTAAGAGTGCCTGTCTTATCGAAGACAATGCTGTCCACCCTGGTTAGATTTTCAAGAATATTTGGGTTCATAATATAAATATTGTGCTTGTTCAGCAGTGAAATGCAGCTCTTCATTCCTGTAGAAAGAGCCGTTCCCGCAGCTGATGGGGTAAGCACAAGGAGTACCGAAAGAGCGTTCAGTGTGCTGCCTGAGATAAGAAAGCCTGCGGCAGCCGCTGCAAAAGATACCGGAGTGACAGCTTCCTGGTATTTTTTTACTTTCCTGCTTATTTCCAATTGATCCTGCGAGATATCCTCTTTGCGGGAAGACATCGGCAGCTCGGATATCCTGACCTTCAGTGTTCCTGACAGAACTGAAAATCCCTCATATACTCTGCTGCCTTTTTCGATACAGGTTGTCACCGGCTGTCCTGAATAATACAAGCTGTTGACATAGGCTTTCCCATCTTGCACAAATCCGGCTGCAGGTACAACCTCCCCCTGGTGTATGGCAATTTCGTCTCCTATGCTCAAAGATTCAACGGGCACAAGTACCTCCGTACCCTTTTCCTTTACAAGCCATGCCATGCCGGAGCCCCTTTGCATGCTTTGGCTCAGCAGCCTTGAGTTTTCTGCATCTGCCGACAGCTTGATATAGTCGTTCAGCTCTTTTAACACAATAACAAAAACACCTTTTGAGCTTTCTCTCAATAATGTGAGGGATAGGGCGGCAAGCTTCAGAATAATGTCCGAATCTGCGGGAATATTTCTGGAATACTTTTTATAAAGCCTCTTAAGCAAAGGGTATCCTCCAATCAGCGTAACAGCTGAAGCTACTTGAAGAACCCTTAAATTGCTGCTTATGGAGAACTTCCCGAAAAAAGAATGCTTAACTTTGAGAGCTATGTATGCAAGACCAAAAAGAATAAATTTCCTTTTGGCTTTATCACGCTTTTTAATAATATTATAATAGTTGTTTAGTTCACCCGGGTCAGGGCATCCATTTTTTACAGCTGAGGCCACAGCACCTTCAATGTTTTTTTTCAATACTTCAAGGCTGGTTTTTTTAATGTCGTACTCTACAAGTATGGTTGAGCTATAATGGTTGGCACTGCTGCATCTCACGCCATAGAGGTTGTCAACGTAAGCATTAAGATAACGTGACAACGTTTTGTTGTAAAGCATATAAGAAATTTTTATCCTGGCCCGTCCCGGCAAAGTGTTTATTACTTGCAGCATTGATTGCATAAAATCAAGGTCACCTCCGTAGATGGAGTTTAACCAAAATACTGTTAATTTATGTATATAGTATTTATAGAATCATCTGCTGACTGTAATGTAAAAAAGAAAGTGCTGCCTTTGCCTTGTGTGCTTTCTGCCCAGAGTTTCCCTCCGCTTTTTTGGATGAATTCACGGCACAACGAAAGTCCCAGGCCAGTGCCCTTCTCTCCTGCGGTGCCTCGGGTCGAACTTATAATTGTTTTGCTGAAAAGGCTTTGAAGCTTTTTCTCATCCATCCCTATGCCGGAGTCTTTTACATAAACCGTTACCCCATCCTGGGACATTGCCGCACCAATACGTATTTCCCCGCCAGGCGTATATTTTATTGCATTTGAAATAAGGTTGCGAAGGATAAGCTCAATTATTTGCCGGTCAGCATATACCATCAAATCCTCTTCAACTTCCGAGATTATGCTTATTCCTTTTTGTTCAGCCTTTTTATTAAGCACTTTAACCACTTCACCGATAGCTTCACACAAAATAAAAACCTTCTTGTTGATAATAATCCCGCTTTTCTGGCTTTTGAACCATTCCAGAAGATTTACAACCAGTGAATACGTATTGCCTACCTGTTCACTGACCTCATCAATGAGTTGAACGTTTTCACCCTGGTATATTTCCTCCTGGCTTGCCAGCAGTTGTGTAAGGTCCATGAGAATAGTAAGAGGTGATTTTATATCGTGCGAAATAATTGTAAACAGCTTGTCCTTCAGTCTGTTCATCTCCTCAAGCTCCTCCGCAGTGCGTGCAAGCTCTGCCTGTCTTTGAATGCTGTCTGTAATATCATTTAAAACAAGTATTTTCCCTATCTCCCTTCTTTTCTCAAA
Organism: Clostridia bacterium; assembly: GCA_026417615.1. Taxonomy (GTDB): domain Bacteria; phylum Bacillota; class Clostridia; order Acetivibrionales; family JAFADI01; genus SKW22. Next base: position 9,435 of record JAOACY010000043.1, read on the forward strand.
AATCATGGATATGTGCAGCTTGTAGTGACTTTGCCCGTCCTTGCTTGTGATATGAAGCTTTTTCTCCGAATTTCCGCGCAATTCAAGCTCCTGCATTATTTCAGGGTAATTACTGAAAATATTTGATGTGCTGTGTTCGTGGTCATATGAAGAAACAAGTGCAGGAAAAATCTTTCCTGCAGCAGGGTTGTAGTTTACTATATTATTATCCATATCGAGGATAACAACGCCTTCACTCATTGACTGAAAAACCTTTTCCAAAGCAATTGGCGTCAGCTTTAAAAGCTTAAACCTCAGTATCCCCAAAGACAGAACTATTCCTGAAATAGCAAATCCAACAGGTATTATGTCCAATTCATATTCAAAGCTGCCAAAAAGATAAATAACGCTAAATATCCAGGGAACAACAGCCCCCGTCATCATTACAATAATTTGTTTGCGTATAAGGGGCACGGATTTTATATACATATTAACAAGCAGCAGGACTCCTGCAGCAATACACATATAGGCATAAGCTGTATGAACCCAGTACCATGGCCCCTTTTCCAGAACAGTCAAGGTAAAGAACGAATCAGACTTTATAGAAATGCTTTTATAAAAAAGCCTGTGAAAATCGTTTGTATAATGCAAGACCAGAGTTATCACCGGAATAATAAGAAGTATATGGTTTGTCATATTCTTTTGCAGCTTCCCATTTCCGGTATACTTAACTATCATTATAAGCCAAAAGGCAGTTATAAACGGTATGCCTATGTATTCTACCCTAAGCCAGAATTTTACCTCCCTTAAGGTGGAACTTAAAATTTCAAAGGCATACCCAAAAGAGTAGAAAGATGCCGCCAGCATGGTAAGAGAAAAACTTCGGGCAATACTCATGTTCCTTTTTTTCCATGCCATAAAAAACAAGCAAAGCATTATAGCCGTAGAAGCAATTAAAACTGTGCTGAAGAGGTAACGATTCATCATCAAAGCCTGCAGCCCTCCACCTTCAATTCATGGTTTTCTTTGATATTTCATATGGATATATTATCAGAAAACCGCACAGTATTAAATAGGCAAAACAGCCAGGAACTAGCCTTCTTTTATTAATTTCTCGACAAATTCAATATCCGCAGGCATGAATTCATAATTGCCCATATCATCCACAGTCACCCATTTTGCTTCATTGTGTACGTTCAGCTTGAGATTGCCGCCTGAAAGCTCCGCATTATATACGGTAAAATGTATCTCTTTATCATTATGCCGGTAAATGCTTTTTGCGAAAACCCCCAGAAGCCTTATGTCAAGCTCCAGCTCCTCCCTGATTTCTCTAACAATGCACTCCTCCAAAGTTTCACCTTGCTCCCGCTTTCCCCCTGGGAACTCCCAGAGCATGGCGCATTCATCATCTGAAGCACGCTGGCATATTAGAATTTTATCGTTGTTCCGGATTATTGCGGCAGTAACTTCCTTCATTGAATTTTCACCATCTCCACAAAATTCCAAAATATACATCTATCCTAAATTCACCTGCAGGCAAGCTTATGCTTCGCTTTATTATAATAACCAATTTAAATCACATGGTATTCAGCGTGCGCTTTAAAAATTCTCTGGTACGTTCCTGTGTCGGGTTGTTGAAGATCTGCTCCGGAGGTCCTTCCTCCGCAATTACCCCCTGATCCATAAACACTACCCTGTCGGCAACCTCCTTTGCAAATCCCATTTCATGTGTAACAATAAGCATTGTAAGGCCTGATTCAGCAAGCTCCTTCATAACCTTCAGCACTTCTCCGACCATCTCCGGGTCAAGGGCTGATGTAGGTTCATCAAACAGCATAACATCCGGCTCCATGGACAAGGCTCTTGCAATAGCCACACGCTGCTTTTGCCCTCCCGACAGCTGCCTGGGCTTTGCATTCACAAATCTGTCCATTCCAACCAGCGTAAGGTATTTCATTGCAACCTTTTCCGCTTCCTCCCTGGAACGCTTCAACACCTGCATTTGTCCCACGATGCAGTTGCCGAGAACATTGTGGTTATTGAACAGGTTAAACTGCTGAAATACCATTCCCAGCTTCGTACGGTATGCGTAAATGTCATGCTTGTCATCGAGGATATTTTCACCCTTATAAATTATCTGACCCCCGCTTGGCTTCTCCAGTAAATTCACACAGCGAAGAAGGGTTGACTTTCCGGAGCCGGAAGTGCCTATGATGCAGACTACTTCCCCTTTGCTGACAGAAAAATCAATATCCTTTAACACTTCATGATCCCCGAATGATTTACTAAGATGTTGAATCTCAATTACCTTTTCCACCTTTACACCCCTCGTCTAGAATGGATTTCCCAGTGCGCTTTTAGTCCTTTTAAGCATATCTTCCGGTGTTTCAACCTGCATCTGATTGGCATATATTATATAATTTTCCGGGCCGTCCAGCCTTCTTTCAAAATACCTTAGAATCCTTGTTAC
>JAOACY010000099.1 GCA_026417615.1 Clostridia bacterium
CTGGTCGTCCTTCTTGTGTTCAATGTATTTGCCTTCTTGAGCGTCAGCGACATAGTGCTGTCCTTTGTCAGAAAAGGCGCAGGAAGCCTTGAGTTCTACCCGCTGTTCATGGGCCTGTATCTTCTTGGCATTATAACATCACTGCTGGTTGTGCAGGTAAAAAGCTTCGTCATTGCGGATATAAACGTAATAACAAGCCTTGTGTTCCTGATATTTGCATTCTTCTATATAATATACGGCTTTAATAAGCATTACTCCAACATGAGAAGGCTGGGCCTCGGGTTGTCCATATTCTCTACGGCAAAGCTATTTATATTTGACCTTAGGTTCCTTGATGCAGTAGGCAGAATCATATCTTATTTCGCCTTCGGTCTTGTGCTCATAGGCATATCCCTTGTATACCAGAGGTTTAAGAAGTCAATGGAGGGCTTGGGAAAGGAAACGCAAGTTTAATGAAAATAAGAGGTCTGAAGCTGTTATGAAGAAATTGATACTTAAAATTTTTATATTCTGTATTGCAATTGCAAATATGCACGCCGTCTGTGCCGAGGGCGTGCATATGGAGAAATGGAAATGCACAAAGGACATAAATATATCCGGAAGCAGCAAATACAAGGCCTTTTATCTGGACGAGGAAGTTTACAGACACGCAATGTCTGATCTGTCAGACCTCAGGATTGTGGATGCTGAAGGCAAAACCGTCTCCTACTACCTGCACGGTGCAGCAAGCCTCGAAAACCAGAGCAGGATAATCTATGCGTCTGAGCTTGAAGACAAATTCGGAGTAAAAGATTTAAAGCTGGAAAAGAACGACACATATATTGACTACAGGCTGATTCCTCTTAAGGAAGGAGCGGACTTCAAGGTAAACAGGCTAAGATTCCTTGAGCTTCCTTCAGACAACTTCTATAAGAACGTTGAAGTCTATGGCAGCGCCGACGGAGTGGATTGGACCCTTGCGGCATCAGACAGCCTGTACAGGGTTGACGGGAAAACCAAAGCGACCGTCTCCTTTGGTGATGTGAAAAAATTCAGGTTCTACAGGGTCAGAATCCTTCAGAATCTTGAAATGCTTCAGCTTGGAAGAATGGAAGCTGTATATGATTTTTCGCAGAAGGTTCAAAAGAGCTTTGTAAAAAGCGCAGAGTTAAAAAACAGTATTGAAAATAAGGATAAGAAAACTTTTATAACCATTGTTAATGACGACAGACTTAAAATTAAAGCCATTAGGCTCGACGTTTCTGGAAATTTCAGCAGAAGCTATGAAATAAGGAGCTTGAAAGAAAATAATTTCGTCAACACAGGGGTATCGGGAGAAATCTACAGCATAAACTTCAAAGATTTTAAAGTAACCAAATTAGAAGCAGACCTTTCCAACAGTCCAATAAGCTCCGAAAGGCTGCAGCTTGTTATTGACAACAAGGATGACCGCCCGCTGGATATTAGCAAGGCAAGTGTTGATTATTATATAGACAAGGTTGTTTTCGAGGATTCGGGGAAGCAAGGCTACAAGCTTCTCTTTGGCAATCCTTACGCTGCCCGTCCTTCATACGACATTGAGAAGTACAGTGTCTATATCGAAAACGAGGGACAGGATTTATGCAGCCTTGGTGGTGCCGTCATTGCAAAGGAAGAGGCAAAGGCCTATAAAAATGTTGATTATAAGCCAATGCTCAATGTCATTATTGGAGCAGTTTCCATCGGCCTTATCCTTCTTGCGGCGTGGAAGCTTGCAGGCAAAAAAACAGATTAGCATTTATTTTTGTCCAAAACATCCCCAAGCAGCCTGTCAAGAATAGTTTCCTGGTAGCCGCACAAGCCTGTCCTCCTAATCTCCCGAACCAAAAGCTCCAGTTCCGGAGAAACCACTTTATCAAGCTGCTTGAGCCGTGATGGCACTATAGCGCAATCTGAAACAGAGGCGAGGTAATCATCCAAGGAGTACCTCCAGAACTTAAGAGCAGCTCCAAACCTCTGCTTAAGTCTTTCAGCAATCAGCACCCCCTCAGGGTCAAAGTCTCCGGAATACCATATTTCCGAACCTGATGAGGCAAGCATGTCCAGCATTACCAGTCCGGCAAGGCTTACCTGTCCATATGTGCAGACAATTGACACAGGGTCGGCAGTACTCCTTGCGCAGGATGCATCAAGGATAGAGCTGAAGACCGATGGATTCTCTACCACAAAAACCCGTCCGTCTATGCTTTCCATTCTCGAAAGTCTGCTCAGATTCAGCAGTGTTGCCTGCAAGGGCTCGCCGTTTTCAAAGAAATCCTTCCAGGCCGGGTGTACAGCACCATTACCCAAATAAGCATTGATGCCGTAGCAAAGCACCCAGTTTGAAACCTCGTCAATCAGTATTCCGGCACTATAAAGCAGCTCTGCACGTTCGGACGCCTTTTGTGGCTTTTCCGCCCCCATCGTATATGCCAATCCATACATAAAAAGCTGTCCGCAGGAAGTGCTTTCATCCAGTATATGCGGGTCTGCAGCTATTGAAGCGGCAAATACCGGCATACGAAGCTTAAGATTATTTCTAACAGGAAGGCTGTTGAGGGATTTGCACACAATATCAATTTCTCTTCCTATGCTCTCTGGGTCGGCTGCATATCTTTGTATAATCGTCTTGTAACCATAATCTTTTTGGGATATGGCCGCATTAAGCCATAAGCCTCCCGGCGTACCCCTGAATTTGTCAATAAAGGCATTGAAAAAACGGTTCCGTTTTTCTTGTGAGATTTCTTCTGCTATTGAAAAAGGTATAAGCTCCTCTTTAAAATATTCCTTCAGGACATCTTCAACAAGCACTCCTTTGAACCTTGTAAGCCCCAGAGCTTTTTGGAAATCCGAAAGCTTTATGGAGGCACTGCTGTTTTTAGAATAATCCTTTCTCAAAAAGCCGGAAAGAGCATCCCTTTCCTCCCTGCTAAGCTTTTGAAGCACAACAGTTCCTCCTGCCGTTCCAAGTGACAGGTATTTTTTGCGCATACCTTCCAAAATACGCTTAAAGCCCGCATTAGTCTTAAAGTAATTTACACACTCTGAAAGCAGCTTATCCCCCATATTTTTCACCCTGCCAACTGCCGGATTTGTCCATTCCAGTTGTACCTTATTGTCGTCACGAAATCTGCGTTATTGGGGCGTATAAGCTCATATATGGACAGTGCCGGAACGGTTGCGTAATCGCCCCAAAGCACCTGTGAATTAATAACATAGTCCAGCTTAAGCTCCTCAACCAGCCTGAACATATCGGCAATATTATTGTCGTCAACTCCCGCAAAAGCTTCATCAAGAGAAATAACCCTTGGGCAGTCCTTCCTTGGAGCCGCGTCGAACCTGGCATAAACAGAGGAAAAAAGCGGAACATACATTGCCATCGCCTTTTCGCCGCCGCTGAATTTGAAGAAAGCATTGTCTGTGAGCTCCTTCCTTGTCTCTCCCGTCTTTTTATAGAAAAGCTGGAATTCAAACCACTTCCTGTAGTCCAGTATATCCTTCATTATGGTGTGGAAGGACTGAGCTCTTCCCATATCCTCCATGCTTTTTCGAGCCTGGGCAATTTTTGACCTGAAATGCGAGGTAAGCCTGGTCATGTCCTCCTCCGTCAAAAGAACCGCATCCGACTGCAGCAGCCCGACCAGCTCCCTTGTGTCCAGCTGTTCTTCGGTTTCGGCAGGCTTCTTCTTCCACATCAGGCTGAATGACAAACCGCTGGAGGTATTCATGGATTCCATAAGAGAATTTATTTTATTAACCCACTGCTCACTGTGATATATCTTTGCCCTGATTTTTTTGCCCACAGTATTGGCCAGTATATCCTCAAAGAGCTGACGGTCGCTTTCCTTAAGGAGCTTTTCGTTTTCCTCGATTGACTGCTGTATGAAATCGGACATGGTGTAAAAGTCGACATCCCGTCCCTGCACCTTTGCCATAAGCTCCAGTCTTTTTCTCATAGCCATAAGCCTGGTGACCGCTTCATCCTCATCCTGCTTAAAGCCTTCAAAAGCTGTATCAATCCTGAGGTTATACTCCACAAGGTACTGCATATTTTCACGGTATTTATCATGAAGGCCGCTTGTATACTCATCCCTCATGCGTACGTTTTTGTCCTCACTCTTCAGCTCGGCAACCGCCTTCTTTGCTGCTGCCAATAAATCATACTGCTCTGAGGCCTTTATAACATAACCAAGATTGTATTCAAGCCTGAAGCTCTCCTTTGCGACTTCAACTAGTTTTTCAAATGCTTCTGTCTGCTTTAATATGTTTTCAAGATTTTTCACAGCTTCTTCATAAAGATTCTTGTTTTTCTGAGACCTTCTTATCGCAGCTTCAAGCTTTTGCGGCAATTGGGCCAGTTCCTTTATGCAGCTCTCCACCTCCGCTTTTATAGACTCATAATCAGTTTGCAGCAGCACTTGCTCAAGGTTCTGCTTTTTCATAGTCATCGCTTCCATTTCGCGCTTTATTCCATGCAAATCCTTCCACAAAGCGTCAATGTCCTGTGAAATATCTTCCCGCTGCTCTCCAAGCGCCAGTATGCTTTGGGCTGTTGCGAGAAGTCTTTCATGCAGAGTCTCCAAGCCTGACAGCTTGTCCCGGTACAAGCCTGAATTTCTTTCGGCTTCTTCATAGTCCTTCAGGGTTACGGGTATTTGCATTCCGTGAACCATCTCCCTCACCTTGTCCCTCAGCAGCTTCAGTTCTCCGTATGCCTTATCCGCAGCGGACTGCCTTCTTATCACTTCATTTTCCCTTGCCTCAAGTGTTTTTTTCGCCCCATCCAGTGTGCTGAAGGCCGTCTCAAGATCCATACGCCCTGGAAATGCCGCAAACTCACCTTCAAGCAGCCTCATTTCCTGCTTTGTTCCGCTGATTAAAGAATCCTGCTCCTCAATCAAAAGCTTAAGCTGCCGGATTTCCTCCTCCAAGGCATCCATTATTTGCTGCCTGTATCGTTTTCTGGCCTCAAGCCCAAGAAACCTCGGAGCACTTACACTGGTGGTTCTTCCTTGCAAAAGGCCTATGCTGTACTCGCCTTTTTCAGTAACATAAGTTCCGCCGCTTTTGTCATCCACAAGAATGCTTTTGAGCACATTGTCAATGTCCTCAAAGGTTATGCCGCTGTCCCTGGGTACCACAGGCTCAAGGAAAAGGGAAAGCTCCTGCTTGAAGAACTGCGGGTTTGGGCGGATATAACGGTCCCCTTCCTCCTCAGCCATATCAGGGAGATTATCCAAGTGCTTCCGGGGAATAATAAGGGCATCCAGAAGCCCCATATCGTAAAGGGCCTCTTCCAGCTTTCCCCTCATTTCCGGAGAGGTATCCTGCTTAAAATCCACAGCTTTATAAAAAGGTATAAAGGGTATGCCTGCAGCCTCAAGCTTCCTGCGTCTCAATTCCGCCTTTTCCGCTCGCTGAGGCTCCGGCTCCTTCTTGTCCCGCCAGCTTTCCAGTTCCTGCTGCTTCTGCTTTCTCAAAGCCTCATGCTCCTTCCTTATTCCCTCATGCTCGCTGATTCTTTTGTTCAGAAGACCTTCGCATTTCACAAAATGCCTGCGCACCTTCTCCTTTATATCATCATAGCTGCCTTCGGTTCCATAGGAATTAACCGCTCGGACAACCTCCGGCATCTCTTCATGGGGTATCTTAAGATAGGTATTCCCTTTTTCCCAAGTAAATACCTTTTCCGTGAACTCCTCCTTTGTCTCATCGAAAAGGTTTTCTGACTTTTCAAGCTCCCTTGCGGCAATATCCCTGTCCCTTCTGGCATGCTCAAGTTCCTGCAGGAGCATGTCATAGGCCCTTTCAGCATGCTGCTGCTCCCCGAGTGCTTTTCTGGCATTTGATATTTTGCCTCTGTACCTGTCGGTCTCAGCCTTGAAAAGCTTGAAATCGTATGGCTTGAGCAAGTCACTCTTCATCTCGTCCGCGGCAAACTGATGCTCATCGAAATAAAAGTCCTCAGCCAACTCACCCATTTCTTCAATAAGACCCGTTATTTCCGACTCCTGACTCTCCTTTCTTCCTTCTTCCTCACGAAGCTTTATATCCAGTGATTTTAGACGCTCCTTCTTACCTCCTAAAGCTGCTTCCTTTTCCTGCTTTCTGCCTTCAAGCTCCCCCAGACCTGCTTCAAGCCTTACAATCTCCTGCTTGGCTTTAAAGCCGTCATGCTGCTCCAGCTGCCCCTTCCTGTGCTCCAGGCTTTCACGCTGTTGAATCAGGCTTTCACGCTCCTCCTCCGCCTCTTTGTGCTGCTGCTGATAAAGCAGGCCTTCTTCCTCTAAACGCCTAGCCTCTTTTTTTGCATTTTCCAGCCTTTCCCAAGCGTTGAGGTACTCTCTGGCCTTTTCAAGGAGAATGAAGCGGTTATACTTGTCATACTCAACCCTAAGCCTGTCAGCCGCTTTTTTGCTTTCCTTGAGCATTTCCAGCTGATCCCTTATCTTATCCATGTTTTCAATAGCCTCGGAAAGAGGCCTCAGGTCATCGTCAGATAAAGGCTGAAGTGAGTTGTTCATGATTTCATATATTACAGTAGGCCTAAATTCCTTTGAGAGCTTCGGAGTCCTGATCTGTACAAGCAGCTTGATCAGCTCGTCATATTCCTCAAGATCCTCATAGCCGAAAAGATGCTTGTTTACCATGGCCATGTATTCCCGCTGGCTTTCATGCACTTCTCCACCCTCGCCTATGCGGTAGCGCAGCTCAAGCTTGCTTAAAGGGATTTTATCACCGATATCCTTATACAGCATCAGCTCTGAACCAACCCTCCTGCCATCGGTAACGCAAAAGCCCCAGAATTCCACCGGACGTCCTCTTTTTGCCTTGAGACCCATGCCAATTGTAAGATATATTCCCGACTCAGGCTTTACAAACTCCATGTATAAGTAGCCCGTGTTCTCCTCCTTATCCTTCTCATCTTCGCCCAAAAGATAATTTTCAAGCTTCCTGGCCCTTGAGCCGAATGGGTCAAGCCTCTCCGGGCTTTTATTCCCATCAAACAGCAAAGGTATAAAGCTCTGCATGGTAACAGACTTGCCTGAGCCATTTGAGCCCCTCAGCAAAAGCTTTCCGTCATTGAACAAGAATTCCTGCTCGTCATAATACCAGAAATTTATAAGGCCTATTCGGGTAATTGTCCATCTGTTTTTACTGCTCATAAGCTTTCTTCCTTTCTATCTCCAAAGCCTTCAGGGTAACTGCCTGTAACCTTGCCGCACATGGGCAGTATGTGTATTTCCCTGCCCCCGTTTACAGTCTCAAGCATACCGAAGCCTTCCATATACTCAATTACCGAGCCGCAAAGGGCTGTCAGGGTCATTTCCCTGTACTCCTTGCTCCAGCCGTGAAAGAAGGTGTTCCTGCATTTCTCTATCATACTCTCAAGCTGGGCTTTTGAAACAACAACAATATCATCATGCCGCCTTTGCAATTGCCCTGAAGCAACCCTGTCAACAATCTCCTTATTCACCTGCAGCACAATATTGGACATGGTGCTTCCGTCCGGAAACATATCCTTCCAATGCCTTGTCATATCAAGGACCATAAATGCGCCGTTTTTATGGACATGCAGCACAGTATCGAGCATATCTTCAAAGTCCTTCTGCAGGAGGTTTCTGTAGTTCTTTATGTAAGCGTAATCCGTATCGTCTTCCCCTTCATTGTACACTGCCGGAGACATGACCAATCTCCTGTAAACCCTGTTCCTCCGCACCCTTCCCCTGTCTCTGTCCGCCTCAAGCCATTCGCCTGCTTCAATATCCCTCCAGCTTGAATAACCAAGAATATTTGTAGTAAAATTCCTGACAAAGTATCTGGACAGTCCGGTGCTTTCATAAAGGACCTCTGCATCTTGAGCATCAATAAACCGGCCTTCGTCTCCATCATCCACCCGAATAATGTAGCATTCCGCAGCAAATCGAAGCACTTTTACAAGGCAGCGTCTGTAGCGGAACAATGTCCAGTCAGGCTTTTCGTCTCCCGGCCAGGTTGACTGAACATATTCCGTAATCTGCGACAAAACAAACTGTTCTCCCGGCCCCCTGTCCTCCAGGAAGGAAAGCAGGAGACAAAACATGCAATACTCCTCCACGGAGCCAAAATCACTTATGCCCATCCACGCCTCCGGCCTTCCCGGCAGCTTTTCCAGCTTAATCAGGTACGGATTGATAATAAGCCTGTAACCCAGCTTTTCTTCAAGGAACTCCTTGAATTTTGGGCTTGCATCCTTTATTGCGTGATAAAGCTCTGTGTTTTTTTCTTTAATTATCCAGAAGTTTTCCAGCAGAACTTCCAATTCCTTCACTTTTAATACTCCCTTCACTTAGTGAGACTCTTTGAGCTTAAGAAATCAATCAAAAAACTATTCGGTGACTTTGTCAAAGCAAAAGGAATACCTTCTGCTCAAAAGAGGTTTGTCCACATACCTTAAGCTTCAAACCTCAGCTTATATGCAGGCATTTCAAGGCAGCCATCTTCGCTGCGCAGAGTAAATCTCCTGCCATTTTGAGGAATAATCAGCCTGAATACCCTCCCATCCTCGGTTTTTGCAGTTTTGCCCGATGTTGAAACTGCTTTTCCTATCCACTTTAGCAATGTCACCCTAACATGCTGAGGGATGAGGGGCAGACTCTCCATATCAATCTCCCCGGCATTGATGTAGCTTTCAATGACCTGCTTTTCCTCCTCCAGACGCTTAATATATTCCGCTCTCATCTTCTCTTTCTTTTCAGTCTTGAATTCTATAGGAGTCCTTGCGCTTTTTTCCTTGTATCCCCGGACTTTGGGCTTGATTTCAACCTGCAAAGGCACTTCATCATAAACACTGCTGTTGGGGCTTTCTGTGGCTCTTTCGGGATTTGTGCGCAAATGCCTTGTGTTAAAAAGTCCGAAGGCAACAGCTGAAAGCTTGTGAGCCTCCTTTATATCCTCGCACGCCAGAAACATTTCACAGAGCTTGCGGTACTCCTCCCTCCTATTGGCGGCGCTGCTCCTGCTTTCTGCTATCTGGGAAGCAAATCTGGTTATCTTTCTGATAATTTCATTAGTTATGTCATATATTTTCGAGGCTTCGCTGACATGTCCCCCCGATGGTGCAAACCAATCACATATGCTTTGCCACTTGCCTTGAATGTTGTCCATGATTGCTTCGTCCGATACTTCCATATCCAGCCTGGGTATGGACTTTTCATAAATAAAGGCTTTTTCAAGGATAATTCTGATCTTATCCTCGGGAATCTTCCTGATTGATTCTTCAATAAAGTGGGCGTTTTTCTGAAGGCCTTTGACAAAATCCCTCAGGTACTCTATCAAGCTGTCCTTATAGGCTATAAACTCTCTTGATTTCATCAAATCTTCAGCCTTCTGGCTGTAAAAGCTGCGCACATAATCCTGGTAATTCTGGTTCAGTCTTTTGAAATCCGTATGAAAGTCCTTCCACCAGGCTCCCACTGTCTTCGGGTCTGCTTCAAGCATCATCGGAAGCTTCAATACAGCATCCCGTATACGCTCGAAAAGCGTAGGTTCAAGGGATGCTCCTTCAACCCGGATATTTTCCAGCTTAATAGTCATTCTTTCTATTTCTACAGCAAATTCCGATAGCTGGTAACGAAACTGTTTATTCTTGAATTCTTCTATGGTTGAAGCTCTTGATGTGTCCTGGACGGGCACCAGATTGCCCCATTGTGTCAGCATGTCGAGATCCTGCTGGCACTGCTCTATGGTATAAGCGGCAAAATAAGGGTTGCTCTTGAGCTCTTCATAGACGTTTTCCTTGTACAGCCAGTACTTGATTTTTTCATACTGGATATAGAAAAAACGCAAGATAGCCCTGTATCTCCAGCAGTTTTCAGCTGTCAGGTATTTTGTTTCCGTAATAGGTTTCATCAAAACTGTTTCAACATTCATTTTTGCCTCAAATTTATATACATTAGTTATCAGAAATTATACCATTGCCCGACATACATATACAACAATTGTTTCGATTTGCTTCTAAATCTATATTTAATGTCTTCAGACTGTGCTACTTAATGTTATATTAGCAATGGAAATAATTTTCTGAAGGGTAATTTCTCACGGCCCAAAAGGAATACCTCTGAGAAAAGTGAATTCATGCTCGTTCCCTAAAGACATTTCCCTCGAATTCATCTTTTCGATGCTATAGAAATTACCCCGGAAGAAACTTATTTCCAAATTGCCATAGTAGTAATAAATAAATTCACTTTTCTCTAGAGGCTGTTTGTCTTAATATAATACAATTCCAAGACATATGTGCTATAATACGTATAATAATATAAAAGAAAAAAGGGGGAATTACGCTTATGAAAAGCCCAAAATTCATTACGGCTGCAGTGATGGTGATAATTATCGGAATATGGCTTTTTTCCGGAATATATACTCTTCGTTCCGGCGAAGAAGCTGTGATATTGCGTTTCGGCAAGCACACCGGCACTGTGTCGAAAGCAGGACTTAACTGGAGGGTTCCGTTTCCTGTGGACGAAGTAATAAAGGTAAATGTGAGTGAGGTCAAAAGAATAGAGTTCGGATTTGAAACCATACGCGAAGGCAACTCTGCCCAGAATGCCAATTACAAAGAGGTTCCAGGCAAGTCCCAGATGCTTACCGGTGATGAAAACATGGTAAATGTTGAAACAGCAATACAATACAAGGTGACAAACACCGAGGACTTTTTATTTAATGTGGACGATCAGACCGGCACCTTGAGGATAGCAGCCGAATCTGCCATAAGAAGGGCTATTGCCAGCCACACCCTTGACGAAGTCCTGACTGACAACAAATTCGGCATCCAGCAGGAGATAAAGGATGACCTGCAGCAAATCTGCGACTCTTATAAAATAGGCATAGGCATTATAGCCGTGCAGCTTCAGGATGTGAATCCTCCTGCAGAGGTTGACGCTGCCTTCAAGGATGTGGCAAACGCAAGGGAAGACAAGAACAGCCTCATCAATGAAGCCGAGAGCTATAAAAATGAAGTTATCCCCAAAGCCAGAGGCAGTGCCGCCGAGATGGTGAACAAGGCAATAGCATACAAGGAAAGAAGAATCGCAGAGGCAAAGGGAGATGTTGCAAATTTCATTCAAATCCTGGAAAAATACCAATTGGGAAAGGATGTAACAAGAACCCGAATGTATCTGGAAACTCTGGAGGAAATACTGCCTGGAGTTGAAAAATACATCCTGGATGAAAAGGGAAACACCTTGAAGTTTCTTCCCCTTGATGGCTCAGCTTTAAATAAGGATGATAAAAGATAGGAAAGGAGGCAAGCATAATGGAGTTTAATACAAATAATGTTTATGATATGAAAAAGGACCTGCAGTTAAAAAGAATAACAAGCTTTATCAAACCTTTTATTACTCTCTTTGTAGCATTTATATTATTAGCCGTGCTTTTTAACTCATTTACCTTTACAGTGGACGAACGGGAACAGGTCATAGTAAAACAGTTCAACGAGGTAGTAAAAGTCATTGTGGATGAAAAAACAAAGGAACTGGAAGATTCCATCAGGAAAGTCAGCCAGCTCTCAAACGTAAAAATCCTTTTTGGAAAAGGGATTTACTTTAAGGTGCCCTTCCTCCAAACAACCGAGAAATTCACCAATATGCTGCTGACCTATGACACAGAGTCCAGAGAAGTAATCACAAGGGATAAGAAGAAGCTGGTCCTTGACAACTACGCCCAATGGAAAATCGAGAATCCGGCGCTCTTTGTCATATCCCTGAAAAATGAAAGGGCTGCTCATACAAGGCTTGATGACATCATATATTCAAAGATGAATGAAGAGATAGGAAAAGTAGATGCTCATGTTGTCATAGCAGACAAGAAGCTTGTTGGAGAAATGCTCAAAAGGGTAACCGATACCACAAATGAGCAAATGAAGGATTATGGAATCAAGGTAATTGATATAAGAATCAAGAGGACAGATCTCCCTGTTGCCAATTATAACAATATTTTCAACCGCATGAAGACAGAGCGTGAGCGTGCGGCAAAGGCTTACCGCTCCGAAGGCAGCGAAGAAGCCCAGAAGATCCGCTCCGCAGCAGACAAGGAAGCAACAATTCTGCAGGCAAAGGCATATGAAGAGGCGGAAAAGATAAAGGGCGAAGGTGACGCAGAAGCCTTGAAGATATACGCTGACGCGTACAACAAGGATCCGGAATTCTATGCCTTCTGGAGAACGCTGCAAACCTACAAGGCTACTTTAAAGGACAAAACCAGGATAGTCATAGACTCAAAATCAGAATTTGCAAAATACCTGTTCAACAACAAATAACACAAAAAAGCCTCCAAACTCAATAGTCTGGAGGCTTTGGTGACCCATCGGCGACTCGAACGCCGGACACCTTGATTAAAAGTCAAGTGCTCTGCCAACTGAGCTAATGGGTCGAAGGTTCTGCCACGCAAGAATATATACTACATCACATTGTGCTTTTTGTCAACTGCTATTTTTGAGTCAAAACAGGGGACGGTTCCGATCCGTCCCCTGCTATTAAACCATTATAGTCTGTTCCCTGTCCTTGCCGATGCCAATGAGCTTGATTTTAACTCCCACAAGCTCCTCTACTCTTTCGAGATATTTTTTCGCATTTCCCGGCAAGTCCGAATATTTTCTTACCTTGTCCGAGTCAAGCTCCCACCCGTCGAACTCCTCGTACACAGGCTCGCATTTAGCCAATTCCTTCAGGCTGGCCGGGAAGTGTGTGATTTCAACACCATCCTTTTTGTATGCACGGCACAGCTTGATCTTTCCAATCTTGCCAATAGTGTCCACATGGTTGATGGCAAGTCCTGTAAGCCCGTTAATCCTTGCAGCATACCTTATCATAACCGTGTCAAGCCAGCCGCAACGTCTTGGACGACCTGTGGTTGTACCGTATTCCCATCCAAGCTCCCTGATTTTATCTCCGATTTCATTGTTTTGCTCTGTGGGAAAAGGGCCGGCGCCAACCCTGGAGGTATAAGCCTTCAACACACCATAAACCTCATCTATATAAACAGGGCCTATGCCGGCTCCGGTACACACTCCTCCCGCAACCGGATTTGAAGATGTGACATATGGATAGGTTCCAAAGTCAAGATCGAGGAATGTAGCCTGGGCTCCTTCAAAAAGAATGTTTTTGCCCTTATCCATGGCGTCAAAAATAAAAGCATTTACATCCGCAACATGTTTTCTGAGGCGATATGCATACTGTGAATACTCAGCGATAATTTTGTCCGCATCAAAGCCCTGTCCGCCATATACTTTTTCTATAATAAGGTTTTTAACCTTGAGGTTTTCTTTGACTTTCTGCGCAAAGGCTTCGCTATCTATAAGATCGCACATCCTGATGCCGCAGCGTTCAGTCTTGTCGGAGTATGCAGGACCTATGCCCCTTTTTGTAGTTCCGAGGCTTGCTTCGCCTCTGAACCTTTCCTGCAGCTCGTCCAATTCCTTATGATAAGGCATAATTACATGAGCCCTGTCGCTTATGAGAAGGTTGTCGGTATTTATTCCTTTTGCGTTAAGTCCGTCAATTTCCTTTAAAAGAACAGCCGGGTCAATGACAACACCGTTTCCGATAATGCAGGTTTTACCGTTGTGAAGAATACCTGAAGGAATCAGGTGCAGAGCATATTTTACGCCGTCTGCCACTATTGTGTGTCCGGCATTGTTCCCTCCGGAAAACCTGACAACAATATCCGAACTGCCGGCAAGCATATCTATATATTTGCCTTTTCCCTCGTCACCCCATTGGGTTCCGATAACAACCCTGGTAGCCATCCTACCATCCCCCTTGTCCTACCGGACATTTTAAAGCCCGGTATATAATTGCACCATATAATTATAACTGATTGTTATAATATTGACAATAATAATCCGAATATTTATCTGATTTATTCAAATAATGTTCGGGTTCGTTAGCGTCAAAAAATATACCTGGCATTGACAAGCCTTAAGGCATGTCAGCCAAGTATACTCTTTTTACGCATCAACCTTTTGATTCAAGATAATCATTCAATTCTTTAACCAGTTTGTCCACATCTATTCCATGGATTGCACAAGCATCTTCAATGCTCTCACCTGAAGAAGACGGACAGCCCAAACAATGCATCCCGCTGTTCAGAAAAATAGGCACGGTACCCTTATCCAATTTGAGTATGTCTGCAATTATCATGTCACGTGTTACCTTCGGCATATGATTTCCCTCCTTGTCTGTATCATAACGCAAATATATAGAAGGATATGAAAAAGATATTTTGTGGTTTTTCAAAACTGCACAAGGTTTTCTCAAGCATTTCACAATAAACAGCTGATTTTTTCACATCCTCTTATATTATACACTATTAATCAATAAAAATATAGACAAAATTTACAGTCTGAATTTCTCTCTTCCTATTTTGTATAAATCATTTCCGAAGCTGTCAATTATCACAGTAGCAGAAAAGTCCTTGACTTTAAGCTTTCTTATTGCCTCAGGCCCCAATTCCGGAAAAGCTATCAGCTCCTCTTCTTTTATGGATTCTGCAATAAGAGCTCCCGCACCTCCTATCGCACCGAAGTAAACCGAGCCGAACCTGACCATGGCATCAATTACTTCCTTGCTCCTCAAGCCTTTTCCAATCATACCGGTCAGCCCAAGCTCAATAAGCTTTGGGGCATAGGAGTCCATCCTGCTGCTGGTTGTGGGCCCCGCCGAGCCTATTGCCTGTCCTTCCTTGGCAGGACACGGGCCCACATAGTATATTATCTGATCTTTTATGTCAAAGGGAAGCTCCCTTCCGGCGCTTATAAGCTCAATCATTCTTTTGTGAGCTGCATCCCTTGCTGCATAAATGTAACCATTAATGCTAACCTGATCTCCGGCCTTGAGTTCTTTGACTTGAGCCTTTGATAAAGGTGTGTTTATTATATGTGCCATCTTTCCTCCAAATGATGTTTTAATAATATTCTCCAATTGCAATTCGCATATAAGTGTTTTTCAGCTCGTATTTACTCAAAGCACAGCCTTTGCGTGCCTTGTTGCATGGCAGCTTATGTTTACTGCCACCGGAAGTCCCGCAATATGTGTTGGAAAAACCTCTATGTTTACTGCAAGAGCAGTTATCCTGCCGCCAAGCCCTGCCGGACCTATGCCAAGCTTATTAATACTCTCCAGCATTTCCTCCTCAAGCTTTCTTACATAGTCTACGCTGCTGTTCTCTCCAACAGGCCTGAGCAGCGCCTTTTTAGCCAGAAACGCAGCCTTCTCCATTGTACCTCCAATACCCACGCCCACAACAATGGGAGGGCATGGGTTAGGACCTGCCTTGTCAACTGTGTCCAAAATGAAGCTTTTAACTCCATCGATACCGTCAGAAGGCTTTAACATTTTAAGGGAACTCATATTCTCGCTTCCGAATCCCTTGGGAGCTACTTCTATTTGCAAACAATCCCCTTCAATTATATTGAAGTGAATAACAGCCGGAGTATTGTCTCCTGTATTTGTTCTGAAAATCGGATCACCCACTACGGAATTCCTAAGACAGCCTTTCTTGTAGCCTCTTCGCACACCCTCGTTTATTGCCTCAATCAGGCTTCCCCCTGTTATGTGAACATCCTGGCCCAATTCAACAAAAACCACTGCCATTCCGGTATCCTGACAAATAGCCATTTCATCACGGGCAGCTATCTCTGCATTCCTTACAAGGCTTTCCAGCACTACCCTTCCTGTTTGGCATTCTTCTCTGCTTAATCCATCCTTTAAGCTCTTCAATATATCGTCATTCAAGAAGTAATTAGCGTTTATGCACAATTCTTCGGTTGTTTGGATAATCTGTCCAACGTCTATGCACTTCATTACACATCACCATGCTCCTGCCTTTTTATCACTTTATATTTTACGATTGATAAGTCAATTAGGCAAGCCTGAGCTTCATAAGATAAAACCTCTTGTACCGTTGACCCCTTACATTATACCACCTTGAAGGCTTTGTTCCAATTCAAAAAATTTATTTTCTATCTCCTTAACCTTTATTATTAATTCCTCATTGTTTTCCCAGTTAACAATTGGCTTTATCTTCTGCAGCTTGATCTTAAGCACATAAATCTCTCCGTTTTGCACCTTTCTGCCCTGCATTGTCAGAGTCTTATACTGGTTTAGCTTTGTCTCGATGGTTGACAGGTATATATTCACATCCTCCAGCTTCCCACAGAAATCATCAAAGCGGTTGAAGGCCTCCTCAATCTTTCCGCACCTGTCATTAATAAATTCAACCTTTTGGTCAAACACCTCAAATTTTTTATCAATGTTCTCCAGCTTTCTGTTTATATCATCGAATCTCTTGTTCAACTCTTGCTTATCCCTGTTGAATCTCTCCATAAAAGACCTCATGCATATATCATTCATAACAACCCACCTAAAGACAAGATTTGTAATCCATAATATAACATATTTATTTATAATTATCCATTTATTTCCCATACCTGGATATAATGCTTCTGCAAGAAAAATATTTTAATCTAATGTCTTAAGACTTTTCGCCTTTGTTCTGGTATAATAATAAGTGGTTATTATTTAGCAACCAAAGGGGTTATGCTTGAATATGAATCCTAACATACTTGTCTGTGTTACACAGCAAAAAACCTGCGAAAGGCTTATAAGAAGAGCCGCCAATATAAAAAATCAATCAAAGGGATCACTGTTTGTTATTCATGTGGCAAAGAATGACTGGAATTTCCTTGATAATGCCAAGGAGGGCGAAGCTCTTGAATATCTGTTCGGCATATCAAAGTCTGTAGGTGCAAATCTATCAGTCTTGAAATCTGACGATATTGTAGGTACAATTGCCGGATTTGCAAGAGAAAACAATATTAATTGTATAATCATGGGAGAATCGCTTAATGACCATGCAGAAAATCATTTTTACATTGAGCTGAAAAGGCAATTAAGCAATGTCGAAATTCAAGTTATTCCTCCCGAAGAAATATGACATATTTAAAAAATATAGTTCTAAGCTACTAAATTAGCTCGAAAAGCTTGACTTCATGGGATTTAAGTTATAAAATAATGTCGAATTCCATATTTAGGAGGTTGTGTAAATGAATAAAACAGATTTAATCAACTCAATTGCTGCCAAATCAGGTCTGAACAAGAAGAACAGCGAAGCTGCTCTTAACGCTTTTATCTCTTCTGTTGAAGAGTCTCTGAAGAATGGCGATAAGGTTGTGCTTGTTGGCTTCGGTACTTTCGAAGTTAGAGAAAGAGCAGAAAGAAAGGGCAGAAATCCTCAAACAAAGAAGGAAATAACTATTCCTGCATCAAAAGCACCTGTTTTCAAAGCAGGTAAAGGTTTAAAGGATACAGTTAACGCGTAAGCTGTTACATAAATAAAGCCCTGTGAACAACAGGGCTTTATTTATGTAAATAACTATTTATTGTCTTTTCAGATTCATTCTTATTTTATCTGCAAGCATAGCTATAAATTCCGAATTTGTTGGCTTTTCTTTCCTATTGCTTTTTCTTCCCCAAGCATTTTCAATTGCAACCCTGATTCCCCTCTCGACCTTCTGGGGTGTCGTGTCGAAAATTGCTGCAACCGATGGGTACAATACTTTTGTAACCGAATTGAAAACTCTTTCGTTGTTTACAGCAATAATAATCGCTTCCCGTATGTACTGATAACCTGACACATGTGCAGGAATGCCCTCTTGTCTCATGAGGTTGGTAACCTCAATCTCAAGGTCGAAACCCTGCTGAAAATTCTTCACCGGTCCGGCGCAGGCGGATGTTGTTTTTTTCACGGGCTTTGCATTTATAGTGATGTCTTTGAGCCTTTCTTTATATACCTGTCTAACCCTTGAAATTAATATATCTACGTCAAAAGGCTTTACAATATAGTATTCGGAACCTAACGCTACAGCCTTCTGGATGAATACATCCTGACCGACAGCTGAAAGCATGATAATCTGCGGTTTTTTTTCAAGCTCCAGGTCTTTAAGCTTCTCCAATACGCCAATGCCGTCAAGGTTTGGCATTATTATATCCAGTATCACAATGTCAGGCAGCAAAGATTGTATTAATTCAATAGCCTCAAGCCCGTCTTTTGCCATCCCTGCCACCTTCATGTCAGGCTCCTTTTCAAGATATCCCGCCAGAAGATTTGCAAAATTAGAGTTATCGTCAGCTATCAATACAGAAATAGTATCGCTCATATGGCATCTCTCACTTATTCATTAATCTTCGTTGATTGTTTGAAGTTTGTGCAGGATAAATATTCGACAACAACTCTTATAATCCTTTAAATTATTTTAAAAATTTTATTTTGATTCTAATTTTATTTTAATATCCTTAACTATCTTCTCTACGCTTTTACCAGAGCCGTTCACTATAATATCCGCATTCTCTTTATAAAGCGGCGTACGTTCATTGAATAAATCAAGAAGGCTTTGCCCTCCGCTTCTTGCGAACCTTCTGTCAGGTGTCACTCTTTTTTCAATATCCTCATAGTCATATTCCAGATATATTATCACACCATTATTTCTGAGGTGTTCCATGGATGCCTTGCTGTATACTGCACTGCCGCCGGTTGCAATCACATGGTTTTCCACCTGTATTCCAAGAACCGCCTCCTCCTGTAGCTTAAGGAACATCTCCAGACCCCGTTCCTTTACCACATCCCTCAATTCCGCACCAACCTTCTGCCTTAATACTTCGTCCGTATCAATAAAAGCCATTTTTAATTCATCGGCTAACTGCTTTCCTATTGTGCTTTTTCCTGAGCTTGGCATACCAATCAATACTATATTGCTTTTTTTCATGACTCCACCATTTCAGCCTTTCCCCCGCAAGAGCATATGAGGCTTACAAACTCCGGGAAGGTAACATTCACAGCCTCGGCACCGTCAATTATTGTTTCCCCATCAATATTAAGACCTGCAATAGCTAGTGCCATGACAATGCGGTGGTCATAATGCCCCTGAACCCTGCAGCCTCTTAATTTGGATTGCCTTATAACCAGTCCGTCAGGCAGTTCTTCTATGTCGGCGCCGAGTTTGGAAAGCTCCTCATGCATTACACTTATCCTGTCAGTCTCTTTCAATCTTGCCTGAGGCACATTGACCAGCTTGGTCTCCCCCTCTGCAAAGCATCCTGCCACAGCCATTGCAGGCAAAGCATCCGGTATTGAATTCATATCAATCTCCATGCCCTTCAGCTTTTCACCTTTTATTTTAACTGCACCTTCCAGATACTCCACCTTAGCTCCCATATCACCGAGAAGACCTATAATCTGCTTATCGCCCTGCGTGTCAGACATGTCAAGGTTTTCCAGAGTAAACTCCCTTCCTGAAATTGCTGCGAGAACAGCAAAAAAGGTTGCAGAAGAAAAATCACCCGGAATGCTCATGTTGAAAGGCTTATAACTCTGCCCCCCGGATATGTGGATTGTTTTAAGATTATTATTCTCGTACCTTATGCCTTGCTTATCCAGCCACCAGAGAGTCATTTCAGCATATGGAGCCTCGTACAGCCTTGTAAGGCATATGGTTGTATCCCTTTCAGCCAAAGGCATGCCTATAAGAAGCGATGAAAGGTACTGCGAAGTAATGCCGTCAAGGGGTGTGCTTCCGCCTTTGACTCTTCCTCTTACAACAATGGGAGGCAGACCATTGCTTCTTGTGGAGAAGACCTCCGCCCCTAGATTGTTTAAAGCGTCTACCAAAGGGCCGACAGGTCTCCTGCGAATCTGATGGTCTCCTGTAAATACATAGCTGGACGTTCCTAACGCAGAAGCAGTCAAAGCAAAGTTAATTGTCGTGCCTGAATTGCCCACATTTATAACATCCTCCGAAACCGACGGATTTCCGTCAAAGCCTTGCACCATAAACCTCCCCGCTTCCTCCCTTATGTCTGCGCCAAGGCTTCTGCAAACCTGAACTGCAGATATGGCATCGCTGGAAATCAGAGGGTTATGTATTTCCGACTTTCCCCTTGCCAGGCTGGCTATAAAAAGCGCCCTTATTGTATGCGATTTGGAACCCGGAATTCTAACCCTTCCGGCTGTTTCTGACCTGCTGGTTTTAAGCAACATTGAAATCTACCCCTTCTACCGTTCTACTATTCTATAATTGTTTATTATTATTTGTCATTTGTCAATTCCTTTTTGGGTGGCGGTCCAAAGAACTGATAGTAATTGCAAAGCAGCCTCCCGTTATAAAGCTTTCTTTTCTTATCCGCCCTTCTGCCAAAAAGCTTTTCAAATTCAGGGTGGGAGGTGATTATATAGTACGACCATGTGTCAAAGCTTTTGAACACGGTGCCCATTTCCCTGTAAAGCCTTTCAACATCCTTATTTTCGCCCAGTCGTTCGCCGTAAGGAGGGTTGCAGATTATAAAGCCATACTTGTATCTGGACTTGATATCCGACACCGGCATTCTTTGAAGATGCACATATTTATCAACCCCAGCCTCCCTGGCATGGTAACGCGCAAGACTCATTACCTCTTCATCGATATCGGAGCCGTGAATTCTAAGCTCGACATCTTTCTTCAACAGGTCATGAGCTTCCTTTCTTGCATCCTGCCATAGATTTTTAGATATGTTTGGCCAGCTTTCGGCTGCAAACTCTCTTTTCATCCCAGGAGCCATATTGAGGCCTATCATTGCCGCTTCAACGGGTATGGTGCCGGATCCACAGAAGGGATCAATAAGTGCTCTGTCAGGCTTCCACCAGCTTATAAGCAGCAGGGCGGAGGCCAAGGTCTCCTTTAGAGGAGCACCGCTCACAAGCTTCCTGTACCCCCTCTTGTGAAGCCCGGCACCGCTTGTGTCAATTGTAAGGGCAACCACATCCTTCAAAAGAGCAACCTCTATCCTGTACCTTGGGCCGGTTTCTTCAAACCAGTCCTTTTTGTATTTCTTCTTCATTTTTTCTACAACAGCCTTTTTCACTATAGCCTGACAGTCCGGAACACTGAAGAGCTTTGAGTCTATGGATTTGCCTTCCACGGGAAATTCTGCATCGGCAGGTATCCACTGTTCCCAAGGCAAAGCCTTGGTGCCTTCAAAAAGCTCATCATAAGTAAGAGCTTTGAATTCACCCATTTTTATCAATACGCGGTCTGCACATCTTAGCCATAGGTTCGTCCTGCAGATGGCGGCTTCGTCACCAAAGAAAGTCACCCGTCCGTTTTCCACCATCTGATCCGCATATCCCAGTTTTTTTAATTCTTTTCCCACAACAGCTTCAATTCCGAAAGCAGATGTGGCTATAAGTTGTATTTTTGACATTAATCCTCCATAAAACTTCAATTTATATTAAATACGATAAATATTACATGGAAAAAGTTATTGAGCAAAGGCAATTTCACCGACCCAAAAGGAATACGTCCGAGAAAAGTGAATTCATGCTCCAACCCAAAAGACATTTCCCTCGAATTCATCTTTTCGATGCTATTGAAATGCCTTTGAACAATCACTTTTCTCCCAATGTAAGCTATTTATCGCAACATATATAATAATAATTATATCAAACTTATGCCGTTCTAACTATTGTGCATCAATTTTATTGCTTCTATCACTCTCGCACCTGAACTTTGAAGGGCTTATACCCATGACCTTCCTGAACATCCTTGAAAAAGTGAGCTGATCTTCATATCCCACGGAGCATGCTACGGCTCCTACAGGCAAATCGGTCTGACAAAGCAGTTCGCAAGCCTTCCGCATCCTGAACCGGATTAAAAACTCCTGCGGAGACACTTTATACTTTTTTATAAACAGTTCATAAAGATATGTCCTGTCAATGCCCACGTGTTTTACCAGTTCAGCTATATTCATTCTTCTTGAGTAATTTGTCGCAATAAACCTGATAGCTGTATCCACATATATATCTTGAATATTCCGCCGATTTCCCGCTGAAGGAACCGGAGCCCCGCCTTCCTGAAGAATAGCAGCCAGTCGGTACAAAAGAGCCTGAAGGCGCAGCTCCCTGCTTCTTTGATTGATACCTCTGATATGTATCATATCAAGCAAGCAACCTTTCATATCTTCGTATACTTCCTCTGAAACAGAGTTTTCAATTCCGGGAAATATTGGATTGTCCCTTGTCACTCCTGCGCTTTCCAGGTGTTCCCGGGCTTTGATGCCATTGAATCCGACCCATGCGTAGTGCCAAGGATTATTCTTGTCAGCTTCATAATAAGTAACAACCTCCGGTACTATCAAAAATGCCTGTCCTTTCTTCAACCTGTAAGTTTCCCCGTCTACCTCAAAGCGTCCTTCTCCATCGAGTATAAAATGCAGCAGATAATGATCTCTTACCGCAGGCCCAAAGCCATGGGAAGGCAGACATCGTTCGGTACCGCAGTGATAAATGTGCAAATCCTGTGAAGTTGATATATTATTAACCTCCAGGTTTATCAGTTCATGCATTACACCATCCTCCAGCCAACATAATACCATATTTGTGCAACATTGTGTTATATGATTTGGGGAAAAATATTATATAATGTAAACATAAAGCACTGTTAAAATTTAGTTTCAGGAGTGATAAGAATGCCAAAAATTACATTTATGGGTGCCGGGAGCACTATTTTTGCAAAAAATGTTGTGGGTGACTGCATGTTAACCCCTTCCCTTACAGAATCCGAAATCTATCTGTATGATATTGACCCGGTCAGGTTAAAAGACTCTGAAAACATGCTGAACAATATCAATAAAAATATTGGCGGCAAGGCAAAGATAATAGCAACAATGGACAGAAAGCTCGCCTTGCGTGGTGCAAAGTATGTTGTCAACGCTATTCAGGTTGGCGGCTATGAGCCCTGTACCGTAACGGACTTTGAAATACCAAAGAAATACGGCCTTAGGCAGACGATTGCAGACACGCTCGGCATCGGCGGAATTTTCAGGGCGCTGCGTACAATTCCGGTAATGTTCGATTTTGCAAGGGATATGGAGGAAGTCTGTCCCGATGCCTTGTTCTTGAATTATACAAACCCCATGGCAATCCTTACAGGAGCAATGCTTCGCTACACAGGAGTTAAAACCGTAGGATTGTGCCACAGCGTACAGGTATGCGCAAAGACGCTCCTTGATGCCGTAGGAATGGATATGGAAGGAGTGCAGTGGCATATTGCCGGAATCAATCATATGGCTTGGCTGCTTCAAATCACAAAGGACGGTATAGACCTGTATCCTGAAATCAAGAAGCGTTCTTTAAGCGGTATGGTGCCCGACTACGATCGTGTGCGCCATGAAATCATGCACCGTTTTGGTTATTATGTAACTGAATCCAGCGAGCACAATGCCGAATACATGCCTTATTTCATTAAAAGCCAGTATCCTGAACTGATAGAGAAATTCAACATTCCCTTGGATGAATATCCCCGAAGATGCATAGACCAGATAGAGGGCTGGAAGAAGATGCGTGACGAGCTTGTAAACAACAACGAACTCACTCACGAGCGCACTCACGAATATGCTTCTTACATACTTGAAGCAATAGAAACCGACAAACCTTACAAAATCGGAGGTAATGTGATTAACACCGGCTTGATTCCAAATCTGCCTTCAGAGGCATGTGTGGAAGTTCCATGCCTGGTGGATAAAAGCGGTGTCACGCCCTGTTATGTGGGCAATCTTCCGCCCCAGTGTGCAGCATTGAACAGAACTAACATAAACGTTCAGCTTTTGACCATCGAAGCTGCCGTAACAGGTAAAAAGGAGCATATTTATCATGCAGCCATGCTTGATCCCCATACTTCTGCCGAATTGCCCATCGACAAGATAGTGGCGCTTTGCGATGATCTCATTGAAGCTCATGGCGATTGGCTGCCGAAATATAAGTAATATAAGAAAAAGCACATCTGTTGGAATTAAGCAGATGTGCTTTTTTTAGTTACTTCTTCTATGCCCTAAACATCTCAACATCATGTAAAGTAGGCAGCGAGGTTTGTGCCCCCTTTTTTGTAACAGTCAGTGTTCCTACAATATTTGCAAAATCTATAGCGGTATCTATATCTTCTCCCCGCGCCAAGGAAACCGCCAGCGCTCCGGAAAAAGAGTCGCCTGCGGCAGTTGTATCAACCACCTTGACCTCAGGCACGGGCTTGTGTATTACTTCATTGCCGCTATTGTATACAACACCTTTCCCTCCAAGTGTAACAATCACCGTTTCAATACCCTTGCTGTTCAGATAGGCTACAGCCTTCTTTGCTTCCTCTGTGGTTTTTGCAGGCAGGCCCGTTATTATCTCGCATTCACTCTCGTTCGGCGTAAAAACATCAACCATTGACAGAAGCTCGTCACTTAGCTTTGCAGCCGGTGCGGGGTTTAACAAGACCTTGACATTGTGTTTTTTTGCTATCCTGATGGCACTCTCCACAGTATCGAGAGGAATTTCAAGCTGAATTACAACGATAAAGCTGTCTTTAATAAGGCTTTCCATGCCTTCCATATCTGCAGGCTTCAACTGGCCGTTAGCCCCCGGGTCAACTATAATACAGTTATTACCATCTTTTATTACTATAATGGCTACACCTGTGGGGTACCCGTGGAGCGTTCTTACATACTCGGTGTTTACATTGTTCATCTCAAGATTTTCCAGTAGGTTCCTGCCGAAAATATCATTACCTACACAACCAACCATTGTAACATCTCCGCCAAGTCTTGCTGCCGCAACCGCCTGATTCGCTCCCTTTCCGCCCGGAGCCGTCATAAATGCGCTTCCAAGGATGGTCTCACCCATAGCCGGCACCCTGGGTGTAGTCACCACCAAATCCATATTCAAGCTTCCAATAACAGTTATCTTCGCCATAGTAACACCTCATTTTATTTTAAATTTAAACAAGCTACAGGAATGTCTCATAAAACCATATATAAATTGGGGATACAAATTGAAAAACAAACCTCTGGCGCATCAGCAACAAGTATTGTTATAAGTCTATTAAGTATATTATAATATATTTAAAAAAAGTCAAGCAAAAAAGGTTTATAAAAAGGGTAAATCTCAAATGGTAAACTTATTTGTTTTAAAAACGGAAGAACTAAAGGCTCTGGTTCAGTACAAGGATGTCCTTGATAAAGGCGTCAGTTTCCCCAAGAATTTTTGGAAGCAAGAGAAAAATCAAACCAAAGGCATTAAGACACGCTGCAGGATTCTCACAAGGTACTGCCTGGAAAACATAGCTCATATAGAGCCAGAAAATCTTCCTCAATATTATCTTAAGGATATAAAACAGATTCTTACTGCCAACAAGCTCTTTAGCATGGTTCACATTGTTTTTAACCATGACATCCTTGCTTTGCTTAAAAATGCATATCCAAATGAATTCCGGGAAAGGAAGCTGAAGGAATGGATGTGGAGCAAGCATGGACTATGGCATGATGACAATTTGATAAAGGAAGCTGTTTATGACATGGTTCGGAAGGAAGGCATCATGAGAATAGCGGATATCCCATCATTTGACTGGAAGAAAAGGCTGCTTAAACATGGAATATATAATATGCTTATGTATTTTAACTACTCAATCTATGCCCTTTTCAACTTTGTATACCCTGGTAAATTTCATCCTACACATTTCAAATATAAAACAAAATGGAAGGCTGCAGAGTCTCTGGAAAATGCTTTCTATTTCATGCACAGAATTTTTAAGAAAAAGAGGTATTCCCTTGATGACATAATACTTTTGGGAACATCGGATTTTAGAAAATTAGGCCTTGCAGGCATGCTCATTTCAATGTTTGATTCCTCCACGTTGAAAGCCAAGGAGTACTACCTGTTCAAGACAATTGGGAACGAGCAGCATCAGCAGGAAATAAAAGAGGATATTGCACGTTTGCTGGAAAAAAAGAAGAATGAAGCAATAGTCCGCAGGCTCAAAAAAGCTGCACATGGTAAATATATTTACAATTTGCACCAAAATTCCACCTTGTACGGGTTTTTAAAAAGACACGCGAAGAAAAACAACCTTTCAATTGAAGAATTTGTTCAAAAGTATGGATTTATTTATAAGACTGCCAGAAACAGCACACCGGAAATTTCGTTGGATGAGCTATGGAATCTTCGCAAGCAAGGTCTTACCTATATTGAGATTGCTGACAGGCTTGGAAGCAACCCTACAACAGTAAACCAGATGTGCAGGAAGCACTTCGGCGGTGATCCGCTTATCCCAAGGCCCATAGATGATTATATCACCGTGCAGGAATTGATGAATAAATATCACGTCGATCACAAGACCGTAATGAAGCTGGTTAAGGAAAACGGCTTTGAGAATCACACCACCATACGTTTTCGTTATTTGAAAAAATCTGAAATTGAACCGGCCCTAGAAAAATACATCAAAACCAGCAGGACACATCAGCACCTTGTCGAAAGGTACTCAAAGCAGGCTTGACCTTCACCTTTTTTATGTCCCCGTCATAATCTGGATTATATGCGTTAAAGCATATTATTATGGAGGGGATTAAAATTGGTAGAATTTTTATCACAGTTCAATATTATTGTCGTTGGCATTTTGGCAAGCTTATTGACAGGTTTGGCTACAGGCGCCGGAGCCTTGCTTATATACTTAAAAAAGCATGTTTCCAAAAAGATGCTTGATGCGGCTCTGGGTGTAGCTGCCGGCGTCATGCTGGCTGCCACCTCCTTCAGTCTTATTGTTCCTGCCATTGAAAAAGGCGGCGGAGGGGTAAGGGGCTCTTTCATTGCTCTGGTTGGAATTTTGCTGGGGGGATTTTTCCTTGACCTTACTGACAAAATGTTTCCTGATTCAAATCTTATGTTAAATTCCATGGAAGCGGACGAAGCGCTGAAAAATGGCGCCCGGCTTAGAAGAGTCTGGCTTTTCATCATTGCCATAACCATACATAACTTTCCGGAAGGCCTGGCGGTTGGTGTTGGTTTTGGAGACGGTGATATAGCAAACGGTATAAGTCTGGCTATAGGCATAGGCCTTCAGAATTTCCCGGAGGGTCTGGCAGTTGCCCTTCCCCTTATCAGGGAAAATTATCCCCGCTGGAAAGCATTTTTAATAGCGTTATGCACCGGTCTTGTTGAGCCTATTGGCGGTCTTATAGGGATAGCCATAGTTCATGTCTCAAAGCCCATACTTCCCGTAGCCATGGCCTTTGCTGCAGGTGCCATGATATTTGTAATAAGCCATGAAATAATTCCCGAAACCCAAAGTGATCACAATCATTCAAAGCTGGCAACCCATGCGCTGCTGATAGGTTTTGTGATAATGATGTTCCTGGATAACTCCATAGGATAAGGTAAAGCAGGCGGGCAAGCAGGGTCGTTTTTTCTTCCATGCTTGCTCTGCCGAAAATCATATTTAACATAACTTTAATATAAATATAACAGGTATGTAATTAACATGTAATATCATTAATGTATAAAAATTTGCATTTTGCGACAATTATCAAGGAGAATGCAATGAATGTCCTTTTAGATTATGCACCGGATAGAGATTATATACATATGAGCAGCATGGTGACATTAAGCTATAAAGATATAATTGGCAATAAAAGTATAGGTGATGAGCTAATGGATATTTTGGAAAACAATCAAATAACCACGTCTTTTCAACCCATTATCAGCCTTAAGGACGGTTCAGTTCTCGGATATGAGGCACTGAGCAGGGGGCCAAGCGGTTCAATTCTGGAGAGTCCCGCCAATTTGTTTGATGTAGCGAGAGTCTATGGAAAGCTTTGGGAGCTTGAGTATCTGTGCAGGATCAAAGCCTTGGAAAATTCGGCAAAAGCT
Source organism: Clostridia bacterium (assembly GCA_026417615.1). Taxonomy (GTDB): domain Bacteria; phylum Bacillota; class Clostridia; order Acetivibrionales; family JAFADI01; genus SKW22. The sequence continues at coordinate 27,742 of JAOACY010000099.1, forward strand.
GATTCAAGAAGCTATTTCTTTCTAAATGTTGATCCCGACATTATAAATGACGAGAAGTTTAAAAAAGGTTTTACCAAGGAGTTTTTGAAAAAATTTGGCATTGACCCCGGAAGCATTGTCTTCGAAATTACAGAAAAGAATTCCATAGCAGATATCAACAGCTTCAAAAAGACAATTGACAATTATAAGGATCAGGGCTATAAGATTGCCATTGATGATACAGGCTCAGGGTATTCAGGCCTTAAGCTGATAACTGAAATCCATCCCCACTTTATAAAACTGGATATGAGCCTTATAAGGGGTCTTGACAGGGACGGCCTAAAATATGCTTTGATAAAGACTTTTTATGAGTTTTGCCTTGTCACAGATATAAAGCTTATTGCCGAAGGCATTGAAACAGAAAATGAGCTGAACGCACTTATCGACATTGGAATAAACTACGGACAGGGTTACTACATACAGAAGCCAAGCGAGCAGATACTTGATATAAATCCTGATTTGATCAAGCTGATAAAATCCAGAAATGCAATGAAAAGAGAGCTGTATTACAGCAAGCCGTCAACTGTATTAGTCGGTGACATAAGCAGGACAAGCACTACAATCAAGCCCTCCGAAACAGGCTCGGTGGCTCTTGAAATATTTACATCAAATCCATCCCTTCAAGGCCTCCCTGTAGTAGAGAACGGAAAGCTTACCGGTCTTATAATGAAGGACAAGTTCTATGCCAAGCTGGCTACTCAGTATGGTTTTGCACTATTTTTAAACAGACCTGTCACACTGGTAATGGATAACCGTCCTCTGGCAGTTGATTACGAGACTACAATAGATACTGTATCAAAGCTTGCGATGACAAGAAATGAAGAGAATTTATATGATTACATAATTGTGGAGAAAGACTCAGTCTACCATGGAATTGTTACAGTCAAGGATTTGCTTGAAAAAACAACCGAGCTGGAAGTCAGTTATGCAAAGCACTTGAATCCCCTCTCAGGCCTGCCGGGAAATATCCTTATTGAAAACAAGCTCAAGGAGTATGTGGAAAGTTCTGTTCCATTTACGGTTCTTTATCTGGATGTAGATAATTTTAAAACATATAACGATGTTTATGGGTTTGAAAACGGCGACAGGATGCTGCAGTTCCTGGGAAGAACAATATATGACTGCATTGCAGCGTCTTTCTGCGAGCATTTCATCGGGCACATCGGAGGCGATGATTTTGTAATAATCCTTGAGAGCTACGACGTGGATATGGTTTGCCAATCTATAATTTCTGCATTCGAGAAAGGCATCAGGGATTTTTATTCAAAAGAGGATGTAGAAAGAGGTTTTATATTAGCAAAAAACAGAAGAGGCGAGGAGGAAAAATTCGGCCTGGCCACCCTTTCAATTGCGGGAATAAGCAATAAAACAAGAAGCTATAAAAACATCTATGAGCTTGCAGAACAAGCCGGCAAACTAAAGCACAAATGTAAACAGGTTTGGACAAGTGTCTATATGATTGAATAGTGATTATCACATTTTGTATAATTTGATAAAGTCTAAATATCAAACATGTTCCAAGGAGCCCAGAGCCCCGGAACAGAACGGAAGGTCATGTTTTGCCTTAGAGTAGGATGGCAGAGGGTTATCTCATTGGACCACAAGGCAATTTGCTGACCAGGCTTATTGACATTAGCCCCATACCTCTGGTCACCATAAAGAGGATGCCCCATTTGGGCAAGCTGGACCCTTATCTGGTGGGGCCTTCCCGTGTGCAGCCTAACCTTCAGAAGGCTGAATTCAGTCTTTGAAGCAACCACAGTGTAATCTAAAATTGCCTCCTTCGCTCCGGCAAGCGATGATTTTACGACAGATACCGTATTGGTTTTCTCATCCTTGTATAAATAGTCTATAAGTCTATTCTCCTCTTTTGCAGGCTTGCCATGCACTACAGCCAGATAAGCCTTCCTGAAATCCCCTCTTCTTATCTGTTCAGAAAGCCTCGAAGCAGCTTTGGATGTTCTGGCAAAAACCATGACGCCGCCAACAGGCCTGTCAAGCCTGTGAACCAACCCCAGGAATACTTCCCCTGGCTTTTTGTATTTCTCCTTTATGTATTCCTTCAGCAGTGCAAGCATATCCCTGTCCCCAGTTTCATCCTTCTGGGATGGTATATTGACCGGCTTCTCCGCCACCAGCAAGTGGTTATCCTCAAATATCACTCTTACCGACATTTTCCTTCTTCTCACTTCTTTATTATTTCAAATTTGATTCTACCTCTCCCAGCGCCCATATATGCCGCAGGGCAATACAAGCCCGGTAGCAGTAATCGGTATCCCAACCTCGCCGCTGCTTACCTTTCCTCCATACTTCCTTCCCATTGTAATTTTAAGCATATTGGAAAGCACGGTTGGAGAAAAACCTGTTGTATAAGAATTAATAAGAAAGAACAGCGGCTTGTCCGACATTACTGCAAGGCATTCCTCAATAAAACCGTACAGGCAATCCTCTATCTTCCAAACCTCGCCCCTTGGCCCTCTTCCGTATGACGGTGGATCCATGATTACGCCGTCGTACTTGCTTCCCCGCCTCTGCTCCCTTTGCACAAACTTTATAACATCATCAGTAATGAATCTTACCGGCTTGTCCTTCAAACCCGACAGCTCAAGGTTTTCCTTGGCCCAGGCAACCATACCCTTTGCAGCATCCACATGGCACACCTCTGCTCCTGCTGAAGCCGCAGCTGCTGTGGCGCCGCCGGTATAAGCAAACAGATTGAGAACCTTGACAGGTCTTCCGGCAGCCCTTATGCTTTCCATAATCCACTTCCAGTTAACCGCCTGTTCCGGGAACAATCCTGTATGCTTAAAGCCCGTAGGCTCTATGTAAAAGGAAAGCTTCCCATAGGACACAGTCCATCTTTCGGGCAGCTTTCGGAAAAACTCCCACTTCCCACCCCCGCTCTGACTTCTGTGGTAGTGGGCATCAACCTTTTTCCATGGACCGGCATCCTCATTCAGAGGCCATATTATTTGAGGGTCCGGGCGCCTTAAAATGTATTTACCCCATCTTTCGAGCTTTTCCCCGTTTCCCGTATCTATAAGCTCATATTCCTTCCAATCGTCTGCAAGCAGCATCCCACAGCCTCCTAAAACAACAATTCAATTGATTATACCACACATACAATTTAATGTTAACATTTGTTACAATCATATCATAGACATATAAACTATTATGTTCAGCAGCATAAGCAACTATTAAATTTTAATTCTGGCGCAAAACCCATTTTCGCAAGCTTCGCTGAAATCACCATATTGAATACGATAAATAGCTTACATGGAAAAAGTTATTGGGCAAAGGCAATTTCACCGACCCGTAAGGAAAACCTCCGAGAAAAGTGAATTCATGCTCGAACCCAAAAGACATTTCCCCCGAATTCATCTTTTCGATGCTATTGAAATGCCTTTGAACAATCACTTTTCTCCTTAATAAAAGCTATTTATCGTAACCTATATAGTACTTTTTTTTGCAATCTGCATAGAATGGTATTAAATTTGCTTATAAGGGGCATTGGTAAATGAAACACCTGAAACTATTGTTAATCTTTCTTCCCTTGACTTTTATTGCAAAAGCCTTCAGATTAGATGAAGGCTTCATATTTATATCCGTATGCCTTTCCATAGTCCCCCTGGCTGTGATTATAGGTGATGCCACAGAACAGATATCTTTATATACAGGTCCAAAAATAGGCGGCCTTTTGAATGCAACAATGAGTAACATTCCCGAGCTTTTAATTGGCATTTTCGCAGTAAAAGCAGGCTTCTACTCCCTGGTGCTGGCAAGTCTAGCCGGCTCAATCATGGGTAACATACTGCTTGTGCTGGGCTTTAGCATATTCCTGGGAGGCTTGAGGCACAAATTTCAAACCTTTAATAAAACAATCGCCAGAAGCAACTTTTCACTTCTGGCCTTTGCTGCTATCAGTATAATTGTTCCATTTACATACAAATACACTGCCAGGTTTGAAAAACACCCCTCAGATGCCATAACCACTTTAAGCCTGGGTATAGCTATTATATTGCTGATTATATACATTCTTGGACTGGTCTTTTCACTTATAACCCACAGGAGTGTTTTTGTGCAGCATCAGGATCATGAGGAGGAAGAACCTGAGTCTCCCAGGTGGGGGCTGGCACACTCGGTTTTTGTCCTTGCCGCAGCTACAATTCTTATAGCCATCCAAAGTGAGACGCTTGTAAGTACTGTTGGACATGTAATCAGGCAATTCCGGCTTTCAGAAGTATTTATAGGAATTATACTTATTCCCATACTGGGTAATGTTGCGGAGAATTCATCTGCAATGATAATGGCAATTAAAAACAAGGTTGACATCAGCGTAGAAATAGCCGTAGGCTCCAGTATGCAGATTTCCTTATTTGTAGCTCCTCTGCTCATCATACTGAGCTTTTGTCTTGGAAAACCAATGGAATATGTCTTCAGCCCGTTTCAGGTGGTAGCAATGATGCTTTCCATCTGCCTGTCCGCCTACGTCTTTCAGGATGGAAAGACAAACTGGCTGGAAGGAGTTCAGCTTGTCAGCTGCTACGCCATTTTAGGCCTTGCGTTCTTTGTTATGTAAAACCGGCAAAGGTGCGATTTTTTCTGGCGTTCTTTATTTTAAACAATAGATTTCGCTGCAAAAACAGCTTTTCTTGCAGTGAAATCAAATTTTTTGGGAATTAATATGCCATATGTTGCTTTTTTAATGGATTCAATTTTCTTTTTCTCTCGAGCATGTCCACGAATGCTTCCACCCTGGTCATGTAACCTGCTTCACCCGTCATTTCATCAATAATCAGGGTCAAAACAGGTATCCCGTAATCCTTCTGTATTTCTCCGAAGGTATTCTGTGCAATTATCTCAGGCATACAGGTAAATGGATATATCTGTATAGCTCCGTCATATTTTGCTTTTGCGCTCAGTATGCAGTTCCCTATTGTCTGCAGGCCATGTCCGCCAATATCATCAGTATTAATATACTTTTTTCCCGCTTCGTGTGCTTTATTTTTTATTTCGAAGGGGAAAAGCTTTTTTATCCCATGATCTACTACCCATCTGCTGATTGTCTGCTTGTTATCCACATCAACGCCCATATTGCCCAATCTTCTTTCAATTTCCTGGTTTATATAAGGATCTGTGCATGTATATATCTCACCTACAATTGCAATCTTCAACGGGCTGCAAACCTTATTAAGTTCAATACTCCGCAATTTGTTTCTGGTAGACCGCACAAGCTCTGCTACAGCCTTAAAACCTTTTATACGTTCAATACTGCTGTGAAATTCCTTCATTACCTTGTCTGTGGAGCCCCTTGCGGCTTCCCTGCACCTTATATGACAAGCAAGCCCATTTAGCCTGTCAAGGGCTAATATTGTTCTCACAGCGTGCAGAACACTCTTTAATATTACGCGGCTCTTTCTCCCTTCCGCAAGAGGCTTTAGCTTTTGTATAACCTCCCGGGGAGTCATATTGCTGGAATTTACGCAAATAAACCTGGCATTGTAGCCCATGCTCCTCAATATTTCCTCATGCAGGTCCGAATAGTATCCAAACCTGCATTGTCCGCAGCCCCCTCCAAAGAGCACTGTATCTGCCCCCTGTTCAATAGCAGATATAAAATTCCCAAGCGTGAGCTTAAAGGGAAGGCAGGCAAATTCAGGCGAGTTCATAATACCGGCTTCCAGGCTGTTTATGCTAAAGGGAGGAACTACATATTCAACGTTCAGAGTGTCCAGCAGAACCTTAATAGCTATGTACAAGCTTCCCATGTGCGGAAATGTAACCTTCATCATGTCCTCCCAACCATGTCCAGAAATGCCTCAACTCTTGTGTCAAATCCCGCTTCCCCCGAATGCTCGTCTATTGTAAGCTTTATAAATGGCATGCTGCTTATGTGTCTTATCCTTCTTTCTATTAACTCTGTAACAAAAGAATCCACTCCGCAGGCAAAAGGCGTAAGATAAATTATACCTCGGATATTTTTATACCTTGCAAAAGTGAAAGCGCTGCCTAGATTGTCCAGCCCTGCCTCCCAGAATACCCTTCCCTGATACGGGAAAGCGTTTTCTCTTATTTGGGAATAATTAAGGCTCGAAGGAAAGTACACCGCAAGCTTACGGCTTCGCAGCTTTTTTATCAGCTTCATGTTAATGTATTCATCAAAAATCATGTACGGATGTCCCAGGACAGCAATTGAAGGCTCACGTTCCCCGGAAGCACTGTATGACCCTAATCTGCCTGCAATACCGTCTGCATGATTTGCATGTTTGTCAAATGCGTCTTTGAATTCTTTAACTGCAAATTCAAAGTTCAGCTTCAATTCTCTGGCCATTTCTCTGAGACTTATACACATATTCTTTTGTGAGCTGTTAGCATTAATATCAATCGTGAGCAGTTTTACCTGCTTTTTAAGGTTTATCAGCGTCACTTCGGGCAGAGCGCAGAACTTGGGGCATGTAAACTCATCCTTTCGGACACTTGTATATCTTGGCACAAAAATATAGTCTGCACGATTCATGAGACTATGCACATGTCCGTGAAAAACCTTTACGGGCAAACACGTTTCACTGCTGCAGAGGGTTACCCCGCTGTCAAGTATTTGCTTGTTTGTATCACTTGAGACTACAACCCGGCACCCGAGGTTTTGAAAAAAATTCTCCCAAAGCACACTATGCTGATAATAGAACAGCGCCTTGGGCAGACCTATTGTTGGCAATATTACACCCCATTTTCCTTTAATTCCTTGCTTTAAATGTATATATAAATATTATTCAACGTATATAATAAGTCTGTTCATTATTTTGTTCAATTTTCAGAATAATATAATAAGATTATGCTTTTCTGACCAACCCTCCAAAAACGCTCAGAGTGAAGAACACCACAGCCATGGCAGCCAGAGCCATTAACGGCTGTGCTACAGCATTGAAGCCAAGTCCTGAGCCTACCGTTGCAGACAGTGCCTTCACCGCCCAATACTGGGGGAAGAATGCTGCCACTCTCTGCATAAATTCAGGCTCCATTTCAACAGGCCAGTAACAACCCGAAAGCATAGAGGAACACACAATCAGCACGGAAGAGTATATTCCAAGCTGGGAGTTTGTTTTAACCAGAGTGGAAAGGAACAATCCTATACTGGTAACTGTCAGCACAAACAAGCTGATAACAACTACTGAAACTCCCAGTGAATCGCCCCATCTGACTTTCATGAATATGCTGCCAAACATAATCAATACTAATGCCTGAAGCCACCCTGTAATAAAGGTGCCAAACACCTTTCCGGTAATTATGGAAGCCATTGAGGTAGGCGTAATGCTCATTCTTCCCCATGTGTTATTCTTCTTCTCCTCCAAAACCTGACCGGCACTGAAGACAATGGAAAACATCATGAACATCACCATAACTCCTATGGATATCTGGGATTTAACATCAAAGCTTCTGTCTGATACACCTGCCCCGTCCTTTGACATTGCCACTTCAATAAGAGCCGGCCCTTTTAGCCTGTTTTCAATATTTTGACCAATTTCAGCTGCTACATGCTGTTTGTTTGGAAACTCAAGCCCTGCCGTCATATCCTCAAAATACAGTTTTGCAGCTTGCTTGATACGCAGCCTGGCAAGCGAGGAATTCAAAATTCCCTGTATTGCCATATAGTCCACAGAATTAGGAAGCTTAAGTGTTTTTATCTCAGGTATGCCGCCTTCCTCAATTGCTTTCCCAAAGCCCTCGGGAATTACAAATCCAACCTCTACTTCGGCGCCCCTTACCTTCCTTAAAAGCTCTTCTTCATTTACCTCCAGTGCATAAACGGCTTTATCTCTATTTATTCCCTCAATGAGCTTCCTTGCAACCTCACTGTTATCATAGCTTGTTATTCCTATGGGCATTTTCCTCTCTTCTGTTCCGCTTCCAGAGCCGCCGGCACTGCCGAAAGCCGCACCCATTACAATAGTGAACATTATTGGAATCAGAAAAATTATTAGAAGGGCGGTTCTTTCCCGTGTCAGTTTTATAAGATCATATTTTGCCAAGCTCAATATTTTCATCATATTTTTCACCTCATCAAACCCTGAACTTAAGTATTCCAAAACTCAAGTACGCCAATCCCATCAGCACAAGAATACCACAGTAAGGCAGCACCGTTTGCGGATTCATACCCATCATCAGATCGTGATACCCATTAAAAGCCCACCAGTTCAAGGTGAATCTGGCAGCAATCTTCACAGGCTCCGGCATGAGATATATAGGCCACATGCCTCCTCCAATCACCGTAAACGCCTGTATGAATAACTGTCCCAAACCATCTGCCACCTTGACCGTCCTGGCTATGGCAGCTATGAACATTCCAAAAGCTGCAGCCGCAAATGCAGAGGACAGGGTAACCAAAGCAATCCCCGTCAGGGACACTCCCCAATTCACTCCATAGAAAAGCTGTGTGAATATAATCAGGATAACAGCCTGTGTAAAGCAAATCAGCATGAGTCCAAGGAACTTTCCTGTTATAAGCGCAGCCTTTCCCGGCCTTGCACTGATTAACCTTCCCAGCGTCCTGGATTCCCTTTCCTCAATTATAAGCTTGGTGCCCGTATTTGCGCCGAACAGCAGGAACATTACCAGCATTGCGGCGGAATAATAACTCATTGCCGAAATTGTTTTTTGTTTCTCCTGATCAATTTCTTTGAATTTCAGCATCTCTGAACCCAGCTTTTTCTGCAGTCCGCCCATGATTGCAGTAGCGTTGGAAACTCCGTTTGCCTGCGCATTGAAGGGAATGTTATACTTTTTTAGAGTATCCAGAGTTGCAAAGGCACCTGCATATCCCATTGACAAATTCTCTGCAAAACCCTCCGTAACACTTCTGACTATACCCGACTTCAGCCGGCTGTCCCCATGAGCCTTTATATCAATTCTTACAGGCTTCCCATTTTCAATGCTTTCTGAAAAGCCTTCCGGGATTACAATTACCGCAGGAGCAGCTTCACTTTTCAGCATTTCCTCCGCCTTTTGCTCATCTATCACAAACGTGCTGAACATGTCGGACAGTTTTCCTCTCAGAACCTCATTTATAAAAATTTGGGACATCAAACCCTCATCATTGTTAACCACACCTACGGTAAACCTTTGTATTGCCAGCTGAGGGGAAAATGAAGATCCCAGAGCCGATCCGAGTATTACCACTATAAGGAGGGGCATGACAAGCATAACAGCCAAAGCCTGTCTGTCCCTGAATATAATCTTTAAATCTTTCAACGCTATATGAAGAAGCATAATAAACCTCCTAGTCCCTAAGGGCCCTTCCGGTAAGATGGAGGAACACACTCTCAAGGTTGGTCTGTTCTATATTTATGGAGTGAACTTTGCATCTTTCCCTGTCAAGTGTCGATATGACCTTTGCCAGAACTGTTTCCGCATCCTGCGCTATTATCTTTATTGTGTTGGCTTCTGCTGAAGCATTCACTATCCCGTCAATAGCCTTCAGGATTTCAACAACTTTATTTCCTGCATTGGCAGCTTCAATATTTATAATATCCCTTTCATCCACAAGCTTCCTTAATTCATCCTTTGTGCCGGCCGCTATGATTTTCCCATGATCCATTATGGCAATACGGCTGCATAGGAACTCCACTTCCTCCATGTAATGGCTTGTATATATCACCGTCATTCCTTTGCCGTTAAGCTTCAGCACCGTTTCCAGTATGTGGTTTCTGGACTGCGGATCAATGCCCACGGTAGGTTCATCCATTATCAATATTTCCGGATGGTGAAGCAGCGCCGCTGCTATGTTTATTCTTCTCTTCATCCCGCCGGAGAAGGAATCAATCCTGTCTCCGGCCCTTTCCTTAAGTCCAGCAAGCTCGAAAGCTTCTTCAACCCTTTCTTTTAAAAGGGCGCCACCCAAGCCGTACATTCTTCCCCAGAACATGAGGTTTTCTCTTGCGGTAAGGGTAGGATATAGTGCTATTTCTTGAGGAACAAGGCCCAGCAGCTTTTTTATCTCACCTGTTTTTTTTCTTAGGCTGTTTCCTTTTATAACTATCTCTCCGCTATCAGGACTGATTAATGTTGTTACCATGGATATAAGGGTTGATTTTCCCGCCCCGTTGGGGCCAAGCAGTCCGAAAACCTCCCCTTCCATGATTTGCAGGCTTACATTATCAACCGCCTTTGTTTTCCCATAGCTTTTTTCAAGGCCTTTCAATTCAATTAAGCACATTTTCCCAACCTCCGTCTACTGCTTCATAAATTTTTTATAAAGTTCGTTATCCTTCATGTCCAGCTCATTGATGTCCATGGTATTTTCCTTTGTTATATCAGGCAGCTCCACCTTGACCTTGCCGTTGTCAATGTTCCATCTGGTTGTGCGGATATTGAAGCTGATCCTGATTTCACCCTCAAACTTGATGAGAAGTGTGCCCTCAAGCTGTTCGTCTATTATATATGAATCCTTATCAATCTTTGCGGTAAGCTTTAACTTTTCTGCAGCATACTTGTCATTTAGTGCTTCAATGTGAACAGGCAATTCTTTGATAAACTTACGTATCTTCTCTTTGTATTCTTCTTCAGTCATGTTCAGCTGGTCTTTCTGACTGTTCTTGATTCCATATTCGGCCATCATTGCAATAATGGTCTCATTTGTGGAAGCCGCCTGTGCAAGCTTCTTTAAAATACCCTTCACCTTTGCGTCGTTAAGCTCCAGTGACAGTATGGAAACCTTTATGTCTCCATCCGGGGTGTTTTCTATTGAATTTCCGGAGCTTACCAAAATCTCGCTTTCAATGGCATTCTTCCATATCCCCGCAACTTCTTGAAACAGCTTTTTATTCTCTTCTGCATCAGCTGTCATGCCCTGCTGACCCATGGAAGGAGTCAATTCAATGTATTTGTCACCTGTGATAGATGATTTGAGATAGGCTTTGTTGTTAGCGGAGAACAGCTTTGAATCCAGCATTATCTCCCCTGCCTTGAGGAACCCCCTGATTTCCGATTTTCCATTCTTGTTGTCTATCCACTCATCGGTATTCAAACTTATATCCTTGTATTTGCCCAGTTCCTTTTTGATATCCTCGGGCGCTTTCGACAGGTCAATGCTTATCGTTGTCCTGGTCTGTGACTGAAGGGATTCGGCCTTCTGGGTCTTGTTGAATGCATCCAGATATTTCTGTGTGGTGCTTTTAAACATGCCGCAACCGACGACTGAAGTCAGCAGCAGAATTGTTGCTGCAAGTGCAATTATTCTTTTAATCATTTTACTCACCTTCCGTTAAGAATTTATTTCATGCTTCAATTATATTTCAGCTTTCCAAATTGCACATCGAAGAAAAGTAATGATTTATCTATGACTAAAGTCACATATCTTTAGCCATTCCTTTACAGACCCTTAACCACATATAGCGCTATCTGCGTCCGGTGGGTGAGGTTCAGCTTGGACAAAATGCTTGATATGTGGTTTTTCACTGTTCCTTCAGTCAAGTATAGCTTCGCAGCAATTTCCTTATTCGACATACCTTCGGCAATGAGCTTTGCTATTTCAAGCTCCCTCTGGGTAAGCCCCTGCTCCGCAGGAGGCTTTTCCGGAGCCTTGGCCAGCTTGCCCATCACCTTTTCCGCCACATCATTGTGCAGGACTGTACCCCCTGAATAAATTACCTTAATGGTGTTAATAATTTCTTCTGAAGCCATATCCTTTAAAAGGTAACTGCTTGCACCATTTTTCAGGGCATCAAAAATAAATTCGTCGTCATTGAAGGTTGTAAGAATTATCACTTTGATTTGCGGATACCTTTCCTTAATCAGTTTTGTTGCTTGAACACCGTCCATTACAGGCATCCGTATATCCATCAGCACAACGTCGGGACTAATCTTTTCACAAAGCCTTACTGCCTCCTCACCATTAGCTGCAATAGCTGCCACGTCAATATCACTGCACAGTGACAGCACCATTTTGAGACCATCTCTGATAATAGGCTGGTCGTCAACCACCATTATACGTATTCTGCTCAATTCTCGCCACCTCCGCGGGTATTGTGATATTAATCATAAACCCGTCATTTGTATAGAAGCTTGCATCCCCCTTCAGCTCCCTGACCCTTTCAACCATTCCTGAAAGTCCGCTTCCCATAACCAGCTTGCCCGCTCCATTTCCATTATCCTTGACCAGAAGGGAGAACGCAGTCTTTCCAAAGTTTGCTCCAATATCTATTATTGAAGCTTGTCCATGCTTTATGGAATTTGTAATTGACTCCTGCACAGCCCTGTAAATCACTATATTCATATCAGGCTGCGTTTTATATATTTCGCCTTCCACCTTAAGCCGCACTTCAATGCCAAACTTCTGCCTTGAGCTTGCCGCAAGCTCCTCAAGAGACTTCACCAGCGGCAGCTGCTCTACGGAAACGGGCTTCAAAGCTTTTACAGAGCGCCTGATTTCCGCAAGGCACTCCCTTGCTATTTCCCTTGTCTGCACCAGCTGTTCAGCAGTTTTTTTGGGATCTGCGGCTGCCAGCTTCCCGCATATATCAAGGTTCATAATAAGGCCTGTAAGATTGTGGCCCACACTGTCATGAATATCCCTTGCTATTCTGTTTCTCTCTTCAAAAATCGCAAGCTCTCTTATCCTTGCGTTTTTCTCTTCCAAGAGCCTGTTGGCGGCCTGCAGCTCTTCATTAAGGCTGTTAAGCCTTGACTTCTCCTCCGAAAGCATTCTTGAGTAGTTGTAGAATACTGAAATTGTTATAAAAACCATCAGGGTAAACAGGATATAAGAGACGGTAAAGGGCAGATTATATACCGATTTTGCCTCTATGAACCTGTAATATTTCATTATTGCCGCTGCTATAAGCATGAAGCTTACCATCAGCCGCTGCCTTTTCTTGGCCAGGAAGCCTGCTGAAATGAGGGCAAAGAAATAATACAGATTAAAATAATAGTTCACAACATACTTAGAGCTGCTGTCAAGAAGCGCAAGAAGAGCCGCATCTGCAATGTAAGTGTACGGAATGTATTTCTCAAAGCTTTTCCAGAAGAACTCCCTAAGGTGCATCAACAGCAAAAAAAGGCTAAAAAGCGCTGCCATAAGAAGCAGCCTCTGCCCTTTTGCATTTTCCAGCAGCACTGCCAGCACAAAGGTACCCAGCATTATTATGTTTCTGAATATAATAAAATAATAGAAATTTCTATCGCTGCTCAATGTCAATCACCATAAACATTGTATCAGATTTTCCGCGCATGTGATACAATGTTTTAAGGCATTATTATACTTTTCTTATTTTTGCGACTATGAGCGTCAGAAGCGGCAGGCCATAAAGGAGCGGGATTGTATAAAAAGGGAAAACGCCGTCTAGGAAGCTGATGAGTTCAGCCTGCTTTAATGGAAAAAGCTCTATGCCGGCGATAAGAAGAATTACAGCGGGAAGAATCAGCGGACGGTAGCTCTTAAGTCCTAAAATTCGCGAGAGGCAAAAAACAATGACAAATATAAAAACCCCCAGCTTGATGAAATTTCCGGTTAATTCAATTGAAGCAAATAGAATATCAAACCTTTCAATAAACAAAGTAGGCCTTATATACCTTACAATTGAATAAAACGGGCTTGAAAGATACTGCCTTAGCTCTCCGAATACCAAAGTGTAAAAGGATTCGTTCAATATCCCTCCCACACCAATAAGAATAATTGTGAGCATTGAATATAATCCAGTTTTTTCAGAATTTTTTATATTTGGCACAAAAAAAAGCACAAACATTATTTCTCCCGCCCAGGCCAAAGGCGCTAACCCGGAGCGCACCACATTATAAATTCCGTCATCTAAAATCGGCAGCAAATTTTCAAAATTCGCATCAGAAATATGGAAAATATAAAGAATAAAAACAATCCCTATAGTAAGCATGAATATAAACTGTGATGTTCTGGCAAGTCTTTCAATCCCTGCATATAACGCAAACACCACAGGCGCAATAAACAAGAGCTCAATCACTATCAGCGGAGTGTTTGGCAGAAGTGTCAGCCTGGTAAAAATGTTTATCTGATACAGAACGAAGTAGGTTGTATGGCTAATCCAGACAAGAAAAACAACCAGCAAAAGCTTTCCGAGCCATTTCCCGAAAACCTTTTCAACGCATTCAGCAAAATCGTAATCAGGAAACCTTCTGCTCAAAGCTCTTATTACAAAGCTAATGCATATTCCTCCTATGATAAAAATTATTGCAGCCATCCAGGCATCCCTTGGCGCATGCATTGCAATAAGAACAGGAAGAGTTATTATAGCTGTTCCCATTATTGTCCAGAACATCATAGCCACAACCTGTCCTCCGCTTATTGTTTTCATAGTTTTGCACCTTAACCTTCCTTATTTGGAGAGATAATTTTAATAGTGTTCTCATTACCCATAATATCAACCTTAACATCAACATTTATTGGTATTTCCGAATAATATCTGTACCAGTCGCTCTTATAAGAATCCCAAAGCTTTTTATCCCTGCTGTGTATGAACCGTCCGATGCCCAGCACATCTGAGCCTTTATTCCTGCAGCTGTCAATCATCCTGTAAATATTTTTTTTAACTTCTTCCTCAAAGGCAGTCTCATATTCATCAAGTTTTTGTGTTGTTAATTCTTTTTTTTCATTGGTCTCATGCAGCAAACCTTTTATATTCACTTCATAGTGTACAGAGGCTTTATCTTCTTTTTTTACCAGTCTTCTCTTTACCTTTGCTTCGTTATAGGTCATTTGCAATACTTTCCCTTCATTTGTCCAGCTTTTCACGCTTCCTGTATGGGATAGGTTTTTCATAATATAAAAAGCCTGGGTTTCGTCATTGTCGAGAATTCCTGCCAGCCTGTCCTCTCTGAATATAGCCGCCCTATTAATTATTGGCGCTATTTTGGGCTTTTCAGTCTTCCTTTCATCCGCTTTGATAACCGAAAGAACAGGCGCCCAAGGATCCTGTCCCGATGTAACCATTTCGCCGGCAAAATTGTTAAGCAAAGTATAGCTTAAGTAGTTGCTGTCATATGACCCTCTTTCAATAATAGATACTATTTCTTGCGCAAAAGTGCTTTCAAACTCAGGCATGGCTGACAGCACGTGCATGGAGTCTTTGTCGGCGACAACAATATAATTCCTAAGACGCAGCTCCCTTTTTCTTAACAGGTAATCCACAAGCTCTGAAGTTCCTTGTTTTGAAAGCTCCACTCCGAAAACTATAATCCTGTTGTGCTCAAGATAAGCATACCTTGGCGACCTCACGGTAAACTTCATCATGGCTTCCTCAATACTGTTCCCATATGAAGCTGCAATCCACTGCTGAGCATGCTTAAGGGAATCTCCTTCCTGTGTTGTGCCTACTTGAGTTCCTGCTGGCGATGGCTTTGTTGAAATAAAGGTTACCTGGTATCCTGGCCT
>JAOACY010000069.1 GCA_026417615.1 Clostridia bacterium
TTTTCTAAATTGTTCATTCATAATATATCAATCCTTTCAATCATAGCATTATTGATTCTGCTGCAAAACCCCATTTTCGGAAACTTCGTTGAAATCACTAACACCTTGTCTTGCAATTCCTCGCTCGCATCAATGTGACATCCTGTCACGTGATACTCAAAATGCCATCCGAGGCATTTTGGCATCGGAATTACTGCAACTTCGGTGAGTGATTTATGCATCTTGCTTCAAGAAAAGCTGTTTTTGCAGTAGGATCAGTATTAAATGTTTTCATCCATATAACAATTACTTAATATTCTATGAGGGAATTCTAAATAATGTTACAGGGGAAAATACAAAAAAGATTTTTTAATGTGTTTGTGGTATTATATGACTATATGAATTAAGGTTTTCGGAGGAATAGCGTAAAATGATTTACGATGTGATTATTATAGGCAAAGGGCCGGCGGGGATTTCTGCCGCATTGTATACCGTGAGGGCAAACCTCAACACGTTGGTGATTGGGATGGATGACAGCGCCTTGAAAAGAGCCAGCCGGATTGAAAACTATTACGGTTTTTCGAAAGCAGTAACAGGTGATTTTTTACTGAAGGAAGGTGAGAAACAGGCTGAGGGTTTAGGAGCGGAAATAGTCGTCGCGGAGGTTATTGCTTTGGAGAAGGGGGACTTTTTTGAGGTTATTACTCCACAAAGGGCATATTCCTCAAAAGCGCTTCTTATTGCAACCGGGCAGCCTCAAAAGAAAGCAAGAATAGAAAACCTTGATGCCTTTGAGGGAAAGGGAGTGAGCTACTGTACCACCTGCGACGGCTTTTTCTACAAAGGATTGAAGGTAGGGGTCCTTGGCTATAAGGACTATGCCGTACATGAGGCTGCCGAGCTTGAAGCCTTCACACGGGACATAACCATATACACCAATGGAATGGAGCTTCAGCTGACTGAAAAATTCGCAGAGGAAGCCTACAGGTTTAAAGTTAATACAAGGCCAGTACAAAAGCTTGAAGGCTCGGAATATGTCGAGAAAATTTATTTTAAGGACGGAAGCTTTGAAGATATAGATGGTGTTTTTGTTGCATATGAAAGCGCAGGAAGCGGTGATTTTGCCAGGAAGCTTGGCATTATTATTGAGGGAAGCTCAATTGTGGTGGACAAGCAGCAGAAAACAAATGTTGAGGGGGTATTTGCCGCAGGCGACTGCACAGGAGGCTTCAAACAGATTGCTACAGCCGTCGGCCAGGGTGCTTTGGCCGGGAGGAGTATAATAGAGTATGTCAGAAGTTTACCCTAAGTTAACTCAATGTTAATATTTGGCTGATTGAATTAATTCCTTCATTGTGGTAACATTAACTATATATTCTTTGTGAAAGGATGAGGCCATGTGGAGCGGATAAGACTTCGGAAAAGATTTTTAAGGCGCTGCTCTGATATTGTCTCTGAAAGCGGTAATATAGCCCCGTGACGATTTATGCGTCATGGGGCTTTGTCTTAGCTGCAGCTTATTTTGAAAATTTATATCACAGGTAAACAGGAGGTGGAGCTTTGATGCTCGGCAATATGTTGGTAATGGATGAAAAGACGGTTTTTAGAAGCCTTAGGAAGGAATATCTTACCTTTAATGATGTGTTTACGGATATTGTAGAGTTTATCAGCGCTGATCTGAACAGCTCCTACAGAATATCCATAGGGACGGATTCACAGGTGAGGAATAAAACTGTATTTGTAACCTGCATTCATGTTCACCGCATAGGCAAAGGGGCTATCGGATTCCTGCATAAATGCGATATGCCCAGGCCTGTAAGGAATCTGCGAGAGAAGATCTATCTTGAGACATGCACAAGTCTTCAGCTGGCATATTTGTTTGATGATGATAAAATTAATATTATTAAGAAAATGTTGTGCAAAAACGTATTTTTTGAATTTCATATTGACATTGGGGAGAAGGGCGATACCAGAGCTCTAATAAACGAAATGGTGGGTATGGTGAAGGGTCTCAACTTCGTTCCGAAGATAAAACCAGACAGCTACTGCGCAAGCTGCTTTGCTGACAAATATACAAAGGCCATGTAGAAGATGGCTGTTTTGTTATATATGTACGATAAATATAGTAAATACGATAAATAGCTTACATGGAAAAAGTTATTTGGCTAAGGCAATTTCAACGATTTTCTTGAAACAAGCTGTAAAAGTCACTCGTTATTATGGCTTGTCAAACAATTGACAATGCAGCTTAAATATCGTAATATTATAATATACAGATAAATATTTGGATGTACCAGGAGGGAATCATATGTCATTGAAGGTTGTAATCGTAGGAGGAGTTGCAGGCGGTGCAAGTGCTGCAGCCAGACTCAGGAGACTTGACGAGGAAGCGGAGATAATATTGTTTGAAAAGGGGGAATATATTTCCTTTGCGAACTGCGGCCTTCCTTACTATATTGGTGAAGTAATACAGGACAAGGATAAGCTTGTGGTACAGACCCCTGAAAGAATGAGAGAAAGATTCAGGATTGATGTAAGGGTTAACAGTGAGGTTACAAAAATAGACCCTGACAAAAAAAATGTAGAAGTATACAGCAGCTCTGACGGAAGAAAGTATACAGAGTCTTATGACAAGCTTATATTATCTCCCGGCGCGGAGCCGGTAAAACCGAATATTCCGGGGATAGACAGCGAAAGAGTTTTCACTCTCAGAAATATCCCTGACACTTACAGGATAAAGGATTATGTTGATTCTGCAAAGCCCAAAAGGGCTGTAGTAGTAGGGGCTGGCTTCATAGGGCTTGAGGTTGCCGAGAATCTTCACAGGAAAGGCGTGAAGGTTACGGTGGTTGAGCTGGCCGACCATGTAATCGGGCCTCTGGATTACGAAATGGCGGCTATAGTGCACCAGCACATGAAAACAAAGGATGTTGAGTTCTACCTTGGAGATGCCGTCAAAGCCTTAATAAATTCAGAAAGCTATACAGTGGTGGAATTGACCAGCGGGAAATCACTTAAAGCGGATATGGTTATCATGGGGATAGGAGTAAGGCCTGAATCAAGACTTGCTTCGGATGCCGGGCTCTCCTTGGGAAAGACGGGAGGAATTCTGGTAGACGCGAATATGAGGACGTCAAATCCTGACATATTTGCAGTAGGAGACGCTGTTGAAGTCACAGACTATATAAGCGGAAACTCTGTGCTTATACCCCTTGCGGGACCGGCAAACAAGCAGGGAAGGATTGCGGCCAACAATATATGCGGAATTGAAGAAAAATATAAGGGTACACAGGGAACTTCGATTGTGAAGGTCTTTGATATTACTGTTGCAATTACCGGGAATAATGAGAGGACATTAAAGAAAAACGGGATAGAATACGAAAAGTCATTTACACATTCTGCTTCGCATGCAGGATATTATCCGGGAGCCATACCAATGGCCATAAAGCTTCTTTTTTCCAAAAAGGACGGAAAAATTCTGGGAGCACAGGTTATCGGGTATGAAGGCGTAGATAAAAGGCTTGATGTCATAGCAACAGCTATCCGTGCCGGCATGACGGTATATGACCTTGAAGAGCTTGAGCTGGCTTACGCGCCTCCATACTCGTCAGCCAAAGACCCTGTCAATATTGCAGGGTATACTGCTGCAAACATTTTAAAGGGAGACAGCAAAATATTTCACTGGGATGAGGTGGCAGGAATCAACCCCGACAAGTCAATGCTTATAGACGTGAGGACTTCCATGGAATTCGGCCTGGGAACGATTGAAGGAGCTGTAAATATTCCGCTGGATGAACTGAGGGATAGGCTGGAGGAAATACCAAGAGACAAGGATATATATGTTTTCTGCCAGGTGGGTCTTCGCGGATACCTTGCATACAGGATCCTGACACAGAAGGGTTATGCCAGCGTCAGAAACTTAAGCGGCGGATACAAAACTTATCAGCTGGCAGTACAAAAGCAATCCAATGAGGATATTTATGAGTACGACAAAATAACCAAGGATGACGAGATAAAGCCTGCAGACTGCTATGGAAGCGATTGCAAGGCGGAAGCGGACATACAGGTGGATGCCTGCGGTTTACAGTGCCCAGGTCCCATTATGAAGGTATACAGCTCGATAAGCTCAATGAATTACGGCGAGGTGCTGCAGGTTAGAGCAACAGACCCTGCGTTTGATGAAGATATTAAGGCCTGGTGTGAAAGGACGGGCAACAGGCTTGTAAGTTGTGTTTATGAGAATAATGCGTTCAAGGTTCTGATAAGAAAAGAGATGAGGAGTGAGGGCACTGTTATGACCGAAAAGAATAACAATAAAACAATGGTAGTGTTCAGCAACGATCTTGACAAGGCGCTGGCAACCTTTATAATTGCAAACGGAGCTGCTGCCATGGGCAGAAAGGTTACGCTTTTCTTTACCTTCTGGGGCTTGAATATTTTAAGGAAAACTGACAAGGTAAAGGTCAGCAAGGATATATTCGGCAAAATGTTCGGGATGATGATGCCAAGAGGTTCAAAAAAGCTTGCTCTGTCTAAAATGAACATGGGAGGGATTGGGGCGCTCATGATCAGATACCTCATGAAGAAGAAAAATGTCTCATCCTTGGAGGAGCTTATTGAGCAGGCAAAACAAAATGGGGTAAGCCTTGTTGCATGCAATATGTCCATGGATATTATGGGGATTAAGAGGGAAGAGCTGATAGACGGAGTCACTATTGGGGGAGTTGCGTCCTTTATAGGGGCAGCAGAAGAATCTGACATGAGTTTGTTTGTATAAGGAAAGTGGACACACCCTCTGAGTAACGGGAATAATTGAGAAGGAGGGAATGTTCCCTAATGCTGCAGCGTAAAGAAGTATTGATTTTTACGCTGCAGTACTAATAGTTGGAGGTTGACTCAGTGATTGATTTAAATAAGTACAATGAAAAGGCTGAAAAGTTGAAGGCGCTTGCGCATCCTCAAAGGCTGTGCATAGTCAAGGGACTTTTGGACAGCGAGTGCAATGTGACAAAGATACAGGAATGCCTTGCGCTTCCGCAGTCTACTGTATCCCAGCACCTTGCGAAGCTAAAGGCGGCAGGCATTATTGAGGGACGTCGCAATGGGCTTGAGGTTTGCTACAGAGTGGTTGACGAGGAAGTGATTGAACTTATGAACACTCTTTTTAAGGAATAAAAAGAATACTGTAACGGTTGCCTGCATAGAAATATCGTATAGATATTATATGTGAGGTGGCCGGACAATGAGAAAGGTAGTAAGTATAATCACAGTATGCTTTATGGTAATAACACTGTTTTCTGGGTGTGCTGTCTTACAAAAGCTTGGGCTTCAAAAAAACGATGATGAGCTCCAACCCGCCAGCAGCTTGGTTATGAACGAGGAGGAGGCAAAAAAACTTACCGACAAGGTTCCTGTACATCTTTATTTTGCCAGTGAAGACAATACAAAATTAAAGATGGAAGTAAGATATATTCCTGTTACTGAAGCAAAGAAGAGCGTAAATAATCTTGCTTCAACAATTGTAAAAGAATTGATAAACGGGCCGGCCAAAGGCAGTCCGTTAAAATCCACGATTCCCGAAGGAACCAAGCTGCGCGGAGCTGTTACCGTAAAAGCGGGCACTGCAACGGTTGATCTGTCGAAGGAATTTGTGGATAATCACTCCGGAGGGAAAACTGCCGAGCAGTTGACTATTTACTCCATAGTAAACTCACTCACGGAGCTCAAAGAGGTTCAGAATGTGAAGTTCCTTGTGAACGGCAAGGCAAGCAAGGAATACAAGGGAAGCTTCCAGTTTGACGCACCCTTTCCAAGGAGTGTTGCAATAATCAGCAAGAGCCCTTCCGTATCTGCCACGGAAATAAAAGATAAGAACAAGAGTGCTGATGACAAGGCGAATGAAAAAGATAAAAATCCAAGGCCTGACGAGACAAAGCAGGATAACAACAAGCAAAAGACTACTGACAAGGCAAAGGACAGCGCCAAAAATTCACCGGCGGATGAACAGGCCGCAAGCGTGGATAATCAGAATGAGGATTCAGAAGCAACATACCTTGAAATTCTTGAATAAAAAAGTCGTTATGTCATACTTCATGGAAGAACAGTAAAGCGGCCGGATACTTAACTTATTCATCCGGCCGCTACCCCGCCCTTACAGAGCGGCTTTCATTAGTACCTTGCTTCAATTGTTTTTCCTCTTGCTTTCCATTACCTTGGTTCTTTGTCCTTAATTACCTTTTCTGGTGGACTCATTCCCTTCCCGGTAATTTAATTAATCAATCCTTTTAGGATTGTATTATATACATACCACAGGGGACAGGCTTTAAACATTTTTTTTAAATATTTTTTGATATTATATGAATGTTACAAGATATATTAAATTGAAACAAAAGCAATTGTTCAAAGACATTTGCATAGCGTCAGTGTCCGCAGCAGCCCCCGCACTTGTGGATGTTGGGGCAGGAATTTGCTTCTGATGATTTTCTTGATTGCACAATATTTATATTCTTATACACTGTGCTGAGCTCATTGCTTTCACAAACAGGACATTTAATCAATTTCTGCTCCCTCTCGCTCATTTTTGCCATTATATTAAACTCTTCTCCGCATTTGTCGCACTTCAGGTCATAAAAGGGCATTTTAAATTACCTCCTTTGAACTTTATAGTTGGATTTTACACCTGTATTATACCATGAAGGCATTTTTTTGATAATACTTGTTGTTCCAAGAAACACGGTAAAATCACGAATAGTCATCTTGAATATAATTCCCATCAGGAATTTTTTAAAAAACACCGTTGCGGTGCATCGTTATGAGAAGTGACATGCAAAAGAAAGGCACCTCGATTTGTATTGCTAAAAAGAAGTATAC
>JAOACY010000074.1 GCA_026417615.1 Clostridia bacterium
TTGCTTTTGAAGGTTTTGATTCATGAAAAATGAGGTAAGAAATATTATTGACAAAAAGACAAGAGACGGAAAAAATTGCTTTACACAAAATTTGTTTAACATGCCATAACATTAAATGTTATTCTTGACAATAACAAATAAGTGTTGTACAATTATTATGTAAGTTATTGTAAATAATTGTAGCACAATGTAAAAATAAATGCAATTTTTTTATATTTTTGGGGGTAAATCTCTTGAGTAATTTGGAACTCCTTAGAATGGAGCTATATAAGGCAATTGAATCAGAAGATCTTGAAGAAATTTTGCGTGTAAGCCGAAAGCTGGATGAGTTGGTATTGTATTATACAATAAAGCAATTGTGCAAGCAGTCTGCATAAATCCTTTGTGTATATAACGAGGCAGCCGGATTACCAGCTGCCTCGTTTTTTGTCACTTTGCATACTTTTTTACAAACCTATGTATACGGCTCATAGCCTCACTGATATTGTCAACCGAGCTAGCGTAGCAAGCACGTACAAAGCCTTCCCCGCAATTTCCAAAAGCGGTCCCGGGCACCACTGCCACCCGTTCTTCCATCAGAAGCCTCTCGCAAAATTCATTGGAGCTTATTCCTGTGGATGTTATGCTCGGAAAGACATAAAACGCCCCCAATGGTTCAAAGCACTTAAGGCCCGCTTTGGTGAAGCCGTCAATCATCATTCTTCTTCTCCTGTTATACTCCCTGGTCATTGCTTCAATATCCTTGTCGCTGTTGCGAAGGGCCTCAATAGCAGCATGCTGGGCTGTAGTTGGAGCGCACATGATTGCAAACTGGTGAATTTTTGTCATTGCCGCAATAAGGTCAGGGTGTCCGCATGCAAATCCAAGCCTCCAGCCTGTCATGGCATATGCCTTGGAAAAGCCGTTGATAACCAAGGTTTTATCTTTCATATCAGGATAGCTTGCAATGGAAATATGCTTTCCTGCATATGTCAATTCCGCGTAAATTTCATCAGAAATTATAACAATATTTTTATTTTTTAGCACTTCTACAATTCTGTCCAGGTCTTCCTTTGGCATAATAGCACCTGTAGGATTATTCGGATACGGAAGGAAAAGCACTTTGGTTCTTGGGGTTATTGCGTTTTCCAATTGCTCAGGCATCAATCTGAATTGATTTTCTGCCTTTAGCTCGATTATCACAGGACAAGCTCCCGCCAGAACTGCACACGGCTTGTAAGCAACAAAGCTCGGTTCCGGAATTATGACCTCATCACCGGGACTCACCAGGGATCTTAATGCCAGGTCTATTGCCTCACTGCCTCCGACCGTCACCAGTATTTGCTTTTTATAGTCGTACTCAACTCCATTTTTCCTTTTCATGTAACGGGCTATTTCTTCTTTCAGCTCGGCAAAACCCGCATTTGGAGAATAGTGCGTATGGCCTTTCTCAAGGGAATATATGCCTGCCTCCCGCACATTCCATGGAGTGTCAAAATCAGGCTCACCAATGCTAAGCGATATGGCGTCCTTCATCTCATTTATAAGGTCAAAGAATTTCCTTATGCCTGATGGAGGAATGTTCCTGACAACCGGTGAAATCATTTCCGACATGTTCATAAAACAATTGCCTCCCTGTCGTCTTTTGATTTTTCCTCAAAAATCACACCCTTATCTTTATACTTTTTAAGCACAAAGTGGGTTGCCGTGCTCAGCACCGATTCAATGGGGGCCAGCTTCTCAGCCACAAAAAGAGCAACCTCCTTCATGGTTTTCCCTTCAATAATCACTGTAAGATCAAAACCTCCGGACATAAGGTAGCATGCTTTAACCTCAGGATACCTGTATATTCTTTCAGCTACCTTATCAAAGCCTTCTCCTCTTTGAGGAGTAACTTTCACTTCTATTAAGGCTGTTACCGTCTCCTTTGCTGTTTTGTCCCAATTAATCAGCGTATTATATCCGACGATAATATTTTCCTCTTCAAATTTGTTAATTGCCGCCTGAACCTCCTCAACACTCTTACCCAGCATTACAGCAATCTGCTCCGCACTTATCCTGTTATTCCTTTCCAAAATCTCCAGAATCTCTTCCATCATAATTGCCTCCTTTAATTAAAAACTCCTTCAGTCCACATAAGGGACGAAGGAGCGATTCGCGGTACCACCCTGATTAGTGCCTTCACAGGCACTCAACTCTACCGGTGCAATAAGCACCGTTCCCTCATAACGTCGGGAATACGTCTGTCTCTAATTTGAAAGCTTTTGCCTTCAAGTTCTTAAGACGAAGCTCCGGAGCTGCCTTCCATAACGTTCTTTACCGGACTTTCACCAACCTCCGGCTCTCTTTAAAGGAGCGTGCATGTACTCTTCCCCATCATTGCTTTTTGCTTTACTATCATTTTATTAGATTATACATAAAAGAATTCCTGTTTTCAATATGCTTTTTTTACAAATCTCCCGTCTCTTCCTCAACAATACCGGAAAGCTGCTCCTCGTACTTTCTCAAGGTGTTCACAACCTCCGCCTTCAGCACCTTGAGCTCCTGCTTGATATCCACCAGCTTTTCTTTTTCCTGCTCAATCATTTCCTCAAGCTTTTTCTTCTCTTCAATGGCTTGCATCCGGGCATCTTCTATAATAAGCTGCCCTTTTTCCTGGGCTTTTATGAGCACATCTGCTATTTTTGCCCTGTCTTCATTAATCTGATCCGTCTTTTTTGCCAGGTCCTCGTATTTAATCCTTAATTCCCTCTGCTGATTCTTTAAAGAAGCAATGTCATCATCTTTCTCCTTTAATTTATCATCAAACTCCCTAAGCATTTTTTCAATATATGTATTGACATCACTCTTCTTGAATCCAAAAAAAGACGTTCTGAAACGTTTTTCACCTGACATGTTTATCCCCTTTCTTTTTAAGCAAAACAGCATATATCTATATTCAATACATATTTCAGAAATCCTCCTTTTTCAACAAAAAAAACAAAGCCCCATATAAAGGCTTTGCATATTTGCAATCATTCCTAAATGTTATTGTCCAGCATTTTCCGAAATTCTTCTTTTGACCTGGCGCCTATAGCCTTTTCAACCACCTGTCCGGCTTTGAACAATATTATTGTGGGAATGCTCATTACCCGAAATCTTGCAGCCAATTCACCTTCTTCGTCAACATTTATCTTGCAAATCTTCACTTTACCCTGATAGCCTTCTGCAAGCTCATCCATTATAGGCGCAACAGCCCTGCAGGGACCGCACCATGGAGCCCAGAAATCAACAAGAGCCGGAATGCTGGAACCAATTACCTCGGAATCAAAATTGTTTTTTGTAACTGCAACAACCTTTTCACTTGCCATAATAATTCCTCCCAATTATTTAAATCTGTGTTTCACAATGTATTTACTGGATTATTTTTACCCACTTAAAAAAATATAAAACATTTAATATTTATTCTATTTAATTTCTGTAAAAATTAGCTTTCCGCTGCTTAATGAAACAACATACCCTTTTATTATCTCAATAAACTCTCCCGTATAATCTGTTTTCTTATTGGTTTTTGTATTTATAATAAATTTATCCCCCTTCGGAACATAATATGCGGCTTCATCAGGAGCAACAACCAGTTCATCCGCAAACGCCTGATTTTTCAAGCTTATCTGGTACCATGCCTTGTCTGGTTCTACTGTCAGCTTTCCGTAATGAAGCCTGGACACCTTGCCTGAATTGTCCAATTCGCCTAAATATACCTGGTCTTCAGGGTCAATGCCTATCAATGCCATTTTTTTCTTGAAAGGAAAGGGCCATGTTACGTTTTTGCCTCCGTCCCTGACATAGGCCTTGAATTTTTCATCCTGGTATATCAGCTTATCGGCATAACCGGCTTGCTTTATAACAGTGTTAATACTGGCGGTCATAATATAACTCAGATTATTCATAATATTGTATTTATATATTGACGCCTGATTCTGACTTGTTTTAACTTTTACATATGCCACCTTGGTAAGGGGCGACAGTTCAATGCCCACCACCTCACTTTCCCTTACAAGCTTTGACATTTTCGGATAGCTGCTTTCCGTTCCGGAATCCACATCAATTGTGCTTATTTCAATATGCCCATATTGGCTGTCAAGCAGCTTTTTGGCATAAATAATCATCCGTCTGTCAGGCAGCCAACGGTAATACGTAAGGGTACTGCTGTCCGGGTCAATGGTTTTGACTACCTTTTCATCCTTAATACTTAGGATTTCAAGCTTTCCATTGTGCAAATAGCTTGCATATGCGCCGTCATATGACACTCTGATCTGTTCTATGCCCTCAGGCAGCTTCCAGTCAACTTTAGGCTTCGGTTTGAATTCAAAACTTTCATGAGGCTTGGCATCTACCTGTACTTTTCTGTCCGCGAGATAAAAGTTATTAAAAAACACAAGTATGAGCACCTGGAGCATTACTGATATAATAATCCATTTATAAAGCCTTAAAAGGGTTTTTTTCATTTTCTTTCCCCCTTGTCCGGCATAACCATGAACACGGAAGGTACAGTTCGCTCACCTAAAACATCCGAAGGATTGTTAATAACCTTGCCGTTAAAGTACATCGTTGATGAAGAGCCTCCGTCAAGGTTCACAGCATTTACAGCCTTGTATTGGAGAAGGATGTCCTGCAGATCCCTTAGAGTTGCTCCTAGAGATCCAAGTCGCCTTCCGTCGATAACAAGCATGAGCACTGCGCCATCAGCTCTCTGTCCTATAGCTGTTCTCGGAGCTATTCCCCATCCCCCGTCACCGCTTTTTATTGTAGGCTTTCCGTTAACAATAAGCGGCGGCCCGAAGCTGACAGCTTCCTTAACCCCATATTTTTTTAGTTGAGCTATGGAATGCTTGCCGACAATAAGCATCCCTTCCTTTGTAAACGCTGCCGTATCCTGCTTTATATTTTCATCCTTCATTTGATCAAAAATAACCTTTCCATCACTTATAATAAAACCGGTAGGTGCCCCGCCTGTTCCGGTCCACTCCAGATCCATAAACCCACCAGCATTTATTGCCGCTATGGCTCCTGCCCTTTTTGCTATGGAGCTGGTCATTTCGCCGCTTACTACGGTATCCTTTGGGTCACCCGGCTTTGGCAGCTTGCTCGAATAACCGGTGACTACCCTGGTGGAGTCATGCACTATCATGAGTTTTCCCTTAAAATCACCGCCGTCTATATTGAAAATTTCAATTTTATCAGACAGGTTCTTTGGTATTTTTATCTTGGCAGCATCGGGTTCAAAATCATTTTCAAATTCATCCTCCATCACAATGGTATTCCCAAGAATCCTGTTAATTGCTTCATCAGAAAGGAACATTCTTGCTATCCACTGCGCTTTGAAGGTATTAATTGACGTGCCAACCAATGCTGTCTTAATATTCTCGAAGGGACCATAAAAAACAAGAAGCGGCATTGTTACAGCAGAAAAAACAAGCTGAAATGCAAAAAAAACAGCAAGCTTTTTCCATATTGCCTGGTTAACTGTTTTTTTCAGTCTAACATTTTCCTCTATTTTAAACAAAATTCATCAATCTCCCTATTCAAATACTGAATAAACAATATATATAATACCAATAATAATAGGTTCTCGTCAATTTATAAACCTTAAGACTTAAAAATTAATAATTTCTTAAAAATTTTATTTGATAATACAGACTTTTAATCTGTTTTAACTTTTTATTAACATTGTTTGCTACAACAAAGCTTAAACATATGTTATTATTTTTTTGTTATTTCTTATTAAAAAAGGTATAATAATAAATAATAAATAATTATGGAGGTTCAATATGTATCTTCTAGGAAAAATAAAGGTAAAAGCCGTAATACCTGAACAATTAAGCCGTTTAAAAGATATTGCCTATAACCTTTGGTGGTCTTGGAACCATGAAGCTATTGACCTTTACAGAGAAATCGATCTGGCTCTGTGGGAAAAGCTCGGCAAGAACCCGGTAAGGTTTCTTCTTGAAGTGAGCCAGAAGAAGCTTGACAGTAAAATACACGACCCGGAATATATGCAAAGATATCATGATGTGGTAAGAAGCTTTGATTCATATATGTCTGATACAGATACATGGTTCAACAGGACACACCCTGATAAAAAGGATCATCTGGTAGCTTACTTTTCTGCGGAATACGGGCTGAATGAGGTTTTGCCGATATACTCAGGCGGACTTGGCGTATTGTCAGGAGACCACTGTAAATCAGCAAGTGACCTTGGCATACCCTTTGCGGGTATAGGCCTTTTCTACAAGCAAGGCTATTTCAGCCAGAGGATAAATCGTGAAGGCTGGCAGGAAACCAATTTTACCGATCTCAATGTTTCTTACCTTCCAATAAAGCCTGCTCTTGATTCAAAGGGCGAGCAGGTGAAGATAAGCGTGGAGCTTCCCGGCAGGCTTGTCTATGCGCAGGTGTGGAAGGTTGCTGTAGGCCGCATATTCATTTATTTCATGGATACGGATGTTGAACAGAATAGTCCCTCGGACAGGTCATTGACTGCAAGGCTGTACGGAGGAGACCAGGAGACGAGAATACTACAGGAAATCTTCCTGGGCATAGGAGGTATAAGAGTTCTGGATGCGCTTGGCCTAAAGCCTACGGTATATCACATGAACGAAGGCCACTCATCCTTCATGGGTCTTGAGCTTATCCGCAAATATGTGCAGGAAAAGGGCCTCTCCTTCAAGGTCGCAAAGGAAGCGGTCGCCTCCGCCTCAATATTCACAACCCACACTCCCGTTCCTGCCGGAAACGATGTGTTCCCTCTTCACCTGATAGACAAATATTTCAGCAACTATTGGGGTTCACTGGGAATAAGCAGGCATGAATTTATAGATCTGGGGCTTAAGATAGGAGATCACCAGAACTTTAACATGACCGCCCTGGCCCTTACTATCGCCGGAAGGAAGAATGGAGTAAGCGAGCTTCACGGCGCCGTATCCAGAAACATATTTAACAATATTTGGCCCGGAGTACCCGAAGATGATGTTCCCATAACACATATCACAAACGGAATACATACCCTGACCTGGCTTTCTCCCAGCTTTAAGCATATTTATGACAAGTATCTGCCCCAGAACTGGAGAAACGAGCTTTGGAACAACGAAGTATGGAACAGCGTGGATGACATACCTGACGAAGAGCTGTGGAAGACCCATTGCGTTCTAAAGACAAAGATGATTGGATTCGTCCGTGACAGGCTCCGTGATCAGAGAGCCCAGAACGGAGAGTCTATTGAAAGCATAAGGGAAGTTGATGCTCTGCTTGATTCAGATGCACTGACCATCGGATTTGCCAGAAGGTTTGCCACCTACAAGAGAGCCAATCTTATTTTCAGGAATGCAGCCCGCATCCAGAGAATACTGAACAACCCGAACATGCCCGTCCAGATAATTTTTGCCGGCAAGGCACATCCCGCTGACGGTCCCGCCCACGAGGTAATAAAGAATATCAATGACATTGCACGACAGGAAGGCTTCAGGGGAAAGGTCATTTTGGTTGAAAACTACAATATGACGCTTGCCCGCAATCTTGTCCAGGGTGTGGACGTATGGCTCAACAATCCCCGAAGGCCTCTTGAAGCCAGCGGTACCAGCGGCCAGAAGGTTTGCATCAATGGCATTATCAATTTCAGCGTCCTTGACGGCTGGTGGTGCGAGGGCTATAACGGCAAAAACGGTTGGTCCATAGGTGATGACACCCACTATGACAACGAGTACTATCAGGATAACGCAGACAGCGAATCTATATACGATACACTGGAAAACAAAATAGTTCCCTTGTTCTATGACAGGAATGAAAACGGTATCCCCGTAAACTGGGTGAAGGTTATGAAGGAATCCATCAAGTCTCTGACTTACCAATACAGCACTCACAGGATGGTGCAGGACTATACCAAAAAGATGTATGTGCCGGCTATGACAAGGATGGAAAAGATAACCGCAAGCGGATACAGCTTTGCCGCCAACCTTGCAGACTGGAAGAGCTCCATTGAAAGAAGCTGGCCTCAGGTACAGATCATTCCCGAAAAGTCGATGAATCAATTAAAGGAACAGAATACCCTGTCGGGTGAGCCAATAACAATCAGCACTCATGTAAACCTGGGCAATATTGACCCATCCAGTGTTAAGGTGGAATTATACTACGGCACCATAAGCAGAAATAATACAATTGAGAATCCCGAGGTGCTTGAAATGGGCATGGTTGAAAAAATCGATTCTTCAACCTACCGTTATTCCGCAAAAGTCAGCATACTTGAGGGTGGCGAGTACGGCTATACCTTCAGGGTATTGCCGTACCATCCCGAACTGATAAACAAGTTTGACCTTGGCCTGATCAGGTGGGCGGTTCAATAAAACAAAAATTATTTCACTGCAAAGCAGGGACGGTAATGAATATTCAAAACCGTCCCTGCTTTTTATCCCACTTCGCTGTTCCTTGCCAGCTCTGACCATTTGCCGCATCGGTCGCCCCAGCGGGCAATGGGCTCGCCATTGGACAGAATTTCTATAACCTCGCACTGGTTGGAGCAATCATGGCATTCAATGCTCTTTGCCCTATATTCGTTTTCTATGGCTTGGAAGCCGCAAAACGCACTCGGAGAGTTGCTTGAAGCCATTTTTTCCTTTGCGATCAATGCCGCCCCATATGCTCCCATGACATCGTAATAGCCCGGTATGATAATCTTCTTCCCCAGCGCTCTCTCGAAAGCAGCTGCAATGCCTATATTTGCGGCCACACCACCCTGGAAAACGATGGGCTCTTCGATATCCTTTGATTTGGCAAGGTTGTTCAGGTAATTCCTTACCAGCGCTTCGCACAATCCGTTTATTATATCCTCCAGGCTGTGCCCTGTCTGCTGCTTGTGGATCATGTCCGACTCTGCGAATACAGCGCACCTTCCCGCAATCCTCACAGAGGATGTAGCTTTCAAGGCATAGGAGCCGAATTCGCTTATTGGTATGTTAAGCCTTGCTGCCTGCCTGTCCAGAAAAGAGCCCGTACCTGCTGCGCAGACAGTATTCATGGCAAAATCATAAACAATTCCGTTTCTTAATATTATTATCTTTGAATCCTGTCCGCCTATCTCCAGTATTGTTTTAACACCTGGAACCACCTTTTGCGCCGCAACCGCATGGGCTGTAATTTCATTTTTGACAACATCCGCCCCGATTATCACGCCGGCCAGCTGCCTTCCGCTTCCTGTTGCACCCGCTCCCTTTATTCTCACTTTAGAGCCAACACGCTCGGAAAGCATCTTCAAGCCTTCACGCATTGCGCTTATTGGCTGTCCGCCTGTCCGCAGGTACAGCTTTTCTATGACCCTGTCACTTTCATCAATTATTACAAGGTTCGTGCTTACCGATCCTACATCAACCCCCAGATAATGCCACTGTTTTTCCATAAACGCCTCTCTCCCTTCTTTTTTTCAATAAATCCCCAAATGCCTCAAGCCTGGTCTGGTATCCGGCCTCACCTGTCATCTCATCCATTATAAGAGTAAGCACAGGTATGTCAAAATCCTTCTCCACCGAAGGCAGAATGCTCTGTGCGACAATTTCCGGCATGCACGTCAATGGGTAAATCTGAATAACTCCGTCATATCCATCCCTTGCATACATTACCGTATGACCTACAGTTTCCTGTGCGTGTCCCCCTATCATGGCCCCAAGATACGGCTTGGCTGCATCCGCATAGCTTAAATCCCTTGGAAGCCTCAGCGCTTTCTTTATCATGTGCTCAATAATCCATCCGCTTACAGTTACCCTTCTGTCTGCTTCAATTCCCATGCTCCCAAGCCTGGAAGAAATATTAAGGTTTGTATATGGGTCGATTGTAGAATATATCTCACCAACAATGCCCACTCTAAGAGGTCTGAAATCCATATCCGTTTCTATGCTCAACAGTTCCCCGGCCGTATCTCTTATGAGCTTTTTTATTCCTGCAGATCCATCTGCCTTTTTGACTAGGTTCAAAAAGGCTTTGTATATCCTGTCAGTTGTTCCCCTTTGAAGCTCCCTGGGCCTTACCCTGTTGGCAAGCCGTTCAAGGTCATCCGCCTGCATTGCTGTAGTGGCAGCTTCCCTTACAGCCTTTAGTATTCTGTATGGGTTGAGCTTCCCTGTAAGCTTCCGTATCCTGTGAAGGAATTCACCTGCGCCTTTGTCAGGCCATTCCAGAGTTATGACATCCATTTCACAGCCTATATCCCTTAAGATTTCACGGTGCATCTCTCCGTAATATCCAAACCGGCACGGCCCGCAGCCTCCCGTTATCAGGATTGTATCCGCGCCCATCTCGTATGCCTGAAGGAAATTGCCCAAATTGATTTTCAATGGCAGGCAGGCGAACTCCGGCGCATATTTTGTGCCGATCTCCAATGTCTTTTTACTGTTGAAGGGCGGAATCAAATATTCAATCCCAAGATCGTCAAGCAGCGCCTTTGCGCAAATATATGTATTACCCATATGCGGGAAGGTTATTTTCACAAGAACACCTCCATCTTATCATATCAATAAACGCTTCAAGCCTTGTGTCCATTCCTGCTTCCCCAGAGTGCTCATCAATGGTCAGCACTAAAAAGGGTATCATGCTCTCCCGGCGTATCCTTCTCTCCACAAGGTCGCATACAAAGGAGTCAACTCCGCATCCAAAAGACATTATAAAGATCACCCCGTCAATATCCTTTCTCTCAAGCAAATGCAAGGCTGCGCCCACTGCCCTCCTGCCGAAATTCCAGAACATCCTTTTGGGAAGCTGCCGAGTTTTTTCATTTATCAATTCCTCTGACAGCATATCTACTGTAATAATGTTTGCCACACTGGACTTTAATTTCTGCAGCAGGTTCATATTTACATAACGGTCATATAGATTGTATTCATGGCCAATCACTGCGATATTAAGAGGCTTGGCACCGTGAGCTTTGCTTTTTGGAGCCTTTTTATCAAATATGTCACCTGGCAGCTTCCCATCCATCAGTTGCTTCTTATACTGCCTATAGCACATTACAGCCTTGTCAAAAGCTTTTCTGATATGTCTTTTATCGGCACAGAAGTGCTTTCCGGCATCATAAGCTGCCAAAAGCGCATTTTTGCCCGATTTTCTGAGATTTACCTCAGTGTCGATAACAGCGGGAAGTCCGGAAAGCGTATTTCTCACCACATCAGGCAAGCCGCCGAACTTCGGACAAATATATTCATTTTTTGAAATGCTCGTAAATCTGGGAATGAAAAGACAGTCCACCCTGTCCTTAAGATTCAGCACATGGCCGTGAAAAATCTTAACTGGCAGGCAGGCCTCGTCAACGCAGGATTTTACTCCCTGATCAAGGATATATTTAGACGTATGGTCAGAAACGACAACCTTTGCCCCCAACTCTTCAAAAAATGTATTCCATAACGGATAAAACTTGTAGTAATAAAGGCTTCTCGGTATCCCAATGGTTATTGACATTTCTTAACACCTCGTGAGATATTATTAGCCTTTAAATTTCAAATTATACCCTATATAAAACTTACATTTTAATAGTGATTTCATCGAAGTTTCCGGAAATGGGTTTTTGAAGTGAAATCAAGGTTTTTATTTAACTATACTTCCCTCAGGGTTTCTATAAGACAGCTGGCGCTAATTCTGTCAAGCTCCAGAAAACTCTCCCGCTCAAGAATGTCGCCCAGATAATGGGCATCTGAGGATTTTATGAAATTGTATCCGACGAGTTCGTATCGGGTGCTAATCAGCTTGTCTACATTGCATTTTCTGGAAACCTCCAGATATCTAATGCCCAAACAGTCAGGCACCAATCCCAGATTGGACAGTACGCTGTAAGACTCCCTGTCTATATGAGCAGGTATGGCAACCCCATTTAATTCCTTTACTATATTAAACGCTTCATCGATTCCAATATCAGCAGCCGTAAGCAGAAGCCTGTCTACAGTCCTTATGATGTTATCCTCTTCATCCAGAACCAGCTGCCTTCCGAAAATCTCTTCCCTGTTTTTTATATCCGGCAGCTTGCAGTAAACAATCTCCTGCATTTTCACCGCTTCAGAAAGTCCGGGGAAAAGACATACAATATGGACTTCCTCCCTGGTTTCCAGCTCCATCCCGGGAACTGCAAGTATACCTTTTTTCTTTGCGCAGCTAATTACGGCGCCAATATTCTCCACAGAATTATGGTCGGTGACCGCTATAACATCCAAGCCTTTTAAAAAAGCCATATTCACAATATTGTTCGGCGTCATATCATTGTCGGCACAAGGCGAGAGCGCCGAGTGGATATGAAGGTCTACGGCTGCTTTCATTTATTGGCTCCTGACTTATCTCAATAATTCATATGCCTTGCAGCAAATATGGTAGGCGCTCATTTCCGAGCCCAGTATTACAATGCCTTCTTCTGCTGCCTTTTTGACAGTGGCTTCCTCCGCCTTGATTCCTTCCGGAACTATAATGCAGGAGACCTCAGCTAAAAGAGCCACGGCTACTATATTAAGGTGAGTGTGCACCGTAATCCACGCATCTCCCTTAGACGCGTGAGACATAACCCAGCTGAGGAGGTCACATACATAAATTCCGGTAATCTCCCGTTCAAGTCCCGTGTCTCCGGTGAAGGCCTTCAGCCCCGTTCTTTGCATAAATTCCGCTACTTTCATGGAATAGAACCAACTCCTTTATCTTATCTGACACTGCATATTACTTGCCCTTTTTCCTTTCACAATCCAGCACAGGCGGCATTTTTGTTTCCAGCTCCATCATCTGCACCGCCAATTCCCTTACCTTCTCCCTCAGCTTGAATATGCAATCAGTCTCAATCGCACTGCCTCTCACAATATCCTCCGCCAGCGCCCTGCAGCTTGGAGCTCCGCACGCGCCGCAATCCAAGCCGGGCAGGTCCTTGTTTATGGTTTCCAGTATCTCTAGCTTTTTCATAGCCTTGGTAAAGTCTTTATCAAGCTTCATTACAGGCTTGTATTCAACATTTCCGGTCCACATGAGGGCATCGTCCCCTCCCTGGCCGTGTTTTGAAAAATCCTTGTCTCTGGCCTGGTCAATAAACTTCTTAAGCCTTGTTTTAGCAACATAGACATTTTCAACAGTCAGTGGCCCTCCCAGACATCCTCCCGTGCAGGCAAGAGCCTCTATAAAATCAACGTCCTCAATCCTGTCATTTTCAATCTCTTCCAGAATGGTTATTACATTGTGTATTCCGTCCACCGCTAAAAATTTATCAGTCCCAAGCGCAAGGCTTTCCCCTCCGGAATTAGCCCAGCGTATACCGTCAAGGCCTGCCTGCTCAAGTTCCTCAGGACGTTTGACCCTGCCGAGCCCGTTCAGCACCTTTAAAAAAATATCCTTTATGGAAATAACTCCGTCAACAAAAGACTTGTCCGTCTCGTAAGGAGCTTTTACACTGGTAGCCTTTGCCGCACAGGGTGAAATGAAGAAAACGCCGATGTCTTCCTGCGGAATATTAAGCTCTGCTTCAATTCGCTTCTTAACTATCCTTGCCGCCACCTCCATAGGTGATTCCAGCTTTATTATATTGTCAATCAGGCTGGGGAACCTGACCTGTATAAGTCTGACTACAGCTGGACACGCAGAAGAAATATATGGCTTTATGGAAGCACTTGCGGATATTAATTCTTTTGTTGCGTTGGTTACGATTTCCGCAGCCCTTGCAACTTCGTAAACCTCATCAAAGCCGATGGCCTTTAATGCCGTGAGAATGTGGTTTCTGGATGCAGCATTTTTAAACTGACCGTATATAGAAGGCGCCGGAATTACAACCTTGTATTTGTAGAGGCTTATAATATCGCAAGGGTCAGTAATTGCCTTTTTTGCATGGTAAGGGCATACCCTGATGCATTCGCCGCAGTCAATGCACCTCTCATCTATAATCCTGGCTTTCCCTTTTCTAACCCTTATCGCCTCTGTAGGACACCTTTTGATACAGTTGGTGCAGCCTTTGCACCGCTCCTCATCGAGCCTGACCGAATGGAAATACGTTTCCACATCAAACACCCCACTTTAACCGGGACATTCCTCATTAAAAACCCTAACTCCAGCAGGAGTGCCCCTTTCTTTATAAATTTACCACTATGGTTACTGTAGTTCCTTTTCCAACCTCGGATTCAATAACAAGCTTATCTGAATACCTCTTCATATTTGGCAAACCCATACCTGCTCCAAAGCCCATCTCCCTGATTTCATCGCTTGCCGTCGAGTAGCCTTCCTGCATTGCCAGCTCTATATCTGCAATACCGGGACCTTCATCCCTTATCTTAACCTCAATATATTCCTTATCAATTACTACTTCGGCAATTCCTCCGCCCCCATGTATTACAGCATTTATTTCTGCCTCATACATGGCTATTGCAGCCTTTTTGATCTTCTGAGGCTCTACGCCCAACTGGTTTAAAACCTTCTTTACACCGCTTGAAGCCTCGCCTGCAGCCGACATATCGT
Source organism: Clostridia bacterium (assembly GCA_026417615.1). Classification (GTDB taxonomy): domain Bacteria; phylum Bacillota; class Clostridia; order Acetivibrionales; family JAFADI01; genus SKW22. The sequence goes on from JAOACY010000074.1 coordinate 14,464, forward strand.
TTGGCAGTATGTCGAATTTCAGTCTTATGATTCCATCACTCAATCCCAAACACCTCTTCCTGTCATACCTGCACTGTAAAGCTTTCCGCAGGATATGAACATTGGGTGCTTTGTCCTTAATACAGCTATTCCTTTTTCCTTTGCGAGGTCAATAATGCTTTGAGGAAGGTTTTTCCCCCTTACAAAGGCAATCACCTTTATATCCATCATTTCTGCGGTGCGCACCACCTGGGGACTTACGAGGCCAGTGAGAAGGAGAACATTTTCCTTAACATAAGCCATTACATCACTCATCAAATCAGAACCGCAAGCCGCACTTACTTCCATATCCAAGCTTTCTTCCCCGGTCAGCACCTCTGCTTCCAAAAGATTCACAACCTCACTTACTTTCATATACAGCACCTCTTAAAAAATTCTTTTCACTTGCATTATAGCACATTGTCAACTTCTTAACAATGAAAAAGGGCAAAACAAAACCCCTTGTTAAAAGGGGGCTTGTTTTCATTGCAACACATATAAATTCTTCACTTCATCCGGAAGGCTTATGTCAAAATCCCCTCCATAATCACTGTAGCTTATGTATATTGAGGACTCCAGTCTCTGGTCTGAATTGTTTATTTTCACATCGCCGCTGATGTTCACCTTAAACCTTTTGTACAAGTATGACTTGCTGTCTATGGCGATTTCCGTATAACACTTATCCGGTCTTATGGAATTCACCGCATTCAAGCTCCCGGTTGACTTGCTCATAAGCTCATGGAGATATACATTCCCCTTAAGCACTAATTCACCCGATTCTGAATTCTCTTCGGCTGTCAGCCCCGCACAGTTTATGTCAGTCGCCTCTATCATGCCGTTCTTTTCCTGGCTGTACATAAGCTTTGAAATATCAAGCTGTGTAAGATCCTGCTTTTCCCATATATTCTTCACGCTGTCTCTTGCAAATCTTATATTTCCGCTTAGATAGTATTCGGTTGCTGTTTTCTTTCCCATTGTATTCATTTCAGTGAGCATATGGCTTAGTTGCTTCGCTTCGTCAATCTCACACTTCATGTCAGTGCTTATATCCAGCTTGGTATTATTCTTTCCGATGGCTATGCTCATATTCAAGGACGCTTTAAACTTGCTTTCTCTCTTTCTTGTTTCATTTGCCCTTGTGATTATTTCTCCAATCCTGTCAAATTCCTTTTGCTCTCTTAAATACACCGTATAAGTAGTGCCATCCCATACGACCTTCTTGTCAAGCGCCTGAGATACAAATCTTACGGGTATATACACCCTGCTCTTATAGTTGACAGGAGCCGCGTCCAGCTTCACTTCGCTGTCATTGACCAATGCAGTGTTTGAATTGACCTTTAAAAATATTTTCTTTGAATCCTTGCATACAGTAACGCTTTTTTCACTTTGATTCCACATGATATGGGCATCATCGTCAGGTACTCCAAGGTCTTTCAGGATAGCCCTCAAAGGCAGAAGCGTCCTGCCGTTCACAAGCAGAGGGACTTCCTTGTACTCTGCCATTTTCCCCTCAATGACTATTTTGATGTGAGGAGCTTCAACCACATTTGACGCTGCGTATGTGAGCTGGGTGGAGAAAATCAGAATAATAAGCGCCAGTAATATACAGAAACATAATTTTTTCATCTCAATTACCTCCTGTATATACTATTTTTTTCTTCCAGCTTTTATGACTGATAGCTCTAATAGAAGCAGCTTCCTCCCATAAACTCTCTTATTATTGAATTAAAAGGAATTTCCCTGGACTCGATTGCCAGAAAATAGCTTAAAAATTCTATGAGCCTTTTCGCTTCGGAATACTCAGGATATGAATTGTCTATTTCTGCAAGCAAAGGCTCCGCCATGGTCTTTAGTACTCCAAGCTCGTATACAAGAGAGGAATTGAACATAACATCAGCATGTTCCTGGAACGGGAAAATGTTTTTTTCCTCCCCGCGCCTTACCGAAGGCCACCGCTTGATAGTATTTATGGCGCTGCATCCCCTGAATTGATGATCTCTTACTATCCTTCGTATTATCCTGGCATCTGTGGTGGGTATTCTGTTATGGTTATCAATATTCATTGAAGTCAGTGCGCTCACGTATATCTTGAACTTCTTTTCCCTTGGAATTGAGGCTGTCAGGCGTTCGTTCAAACCGTGAATGCCCTCTATCACAAGAATATTATCCTCGTCAATCCTTAGCTTGCGTCCTGCAGGCTCCCTGCAGCCATTGGGGAAATTGAATATTGGAATCTCCACCTCGTTTCCTGCAATCAAATCTTCCAGATGCTTGTTAAAGAGCGCTACATCTATCGCTTCAAGCGCTTCAAAGTCATAGTCCCCGCTTTCGTCCACGGGTGTCCTGTCCCTGTCCACAAAATAATCGTCCAAGGATATTGTCACAGGCTTTAAGCCGTTAACCTTAAGCTGTATTGACAGCCTGTTTGCGAAAGTGGTCTTGCCTGAGGATGAGGGCCCTGCGATAAGCACAACCCTTTTTTTATCTTCATTGAATGCTATCATATCCGCTATCTGAGCAATCTTTTTCTCATGCAAGGCTTCGGCAACCCTTATAATTTCGCTGGATTTGCCGTCTTTTATAATATCATTCAGCATACCTATATTTTCAATCCCAAGTATCCTGTTCCACCTTTTATTTTCCATAAATATATTGAACAGCTTCCTTTGCTCGAAAAACTCGGGGAGTGCATCAGGATTTGATTTGTCGGGAAATCTGAGTATAAGGCCATGCGCGTAATGCTTTACTTCAAATACCTTCACATAGCCCGTATCGGGCAGCATGTAGCCATAGAAGTAATCGTCCAGCCCATCCAAGCTGTATACTGTTACATAGGGCTTGTCACGGTGCTCAACTGCGTGCAGGCGATCCATCCTTCCTGCCTTCCTCAATAATTCCTTTGCTGCCTTGAGAGAGGTTATACGCTTGACAAAAGGTATTTTGGCTTCAACCAGCTCCCTCATTCTGGCTTCTATCCTTCCCACCTCTTCCACTGTCAGCTCAGTACCCCCCTTAACCTCGCAGAAGGCGCCCTTGCTGATAGAATGACTGATTACAACCTTCCTGTCCGGAAACAAATCATGAACTGCTTTTATTAGAATGAAGCAAAGACTCCTGCAATAAATTCTCAGACCGTCATCAGTGGTCATGTCAATAAATTCCACCCTGCAATCGCTATACAGGCGGAAATTCAATTCTTTTATGTCATTGTCCACTTTCGCCGCAACTATGGTTGATTTATAGAACTTCTCATAATCCCTGCTCAATTCAAAAAGAGAAATGCCCTCCGGCACTTCCTTTTCACTGCCGTCAAACAATTTGACCCTGATTTTTGCAATATCATTTTCAACCACTTTTACAACCCCTTTATCATTATAAAATATT
>JAOACY010000025.1 GCA_026417615.1 Clostridia bacterium
CTACCCCTTTTCAAGCTTTTTTTCAATTTTATGTGTTTTTATATGGGTATTGATTAGTTTTTATAGTGGATACAAAAAAATACCCGGTATTTTATTTATCTCAATCTATTTTGGGGCATAGGGCTGCTTTTATTTATTTTAGGCCATGTAACCGGTGCTATAATCATAGGTATTCCTTCAGCAATTATAATTGCTGGTCCGCTATATGGACTTAGATACTTTTTTAAATTGCCACCAGACATCACGCTTGTTGTCCTTAATGTTTCAATTGCTTATTCATTAATGCTTGTTGGATTTTTAATTGGAAAAACCTGTTCAAATAGAGATAGGCTCTAGCATAAAAACGAGGAGCTTGACAAAATAAAATGGTTGATTTTTCGAAATTATACTTATGACTATCTGCCAAGCGCCTCAAGCACTTCATTTTTCGCCCGCACAAGTGCCTCTTCAATTGACATGTCTGCCACTCCGGCAGCTTGTCTTTGCTTGTATTCTACTATACCTTCTCCTGCTTTCTTGCCTACTGTTATTCTAATGGGAATACCAATCAGGTCGGCATCCTTGAACTTGACCCCGGGCCTTTCATTCCTGTCGTCCAGCATTACCTCTATCCCGGCAGCCTGAAGGTCTCGATATATCTTTTCCGCAATCTCCATCTGAGCAGGCTCTGTTGTGTTAACCGGAACGATAATCACATGGTAAGGAGCTACAGACATTGGCCAGATAATACCATTCTCATCATTATTCTGCTCAATCACCGCAGCCATAGTCCTGTTAATGCCTATGCCGTAGCAGCCCATGACCATAGGATTCTCCTTGCCTGCCTCGTCAAGATAAACACAGCCTAATGCCTTGCTGTACTTGGTTCCCAGCTTGAAAATGTGCCCCACCTCAATGCCTCGGGCGACCTTAACCGGTGCGCCGCACTTTGGGCATTTGTCTCCTTCTGTTATTTTCCTCAAATCAATGACTGCAGATGCCTTAAAGTCTCTGCCTATATTAACATTCTTCAAATGATAGCCTGTTTCATTTGCGCCGATAACAAAGTTTTTCATTCCCGCTACTTCCGGGTCAACTATTATTTCAACCTTTAACCCTACAGGTCCAGCAAATCCCACAGCAGCTCCCGTTACACCGCTTACAGTCTCGGCATCGGCCATGGCCAGCTCTATGCAGCCCAGGTAATTCTGGAGCTTGGTCTCATTGAGCTCTCTGTCTCCCCTTACCATTGCGGCAACAACCCTGTTATCAGCTTGGTAAATCAGTGTCTTGGCAAATTCCTTGGGAGAACACTTGAAAAATTCAGTTAAATCTTCTATTGTTTTTACATCCGGTGTGGCTACTTTTTCCAAAGGCAGCTCTCTTCCTGCTACACACTCTTTGCTTGAACATTCATTGTCAGGTATGCACTGAGCCTTTTCGTCGTTGGCTGCATAGCCGCAAGCTTCGCAGAAAGCAATAACAGCCTCTCCGATTTCCGACTTTACCATGAACTCCTGGGAGCCTGAGCCACCCATTGCCCCTGTGTCTGCATCGACCACAATATAGTCAAGGCTGCAACGGTCAAAAGCACGGCAGTAAGCATCATGCATCTTCTTGTAGGAAATGTCCAAACCGGCCTCATCCCTGTCAAAGCTATATGCATCCTTCATGACAAATTCGCGGGATCTCATGACTCCGAATCTGGGTCGTCTCTCATCCCTGTATTTTGTCTGTATCTGGTAAAGAGTCATCGGTAGCGAGCGGTAGGATCTGGTCTCATTTCTTACGAGCTCGGTAAAAATTTCTTCGTGAGTGGGGCCGAGACAAAAGTCCCTTCCATTCCTGTCCTTCAGCCTGAACATTTCCGGCCCGAATACTTCCCATCTTCCCGAAGCCTGATAAACTTCAGCCGGAAGCAGTGCGGACATGATAAGCTCCTGCGCTCCCGCCCTGTCCATTTCCTCTCGAACTATCTGCTCGATTTTTCTGAATACCCTGTAGCCCAACGGCAAAAATGAATAAATTCCCGACGCCAGCTTTCTCATAAGACCGGCCCTCAGCATAAGCTTATGGCTGGCTATCTCGGCTTCCGCCGGAACCTCCCTAAGTGTGGGGATAAACATTTGTGAAACTCTCATAGTAAAATTCCCTCGTATCTTTGCATTCTTTAATAATATAATACACTTAAATTTCCTTGTCAATAATTACTGTAAGCTGCTATAATTTTACTGTAATAATGTTCGGAGGATGAATATGAAGGTTGGAATAGGGCAGGATAGTCACAGATTTGACTTTAACGATAAAAAGAAAAAGCTGGTTCTGGGAGGAGTAGTATTTGAAGGCCATCCTCCTTTGGAAGGCAACAGCGATGCAGATGTGATTCTGCACTCAATAACAAATGCCGTATCTAGTGTCACCTGCGTAAATATACTTGGCCCCGTAAGCGATGAGATGTGCCTGAAGGAAGGCATAAAAGACAGCAGGGAATACCTCAAGGAGGCGTTAAAGCATATTGATCCGGAAAGCAAGATAGTCCACGTGTCAATATCAATAGAATGCTCTACGCCGAAGATTACACCTCGCCTGGGTGAATTAAGGAAAAGCATAGCAACTCTGATGGATATTCCCGAAAACTGTGTCGGAATCACAGCAACCACAGGCGAGGGCTTGACAGCCTTCGGCCAGGGCAAGGGCATACAGGTTTTTTCCTGCGTTACTATGGTGTGAGCGTGAACTGAAATTAAAACACCAAGCTTGGACATGCTATCGCCGGTCTTGGTAGTAATCGGCTATAGCATTTGCGAACAGAAGATCCTCCTGAGTTGTTATTTTAATATTAAAGTAGTCTCCCATAACAAGCTTGACTTTTACACCTGCACGCTCCGCCAGCATCGCATCGTCGGTTGCTCTGAAGCCTTCTTGCGCAGCCTTTTTATGCGCATCCAAAATAATATCATATTTGAAAACCTGTGGAGTTTGTATGGCCCAAAGCATACTCCTTTCCGGTGTCGCAGCAATGAAATTGTCGGCATCAACCTGCTTGATTGTGTCTTTGACCGGTACGGCAATACACCCGGCTCCATGCTCAAGTGCAGCATCCAGGCAAGCTTCCAGACTTTCCTGACGGATAAAGGGTCTTGCTCCGTCATGTATAAAAACAACATCGCACCCCGGGTCAACTTCATTCAAGCCTTTGAAGACCGACTCCTGCCTTTCCCTTCCTCCTGAGACCAGGCATTTTACCTTATTAAAACCAAACCTGTCCACTATGTTCTGCTTGCAATACAGGATTTCAGCTTCATTTACAACCAGAACTATCTCCGTGACAAATGCACATTCATCAAAGGCCCTCAAAGTTCTTGCAAGCACCGGAACGTCAACAATTTCCAGATACTGCTTGTTTATATCAGTGTTCATTCTGGAGCCTTTGCCCGCTGCAACAATAACTGCACTGACAAATACATCCTTTTCCTTCCTCATATACCCCCGCTGACTAATTATCCTGTAGCTTTTTCCATCTTACACTTTGGCTTCGCAAAAATCATCCTTCCTGCCGCAGTCTGAAGAACGCTTGTAACCATAACGTTTATGGATTCACCCATGTGCTTTTTGCCGCCTTCCACCACAATCATTGTGCCGTCTTCAAGGTATCCTACACCCTGCCCGTTTTCTTTTCCGTCCTTTATGACCTGAATAAGCATTTCATCACCCGGCAGGGCTATCGGCTTTACAGCATTAGCAAGCTCATTTATGTTCAAGACTTGTATCCCATTTATATTTGCCACCTTGTTCAGATTGTAATCCACAGTCATGATTGAGGATCCACGCCTGACAGCCGCCGCAAGCAGCTTGTCGTCAACCTCGCCCGCAGACTCTGTCTCTATATTCTCAATGCAGATATTTTTACTCATTTCCTTTTGAAGTAAATTTACAATATCCAGGCCTCTTCTTCCCTTGCTTCTTTTTAAGGTGTCCGAGGAATCTGCAATATGCCTCAATTCCTCAAGCACAAAGCCGGGAATCACAATCTCCCCTTCGATAAACCCTGCCCTGCATATATCAATTATGCGTCCGTCAATCAACACGCTGGTGTCCAGAAGCTTTGAAGAGACTTTAGGTCTATCTTCCAAACATTTTTTGTTTTCCTTGAGGCTGTCAAAGATATGCTCGCTTCTTTTATGCATGGCAATCCCTACACCTGCGCATCCGAATAGCAGGTTTGCAGTAATTGAGATAGGCAGACCAATTATTTCAAGCTTGCTTACAGGAATTGAGATCAGATTGGCAGCAATAAGCCCTACGATAAGCCCGATGGCGCTGACGGTAATCTCATACAAGGTCATGCTCTGCATGAAGCGTTCAAGCTTGTCCAAAAGCTCCATCACCACAGTTATGAATTTGTTTGCGGTAAAATAGAAAGCGCCGGCTAAAACAAGCGCAGACACAATATAAATAGCAAGACTTGCGCTAAAAGGCAATTCCAAATTCCATGCATGAATAAAGGTTCTAACAAGTGTAAAGCCTGTAAGAGCACCGACCGCCGAGAAAAAAGATTTTATAACATTGTTAAGCACAACGCTTTTCTCCTCTAAAAATACTTTTTGCCACAAACAGCAGAGGTTTAAAAGTTTAAATACTTGTTTATCAGGTCCTCTACTTCCATTTGCTTCATATTCTTAGCCAGAACAAGCTCACTCACCAGGATCTGCCTGGCGCTGTTGAGCATCTTTCTTTCTCCGGTTGACAGACCCTTTTCTCTTTCTCTTATCATTAAGGTTCTGACCACATCCGCAACCTCGAAAATATTTCCGCTTTTAATTTTGATCATGTTTTCCCTGTAGCGTTTATTCCAGTTGGTATTAATATTTATTTCCTGCTCCGAAAGAATTTGAAATACCTTTTCTACATCCTGCGACGTAATAATCCCCCTGATGCCTATATCTATAACATTGTGTGTAGGAATCATAACTTTCATGTCCCCTATAGGCATTTTCATAACATAGTAGCTTTGCCGCTGCCCCAGTATTTCCTTTTCTTCAATGGATTCAATCACACCCGCCCCATGCATGGGGTATACAATCTTATCACCAACACTGTACATAAAATATCCTCCATCTTAAAACCAGTAATAAATGCTCATTTTTGTTAATTTGACCCCAATTAAGGCTTGTCTTTTGTTCACGTAAAACTATATGGAGTAGTAAAAAGACTATTAACTTAAAGATGATTACTGGGTATGGAGAAAAACGCCTGCTGCAACACAAATCAAATTAATCTTGCTTCCCAGAACTCCATAAATAGTATACTACAAAGCTTTTCCAAAGTCAAAAACAATTATTCCGGCTCATAAAGCGCAACGAGGAAATATATCATGATATATTTCCTCGTTGCAAAAAACTATTTATCTGTCTCCAAAGCCTTCGGGATTGTTCTTGTGCCAGTTCCATGCGGTTTCGATTATCTTGCTGAGTTCTCCATACCGGGGCTTCCATCCCAGCTCCTTCATCGCCTTTTCCGAGGAAGCGACAAGCACCGCGGGATCACCCGGCCTTCTCGGTGCGTCAATCGCCTTAATCGTCCTTCCCGTAACCTCTCTTGCAATCTCTACAACCTCTTTATTTGAAAAGCCTCTTCCGTTGCCGAGGTTGAAGACATTGCTGGTTTCATTACTTCTAAGGTGGTCCAGCGCCAAAACATGGGCTTGCGCAAGGTCTGTAACGTGAATATAGTCTCTCACGCAGTACCCGTCCTTGGTTTCATAATCGCTGCCAAAAAGCTTGATTTCCGATCTCTTTCCGGATGCAACCTGAAGCACTATGGGTATAAGGTGTGTCTCCGGAGAATGGTCTTCCCCGATTTTACCGCTCATATGCGCACCTGCCGCATTGAAGTACCTCAGCGCGATGTATTTAATGCCATAGGCATTATCAGACCATTTCAGAGCCTTCTCCACCGAAAGCTTTGTCTCCCCATAAGGGTTTATCGGTAATGTCCTGTCGCTTTCCTTTATGGGAATGCTTTCAGGATTGCCATAGGTTGCTGCGGTAGATGAAAATACTATTTTTTTTACACCGGCTTCCTTCATTTCCGAAAGAAGATTGAGCGTAGAAACAACATTGTTGTTATAGTGCTTCAAAGGCTCCGCCACACTCTCTCCCGCCTCTATGTATGCCGCAAAATGAATCACAGCCTCAATATCATGCTTCTTAAAGAAATCCTTGAGAAATTCCCTGTTTCGTAGGTCTCCAACCACAAGCTTCGCTCCGATGGCTTCCGCAGCCTTTTTATGTCCATTCTCAAGGTTGTCTACTATAACTACATCTTCTTTTCTGTCAAGAAGCTCGGCAACAGTGTGGCTTCCAATGTAACCCGCTCCGCCTGTAACCAAAACCGCCATTTATACCACTCCCTTTATTTAATCTCTCTGGCTCCGTCTCCGATTTCGCTTACATAGAATTCGGGAACAATACCTGTCTTCTTTGTATAGTTTTCTCCAACTTCCTTAATAAATTTTTCTATGCTTTCTTCTCTTACAATATTCACGGTACATCCGCCAAATCCTGCGCCTGTCATTCTCGCTCCAATTACACCTTCAATTTTGAGAGCCTCCTCAACCATGGCATCAAGCTCAAAGCCAGTAACCTCATACAAGTCCCTGATGGATGCATGGGCTTGCTTTAAAAGCTCGCCGAAAGCCTCAAGGTTTCCGTTCTGAAGGGCTTCAAAGGATTTGAGCACTCTTTCGTTTTCATAAATAACATGCTCAACTCTTTTCCTTATTACTGAATCCTGAATCTTATCCTTATATTCTTCATATTCCTTAACCGTAACATCGCAAAGATGAACCTTGCCGGGAAGGTACTGTTTTAAAATTGCAAGGCCTTCCCCTGTTTCCCTTACCCTTTCATTGTACTTGGATTCACCAAGCCCGCGTTTCTTTTTGGTGTTTGCCAGTACAATCTTGCAGCCTTCTATCTTGAAGGGAGTATATTTATAATTTAAGGAACCGCAGTCAAGCAGTATTGCATGGTCCTTCCTTCCCATGGCTGACGCAAACTGATCCATTATGCCGCAGTTGACCCCGCAGAAATTATGCTCCGTCCTCTGGCCTATAACCGCAAGGTCAATAAGATCAATGGGATTTGTAATGCCATTTGCCTCATTCCCGAGGGTTACAAAGGTTATGGCAGCTGCCATCTCTATTGCCGCTGAGGATGAAAGCCCTGAACCTAAGGGTACCGTGTCATGGAAAAGCATGTCAACTCCCACAAGCTTATATCCGGCTTTCTGCAGTTCATTTGCCACACCAAGCTGGTAGTTCCCCCACCTTAGGCCTCTGCCCTCTTCAAGGCTGTCAAGGGAGCATGCGACACGGTCAGGCAGGTCTGTGGCTGCAAGCCTTACCATCCTGTCATCTCTTTTTCTCGCTATCACAGTAGAATCAAGGGTTATAGCTGCCGGAAAAACATATCCGCCGCAGTAGTCAATGTGTTCTCCTATAAGATTGACCCTGCCGGGAGCTGCAAAAACCCTCAGGTCTTTTTCGTCTCCTCCGTAAATCTCAATAAATTTCTTTTTCAATTCGGTATACTTGGAATCCATAACCTAACCTCCGTTTTATTATTTTCTCTTACATCCTATAGAAGCAAGAAATAGTGCAAAAGCCTCCTGCCCCCTTGCATCCTGCTTGAAAACTCCTGTATGCTCAAGGCATGTCTTGAACTTGACTCCTATCTCCTTACGGATCACCTCTGCGGCCTTTTCGCTTGACAGGCCTGTTCCGTATGACTTTACAAGGTAATTAATCCAATCAAGGTGCTTGAACAACTGATGCTCTTCACTATCTATCATACCAGCATCCAGCTCTCCCGACAATATTTTCCTCACTTCTTCAGTCTCGGTGCTTAAACGTCCCGGAAGAATCGCAAGGCCCATTACCTCAATCAGCCCGATATTTTCCTTCTTGATATGGTGTATCTCCTTATGAGGGTGGAATATGCCATCTGGGTACTCTTCAGTGGTTCTGTTGTTTCGAAGCACAAGATCCATTTCATATTTGCCTTCCGGATTTACTCTGGCTATTGGTGTAATAGTGTTGTGGGGAATCAAGCCATTATCGCCTTTTGAATATGCCATGATGTCTGAGTCTGCATCGCTGTACTCACGCCATTTCGCAAGGACATATTCAGAGAAATCTATAAGGTCCTTAATCGAATCACTGGCTGCTCTTACTACAGACAAAGGCCATTTCAGTGTTTTTATTGATATAGACGCAAAGTCTTTATTGGCATATTCTCCATTAATAATTGCTTTATGCATCGGAAAGGTATAGTTGCCGCCCTGGAAATGGTTGTGGCTTAGAATTGACCCTCCAACTATCGGCAGTTCGGCATTTGACCCGCATATGTAGTGTGGGAACTGCCTCACAAAATCGAGAAGCCATTCAAATGTCCTCCTGGACATTGTCATAGGCTCATGCTTCTCGCTGAAAACTATGCAATGCTCATTATAGTAAACATACGGCGAGTACTGAAGATACCATTGTTCCCCCAGAAGTGTAACCGGTACTATTCTGTGAGTTTGCCTTGCAGGGAAGTTTATTCTCCCGGCATAGCCTATATTTTCTACGCAAAGCATGCATTTGGGATAATTGCTCTGAGGCTGAAGCCTTTCTAGCGCTATGGCTTTCGGATCCTTTTCCGGCTTTGATAGATTTATGGTTATTTCAATATCCCCATATTCTGTTTCGGTACTCCAGCAGATATTCTTCTGGATTTGTGCCATGCGTATATAATTTGAAGCTATTGACAAATCGTAGAAGTAATCTGTCGCCGCCTTGATGGATTGCTTTTGCGCCAGCTCCTCAAAAGTCTTCACCACTTCTGATTCCCTTGGCATCAAAGCTCCCATGACCTTGGTATCAAACAGCTCCCTGTATGCTTGTACCTCTTTGTCAAAAAAACCCTGTTCGGCAGCATAGTCAGCCAGGTTATTTAAAATATCCGTAGGATATTTTAAATCCTCCTCCGGAACCTCTCCTTCGTAGGGCTGCGGCAGCTTAAACATATCCAGCAGCTCGTTCCTTGCAATTATGGCATCCAGCTTCCCCAGCAGGCCATGCTTTTGGCCGTATTTGATCAATCTTTCAATTTCCAATCCTGCGTTAATCATAAAAATTTCTCCTTTTCAAGCCTGTCAATTAATACTTTTTTAATATGCTTATATATTAAATACGATAAATAGCTTGCATGAAAAAGGTTATTGGGCAAAGGCCATTTCACCGGCCCGTAAGGAATACATCTTTTCGATGCTATTGAAATGCCTTTGAACAATCACTTTTCTCCTCAATGTAAACTATTTATCGTAACCTATATACTTCTAATTGCTTTAATTTTCGATAAAGTTTAAATATAGACACTTTATTCTTTTGAAGTTTATAATGTAATTATATAGTATTCGACATTTATTATCTCCTGCTGTTTTTATTATTTATGATACTATTTTAAGGTGTCGAGAGGGTGTTGAAATGTCAAAGGTATATAAGTATATAAGTCTTCCCCCGGATTTTCCCTTCAGCATAAAATTTGCGGAAATGGAGCCCTATTACTGCATGGGGCATACCTTCCACTGGCATAATTATCTTGAAATTTCTTATGTCAAGCAGGGTAAGGGCAGATACTATATTGAGAACAAGACATATGACATCCAGGAGGGTGATATAGTTGTAATTAATAATATAGAACCTCACTACATGGAGGTGCTTCCTCCCGATAGAATGCTCCAGCCGGTTGTCATGTTTGACCCCAAGCTGGTTTGGTCCAATGAGGGCCAGCTGTTCGATTTCCAGTACTTGAAGCCCTTTTTCGACAGGAGTTCAAACTTCAGTAACAAAATTGACAGCAAATCTGATATAGGGAAGAAGATTTTTCAACTGCTTGCCGAAATCGAAGAGGAATACACCAGGCAGCCCGTAGGCTATAAGCTTATGATAAAAGCAAAGCTGCTCCATATAATAACCTACCTCATAAGGCATTTTCAGGACAGTGAAAAGCAGCTTGAAAGCATTTCGAGCAAAAGCTCCAAGCTAAAAAAGCTTGAATCTGTATTTGAATACATCAACCTTAACTATTCAAGGAGAATTACTCTTGAGGACTTGTCATCCCTCGTTTTTATGTCTCCCAACTATTTCTGCTCCTTTTTCAAGGACTCCACCGGCTTTACTCCTGTGGAATACCTGAATAAAATCAGGATATCCAAGGCTGTAGAATACCTTAAGACTACCGACAAGGGGGTTTATGACATTTCTCTGAATTGTGGGTTTTCAAATCTGGCTAATTTCAACAAAATGTTCAAAAGGTTTACGGGTCTCACCCCCAGCAGGGTTAGAAGGCAGTGATGTAAAGTTTATCCAAACCTTTTTTAATTGACAAATTAAGAAGCAAACAATTATAATTAATTTGTAAGCATTACAGCTTGGGAGGGAGCCATATTGAAGGACATGTTGATTGATGAATTCCAGTATACCGCTCTGGAGCTTCTTGTCAGAAACAAAAGCATATTGGATTTAATAACGAAATACCAGGATTCCAACGCCCGTGCCAACCGTGGAATAATCAAGTCAGTTACACAGTGCGGCTGCATCAAGATACATGCAAAAAAGCAGACATTCCCAGAAGATGGTGATTTCGAAGAAGTGCGCAACGCTATGAAAACACATGTCGAAGGAAAGCTTTGCGACAACTGCAGGGATATCATCGAGAAGGATATCGGCAGAAACCTGTTTTACCTTGCTTCAATATGCAACACCCTGGACCTCAACCTGTACGACATTATAATAAAGGAACATGACAGAATCAAGATGCTGGGCAAATACAACCTAAGATAAACAAAACACACCTCAAGGTGTCTTTTTCATATTACCAAGTCCAATGCCTCCTGAACATTTGCAACGCCCTTGATTGCAACGTCCTCAATATTCTTCAGCTTCTCAAGCATTTTCATGTTCCCCCGAGGTATAATACAGGTTTTAAAGCCTATCCGCGCCGCCTCCATAATCCTTTTGTCTATTTGACCTACGGCTCTTACCTCACCCGTCAGTCCCACCTCGCCTATAAGCACGGTGCCCTCATCTACGGATGCATCCCTGAAGCTTGAGGCAATTGCCGTTATGATACCCAAATCACACGCCGGCTCGTCAATTTTAAGTCCGCTGACTACATTAACATAAGCATCATAGTTGCTCAACTGCATACCTACGCGCTTTTCAAGGACAGCCATAAGCAGGGTGATTCTGTTGTAATCCACTCCGGTAGCCATTCGCCTTGGCATTCCAAAGCTTGTCGGGCAAACAAGGGCCTGAATTTCAATCAGCATAGGCCTGGTGCCCTCAAGGCTGGATACAACCACAGAGCCCGGTACGTTTTCCGGCCTTCCCGAAAGCATCATTATTGAAGGGTTGTCCACTTCCACAAGCCCAATATCCCTCATCTCAAAAATTCCGATTTCATTTGTAGAACCAAACCTGTTTTTTACAGCCCGAAGCAGCCTGTAGGTCAAGTGCCTTTCGCCTTCAAAATACAACACGGTGTCCACCATATGCTCAAGCACCCTGGGGCCTGCAATAGCTCCCTCTTTAGTCACATGCCCCACGATAACCATGGCTATACCCATGCTTTTTGCTATTCTCATGAGCCCTGAAGTAACTTCTCTCACCTGGCTTACGCTTCCCGGCGCAGAGGACAGCTCGTCACAAAAAACGGTCTGTATGGAGTCAATAATAACAAATCCCGGCCTTTCACTTTCAATAAGCCTCTCGATCAGTCCGAAATTTGTTTCAGAAATCATATGAAGCTTGGGATTATTTATGCCCAGCCTGTCCGCCCTGAGCTTGATCTGTTTGACAGACTCTTCCCCGGAGACATAGAGTATGTTTAAATCCGTGTTTATTTTATCGCAAACCTGCAGCAAAAGAGTTGACTTTCCTATGCCAGGGTCTCCTCCCACAAGAATGAGAGAGCCTTTTACAACTCCGCCTCCTAGAACCCTGTCAAGCTCTCTTATGCCGCTTGAATAGCGCTCCTCTTCTCCCAGCTTTATATCATTGATGTTGACCGGCTTCAAATCTGCAGCTAAAGAAGCTCTGCTCACGCTCTGCCTTATCTCCTCAATGAATGTATTCCACTGATTGCAGGCAGGACATTTGCCAAGCCATCCCGTGCTTTCATACCCGCATTCCTGGCATATAAAATTGGATTTTGACTTTGCCATTTATTTCTCCTGTCATAATTTATTTGCAATTTCGGTTCCGCATCAAATCTCTCCCGCTTCAATGAGCCCAAATAGCACAAGTATGAACATGGCATGCGACCATGTAAGGGGTATGACCCAAGCCGGCTTACCTGTTTCCCTGCTTATCTGCTCCGGTAGCAGGCCAAGCCCGGTACAGCCCTTTACTGCCCAGTCAAAGTACTCCCTTGCCTTATTGTATTCCTTCTTTTCAATATAGTAAAGAGCCAGCCACAATGTGGTTAAAATCCAGGGATTGCCTCCAATATAATTGTCATTTTCATACCGCATTATCCCTCCATCTCCGGGTGTGCTCAATACCTTTTCAATAAGGTCTGCGGTTCCCTCAACCCTGTAATCGCAGGCGTCATAAAGTCCAAATGGCACCGAAACGCCCAAAAGGCTTATATCAACCTTCCAATCCTCCAGTGTCACCTCGCGCTTGAAGCCTTTTGGGTTCACTTCAATAACCGCAGTGCTTTGCGAAGGCTCTGCTCCCCAAGGATTAAGCTTTACCCTGACACTCCTTATAAAACGATTGTAATCTTCCTTCCAGAAGTTCTTTTCCAAGGCTGACTTTATTGAATCCGCAGTTCTCGACCATGCTTCGGCCATTTCCCTGTCCCTGCCCAAAATGCGCGCAATTTCAACCCCAGCCTTTATCCCTCCATACACAGCCGCAGAGGAATAGGCATGCTCGCCAAATCTTTCCTCCCACAGGTCAAAGCTGGGTTTTGGCAGTCCTGTATCCCCGTCAATAAAATTCACCAAAAAATCAACGGCTTTCTTAACACTGTCCCAAACCTTCTCAAGAAAGCTTGTATCCCTTGTGACCTTGTAATGCTGCAGCATTCCCCAGATAAGAGTTCCAGTTTCATCTACCTGAAATCCCCACGAGGGAGCAAGGTTTCCGTCCATATGGTGCCTCTGGTGCCAAGACCCGTCATCGTCCTGAGCCTCAACGGCCCAGTCATAGAATTTATCCACCGTTTCGGCAAGGCCGCACTTGTCCAACGCCCCGGTAATAAAGGCAGCATCCCTTCCCCAGCAATAGCCGTATCTTCCGCAGCGTGTAAAATGCTCATCTATCTCAGGAGCAGCCAGCAAGCCTCCAGAAGCATCATCGGACATTAGCTTGAACACCAGCACCGACCTTCTGTACAGCTCATCTATTTTGGCTATGCCGGTATTGACCCTTTTAGCGCCTTTAACAAAGTTCTCCCAGTATTCCTTTGTCCTTAAAAACTCATTGCCGAAGTCCATGGCTTTTGCTTCCCTGATCATTTTTTTAACGCCTTTCAGGGTTTGCGACGCGCAGATAAAGAGGTTGAACTCCCCTTTTCCGCCAGGCATGAAGCTTCCAAGCTTCCAGGTAACCGCTCCGTCAGGCATCATGCCTATATGGTCATACCCGTTCAGTTCTGTAAACGTAGCGCTGTCAAAAGCATTGTTCCCCAACTGGAATTGGTAAACCTCCCTGTCTCCCGATATGGAAATGTAATACCCATGCTTGTAATGAATCAGAGAGTCACAGGCAAAATCAAAAAGCGTGTTTCTCATGTCAGGATTTGTTGATATGAAGGAGGAATATGCTGCAAACCCAAGCTTTACTTCACTTTCGCCGATATTCTCCATCTCATACCGTCTGATTACGATATCCTTATCAATGACGCAAAAATCAAGCTGCCTGACTTTCAGCCCCCTTTTATTATCAATAAAGTTTGTCTCCACAATATTCGTATCTCCTACATATTGCTGCGTATGCATGAAATCGTCGCCGTCAAGCCACTTGGTGCTATTATGCTGTCCTTCAATGAAGATTCCGGTTTTCATTTTATCTATATGCTGAGGGAAGTCGATATGAGGCCAGAAAAGCCTGACCAGTTCACCCTTGTCCGAAAGGCACCCAAGCATCCTCGAATTTCCTATTATTGCATTATTAAAATATGTCTTGTTCATTTATGCCCCCCTGGTAATGTGGATAAGACTTTTATGTTCTAGCCGCAATGCTTGTAGCTTTGCGTTATTGCCCTTATAAATAGATTACCATATAAGTTAACATTTTTGAATTATAAATATTTTTCCTTTTTGCGTGCAACACTATTGTCATGTGATATTTATAGAAATAAAATATCGGAGGAACAAAATGCCATCCCAACTGAACGATGCCATATACTATACTACGCAATTTGTCCAGATTTTAGTATTTACTGCAGGCTGCTATTTTTTTGGAGTATCTGTTTTCGGATTGATTAAAAAAAAGGATGTGCCGACATACCAGTACCTGCCGCGGAAAAGATTTGCGGTGATAATAGCAGCGCACAATGAGGAGCTTGTTATCGGGCACATTATAGACAGCTTGTTAAGACAAAGCTATCCGAAAAATCTGTATGACATATTTGTAATAGCGGACAACTGCACGGATAAAACTGCTGAAATAGCAGAACAACACGGAGCAAAAGTATATAAAAGGTTTAACAATGAGGAGAGGGGCAAAGGCTACGCACTGGAATGGATGTTCAACAAGATTTTTGCCATGGAAAACAAATATGACGCAATAAGTGTGTTTGATGCGGACAATCTTGTAACCTCCAACTTCCTTTTTGAGATGAACAAGCGCTTATGCCAGGGTCACAAGGTGGTTCAGGGCTACATAGACAGCAAAAATCCCTTTGATTCCTGGATAACCTGCTCATATTCCATAGCCTTCTGGCTGTCAAACAGGATATTCCAGCTCCCCAGATATTACCTTGGCTTAAGCTGCGGTTTGTGCGGCACCGGCTTTTGTATAGACATTGAGGTGCTGAAGCAAATCGGCTGGGGTGCTACCTGTCTCACTGAAGATCTTGAGTTTACAATGAAGCTCGGACTTCATAACATGAAAGTGGCATGGGCACATGAAGCGGTCGTGTATGACGAGAAGCCAATAACGCTTAAGCAGTCCTGGAACCAGAGGAAGCGCTGGATGCAGGGCCATGCCGACTGCGCAGCGCGCTTTCTTTTGCCTCTGTTCCGCAAGGCCTTTAATGAAGGAGATTTGACAGCCTTTGATTGTGCCGTTTACTTGTTTCAGCCCATAAGGTTCATATTTATCGGTCTCATAACCATAATGATGTGGGTTCAGACGGTTTTCCCCGATTCACCCTTCTTCTGCCTTAAATATGTCTTCCCCTCACAGGTTTGGTATTTTTTCGTAATTCTCCAGTTCTTCTATGGCCCGGCTATTATACTTGCAGAAAAGAGGTTTAACTTTAAGGTGTTTTTCGGGTTCCTGATTTATCCTTTATATTGCCTTACATGGGTGCCTATAACTATTCAGGGCTTTATGAGCAAAAACAACAAGGTATGGAGCCACAC
>JAOACY010000039.1 GCA_026417615.1 Clostridia bacterium
TTTTTTGGCTGCAGCCTGGAAAAAATGCCACAGGTGCAGTGGTACGACAATACCTCGGTTACAATTATCGACTACGAAGACGGAAAATTCAAGGTAGAGCTTGAGGGCGACGCCTCACATCTGGACAAGGAGCTTAGCACTATACAAAACCAGGAGTGGTGGAATGAATATAAGAAGCGTTTAGAAGAAAACATGCAAGGGGGAAAAATGAAATGAACAAAAAGCTGGTTCAATGGCTTTTTGACACCAAGGCCATACGTGTATGTCCGCAGGACAAGCCCTTCTGGTATACTTCCGGCACCATAGGGCCGTATTACATAAATACGCACTTCCTTTACGGAAGTGAGGAGAAGGCAAACGCCCTGCTGGAGCTTATTGACAGGGAAAGGGTAAATATTCTTTACTGCCCGTCGAGGGTTTTTGCCGCTGTCTGGGAAAACTACAATGCTGACAGCATATATAAGGGAATAATCGACGAAATGATCTCGTTCATAAAAGAAAAGATACCTCTCGAAGAGGTAAGCTATATATCAGGAGGAGAAAGAAGAGACTGGTTCTTCTCTCTTGTTATTGCAAGCATACTTGACAAGCCGCATATAACAATTTATAAGGATCTAAAAGCAGTGCTGTGGCACAAGGGCGAAGCAAGAGAGCCGGAAAACATATCCGGAAAGGTGCTGCACATAGCTGACCTTATAACTGAGGCCTCAAGCTATGAAAGAGCATGGATTCCAGCGGTAGAAAGGCTTGGGGGCGATTTTCGCTACAGCCTTGTGGTGGTTGACAGAAAGCAGGGCGGTGAGGAATTTTTAAAAAGCAGAAATATAGAACCGTATTCAATGGCGGAAATAGACAAAGAATTTTTTAAAACAGTATTTTCAATGGGAATAATCAACGAACAGCAATATCAAATGCTCGAGGAGTATGTAAAAAACCCCAGGGAAGCCATGAGACAGTTCTTGCTAAAACACCCGGACTTTCTGGAAAACGCCCTTAAAGCCGGCGACAAGAACAGTGAGAGGGCAAAGCTGTGTGTTGAAAAGAATATATACGGCCTATAACCGGAGGGGAAAGTGAAAAGAACAGAATGTAAGGTATCAACCGCAGAAATTGAGCTTCAGAGGGATTATACAAGGAAACTTAAGGAAATAAATCAAGGCAGGCTGCTAAAGTACAGCTTAAGCACCTTTGGCTGCCAGATGAATGAAAACGATTCGGAACGTTTAGCAGGAATGCTGGCCGAAATGGGATATATCGAGACTGACAGGGCTGAAGACAGCGATTTGATAATCTTTAACACCTGCTGCGTCAGAGAAAACGCAGAGGAGAAGGTGTACGGACATCTGGGGGCTTTAAAAAAGCTCAAAAGAGAAAACCCCGGGCTCATAATTGCCGTCTGCGGCTGCATGATGCAGCAGCCGGAAGCTGTGGAGCACATAAGAAGGAAATACAGGCATGTGGAGCTTATTTTCGGCACGCACAATCTATATAGATTTCCGCAATTGTTGTTTGAAGCTGTAAATGCCAGAGAGGCTGTAATTGATGTCTGGGAGCATGAAGGCTCCATTGTTGAGGATATGCCCATTGATCGGAAAGACACTGTTAAGGCATGGGTCACCGTAATGTACGGATGCAACAACTTCTGCTCCTACTGCATTGTGCCTTATGTCCGCGGAAGGGAGCGAAGCAGGAGTATTTCTGATATCGTTAATGAAGTCAGGATGTTAGGACAACAGAATTACAAGGAAATAACCCTGCTGGGGCAGAATGTGAATTCCTATGGCAAGGACCTTGAGAGGGGCGCAACCTTCGGGAAATTGCTGCATGAGCTCGATGAAATTGATGGGATAGAGCGCATACGGTTTATGACATCCCATCCCAAAGACCTTTCAGACGAGCTGATAGCTGCCATCAGGGATTGCCGCAAGGTGTGCGAACACCTGCACCTTCCTGTTCAAGCCGGAAGCACTAGAATACTTAAGGAAATGAACAGAAAGTATACAAAGGACAGTTACCTTGAGCTGATTGACAGGGTTAAAAAGGCTGTTCCCGGAATTTCCCTATCCACTGACATAATAGTTGGATTTCCCGGGGAAACTGATGATGATTTTAATGACACGCTGGAGGTTATTGAAAAGGTAAGGTATGACTCTGCCTACACCTTTTTATATTCCAAAAGGACAGGCACGCCTGCTGCCAAAATGGGTAACCAGGTGGAGGAGGAGGTTAAAAAGGAGAGGTTTCAGAAGCTTCTTGACGTCCAGAACAGAATCAGCAAGGAAATAAACGATAAGCTCCTGGGCTGTGAAGTTGAGGTTTTGGTGGAGGGCTTAAGCAAAAACAGTGTATATATGTATACTGGAAGAACCAGAACCAACAAGATTGTAAATTTTAAGGGAAATGAAGAAATGGTGGGCA
>JAOACY010000068.1 GCA_026417615.1 Clostridia bacterium
AGTCTTCTCCTTTCGGCCTCATCCTCGGAAAGGCCCTGAACATTTGTATTAAACCTTTCCAATACCTCATCGACTGTATTGTTGTAGATGCTGTTCATTTTCCACACTCCGTATCTTTGCTTGACTTTTATTGTTATCAGCGTTTTTTAACCTGCCAATAATTATACGCATAAAGATTTAAAAATTATGACGAATTTTGTAATTCTTTTAACCTTTATTTAACATTTTCATTATAAAATTAGTTTAAAGTATTTTGACATGGAGATATTTATGATTAAGCGGTTGAAGTGCTTTATATTAATAGTCAGTCTTTCGCTTTTTATAACAGGATGCGCCAAGCCGGTTAAAAAGCTTGTAATAGGCATGATCCCATATAATGCCTCCAGCAGCGTGACAGCCAGTTTCGAACCCGTCAAGGAATACCTCCAGAAAGAAATTGGGACGGAGATTGAAATTCTGGTTGCGGACACCTATTACGACCTGGTTCAGGCTATGAAAAATAATAAAGCTGATATAGGATATTTTGGACCTTTTTCATACATTGCCGCAGAGAAGGTAATGAAGTTAGAGCCCTTGGTAGTAAAATCCAGGAAAAACACAGGTATTTTCTACAAATCAATGATTGTGTCGCGTAGCAGCTCTGATATTAAATCCATAGAGGATTTAAAAGGCAAGAAATTTGCTTTTGTCGACCAGGGCTCCACCTCAGGCTTTGTTATCCCTTACTCCTTGTTCAGGAGCCGCGGCATTGATCCTTTCAATTATTTGGGTAGTATAAAATATTCAGGCAGTCATGATTTAGTAGCGCTTGATGTATTAAATAATGTTGCGGATGCTGGAGCTATGAACAATACTACCTTTGACAAAATGGTCAGCGCCGGGAAGATTGAGAAAGATGCCCTTAAGATTCTCTGGCAATCCGATCCCATTCCGGGTTCTCCCTTTGTTGCTTCACCAAAGCTTGACAGAGGCTTAAAGCAAAAATTTACCGCTGCAATGCTGTCGTTTCACGAAAAGGATCCAAAAGCTGCCGCAAAGAGCGACAGCTCTATGGAAAAATATGTTGTCTGCGACAGCCAAATGTACAATTGCATAAGAAATATTGCCAAAATTCTTGGCGATGCTTATGTCATAGAAAAGTTTTTAAAAGAAAAGTAGGATTGACAATGGTTAGAAATCTCAAGATTAAATTTAACAGCATAAAGCTCATGGCGACAGTAGGCATATTACTTGTGGGACTGCTGACTATATCAGGCTTTGGGCATTTTACCTTCAAATTTATAAGAATAAACCTCGAAAACAAGTATTTTAAAGAAGCAGAGCTGATATTAGAACACGCTGCAGACAACTTCTGCAGTCAGTTTGAGCAGGTGGAAAGCCTTATCGAAATATTATCCTCATCACAAGAAGCAAAGAATTCAATGCCGCTTAAAAACCGCGATAAGCTTGTAGCTCTTCTCACATCTCATGAAAAGGTTATGTCAAAAAGCAGATCCGTATATATGGGGCTAGAAGACGGAAGCACCATTTGCGCCGAAGGCAGATGGGTTCTGCCTGGCTACGACCCCAGAAAAAGGGACTGGTACATACAAGCAAAAAATGCAGGTGATAAGATTATCAGCACTACCCCATATCTTGATTATGCAACTCAAAGAATAACAATAACCATTGCAAAGTCCGTATATTCATCGGATGGTGAAATGATAGGGGTTATAGCAGTTGACTTTGAATCATCTGTCATAAGCAGCATGATAACAAACTTAACAATAGGCGAAAAAGGCTTCATAACTATGGTTAACGGAGATGGTACAATTATCGCCAACAAAAACGAACACATGATAGGCGAAAAATTTCTTGAAGGCGATTTCAATCGGCTTGTTTCCTCCGGTCTTAATAAAGGGTTTTATCATAGCCTCTATGGCGAAAAATACTTCCTTAAATTCAGCAAGCTTGGCAACATTGATATTTTCTTTGTATGCGCCGTAAGTCAAAAGGAAATAAACAAACATCTGCTTCAAGCTTTTTATCCCATTTTGATTATCGGTGGTTTTTGCCTATTAATTTCAGGCTTGATAGTTTACATAGGCGCGTTAAGGGTTATTTTCCATCTGGAAAAGCTGGCACACCTTATGAGAAAGGCTGAGGAAGGAGTTTATGAATTATCTGACGAATCAAGCGCTTATTATGAGCTAAGATCCCTTGCAAAGGGCTTCAACAGCATGATTAAAAGCATCAGGAGCCGGGATGAAAGGCTTCGCGGCCAGTATGAAGAGCTTAAAAAATCGCAGATGGCCCTAAAGGAAAGGGAAGAAAAAATCAGGCATCTTGCCTACTTTGATTCTCTTACAAGCCTTCTTAACAGAGAAAGCCTTATGGAAGTATTAAAAAGGGCAATCGAAAATGCACAAATGCATAACCATACCGGAGCGATCATATATATTGACCTTGACAATTTCAAGGCTATTAATGACACTTTAGGGCATTCCATAGGAGACAAGCTTCTGATTGAGCTTTCCAAAAGGTTCAAGCAGAACAGCTGTTTTGACAGAAAAACTTTCCGCATAGGAGGGGACGAATTTATCATCCTATTGGGCAATGCGGCTTCATCCGACACAGTAAGGGATATCGCCCAAAAGGTTTTAGATATTTTCCAGGAACCGGTTGTTATTGATTCCAAGACTTTAGGTATCACCGCCAGTGTAGGAATCTCTCTTTTCCCCCAAGACGGAAGAACTGTCGAAGAATTGCTGAAAAAAGCCGACATGGCAATGTATAAGGCAAAGCAGTGCGGGAAAAACTGTTACATGATATTTGACGAAAGCATGGAAAAAGACATCTCGCAAAGGGTTGCCATAGAAAACGGGTTGAAAAAAGCAATTAAAAACCAGGAGTTCTCCCTTCACTACCAACCGCAATACAATGTCAGGGACGGAAGGATACACGGCCTTGAGGCGCTTATACGGTGGTATTCGCCTGAAATGGGACAGGTATCTCCATTGAAGTTTATAAAAATAGCCGAAGAAACCGGCCTTATAGTAAGCATCGAAAAATGGGTTTTAAGAAAAGCCTTTACTTTTGCAAGAATAATAAATGAAATGCGTGAAAAGCACATAATGGTGTCTGTGAATATATCTGCGGTGCACGTAATGCAGAAAGACTTTGTTTCAAATGTAACTGCCATAATAAATGAAACAGGAGTAAGCCCCGCTCTTTTAGAGCTGGAGATTACCGAGACAGTCATGATGGAATCCTTCGACTCAAATAAGAAAAAGCTAGAGGCGCTAAAAGAGCTAGGCATTAAAATTCATCTTGACGATTTCGGTTCAGGCTACTCTTCCCTTAGCTACCTCCAGAACCTTCCCATTGACTATGTGAAGGTTGACAAGGCCTTTATAGATTGCATGGAGAATTCAGAAAGGGATGGAAGAATAACCTCCACAATTATTGAGCTGGCGCATAACATTGGACTTAGAGTGGTAGCCGAAGGAGTTGAAAGAAAAGAACAGTATGATCTTTTAGAACAATTTGATTGCGATATACTGCAGGGCTACTATATGAGCAGGCCCATTCCGGAAGAACAGGTGTTGGCTCTGCTTAAAAGTGAAGACGCCAGGCCTTAATAATCATGGCAAACATTTGTAATATTGCTCAACGACCCAATATAACAGGTTTAAAAACATATTAACAAGTTTCCTGGACAAAATATAGAATTGTCCTCTTAAATTTTGGCCTTACAATTTCCAAAAGAATGATTTCAATATGGGATACTTTTCTTAGCTCTTTTTGAAGTATTTGCCTTCTTGGCTTCGCCTTCTAAAAGCCCTGAAAATGGCTGAAGAGAACATTATACCCAAAGCTATTGAACCCGCGCTGCCTATGGTCTCCACTGTGAGGCGGGCAGCTTCGCCAAGATTGCTTTCAACTATTGCCTGAACGGCATTGTAGGCGCCTATGCCAGGAACCAGAGGAATTATGCCTGACACTGAAAATATTGTGGCAGGAACCTTCAGGCATCTTGCCATGATTTCACTGTAAATACCTACTGAAACAGCCCCGGCAAATGTTGCAAGTATTATCCTTCCTGTGCCTGTGCTCAGCCAGAAATAAACCATCCAGCCGCTGACTCCTGACAAGCCCACCCACACAAAATGCTTTTTGCTGACATTATAAAGTATAGCCGGCAACAGACTTCCAAAAAACGCAAGTACCATCTCTACCATAAAATCTCCCTAAACATGCTTAATGCCAACGGATAAGACAATGCCAACTCCCGAGCCTACAGCAAC
>JAOACY010000035.1 GCA_026417615.1 Clostridia bacterium
ATGCTTCTTTTTAGCAATACAAATCCGGGGTACCTTTCTTTTTCATGTCACTTCACATAATTATGCACTGCAACGGTGCTTTTTTAAAAAAATTCTTGATGGGAATTACATTCAAGATGACTATTCGTGATTTTACCGTGAAGGTTATAAAAATGTTCCTTGACTTTTATTTCAATATGTGTTAGATTATTTATTGCTCCTTTGCATAGGCTTTTTTTTTATGCACAAGATTATATTGCATTAAACATATGAATTTTTTACCAGGGGCTGGAGGTGTTAAGAATGAGAGTTAAGATTACAATGGCATGCACAGATTGCAAGCAAAGAAATTACAATACCATGAAAAACAAGAAGAACGATCCTGACAGGCTTGAAATGAAAAAGTTCTGCAGGTTCTGCCGTAAACACACGACACATAAGGAAACAAAATAATAAATCCTTTTTTGGATTGGAGATGTGAGCATTATGGCTGATGAAGCAAAGCTTTCAAAATTTACTGAGGCTAAAAAGAACACAGTAAGGTTCTTTAAAGAAATAAAAAACGAACTGAAAAAGGTCATTTGGCCCAACAGGACACAGCTGATAAATAACACAATTACAGTGCTGCTTTCCTGTTTTGTTGTAGGTTTACTTATCTGGGTAGTGGATCTCGGTCTTGAGAAACTTACACTTTTGGTCTTTACGAAATGATGAAGGAGGCATAGAGCTTGATGCTTCCAAATGATGTGGCAGAGAGTGCAAAATGGTACGTGGTCCATACCTATTCCGGCTATGAGAATAAGGTTAAGGCTAATTTGGAAAAAATAGTGGAAAACAGGAATATGCAGGAGTATATTCTTGATATAGTAGTGCCCATGGAGGAACAAATCGAAATCAAGGACGGCAAGAAAAAAGCAACCTTGAGAAAGGTATTCCCGGGGTATGTCCTTGTCAAGATGATTATGTCCGACGAATCCTGGTATATTGTAAGAAACACCAGAGGCGTCACTGGATTTGTAGGCCCTGGGTCAAAACCTGTACCTTTGACTGATGAAGAAGTAAAGGCAATGGGCGTTGAGGAATTCGAACCTGTTGTTGACTACGAGGTAGGTGACAATGTAAGGGTTGTTTCCGGCCCTCTTGAAAACTTCATTGGCATAGTCGAAGAAATCAATATGGAAAAGAAGAAGGTACGCGTCGCCGTATCCATGTTCGGAAGGGAAACCCCTGTAGAATTGGAGCTGTTGCAGATACAGAGGATTTAGTATATAATAAGCTGTTTATTATATAAATTTGAATTGACGATTCAACTTATGGACTGTTCTTCATTGGTTAATTGTCAATTTACAGTCGTAAAAATTGGGAGGTGGATAAGATGGCAAAGAAAATTACTGGATACGTAAAACTTCAGATTCCTGCAGGAAAGGCAACTCCGGCTCCACCGGTTGGACCAGCTTTAGGACAGCATGGCGTTAACATAATGGGATTTTGTAAGGAGTTTAATGAAAGAACTGCGAAGGACGCAGGCTTGATTATACCTGTAGTTATTACGGTATATGCTGACAGGTCCTTCTCGTTTATCACAAAAACCCCGCCCGCTTCAGTCCTGCTGAAGAAGGCATGCAAAATAGAAAGCGGTTCAGGCAAGCCAAACAAGGAAAAAGTAGCCAAGATTTCAATGGCTGAAGTAAGAAAGATTGCAGAACTGAAAATGCCCGACCTGAATGCGGCAAGCGTTGAAGCGGCTGCAAGCATGATTGCCGGTACGGCAAGAAGCATGGGTATTGTTGTGGAAGGATAGTTACAAGATTATGGTGGGAGGAAGCCAGGCACTGAAATTCCATATTTGCAGCAGGATTTGACGCAAAGAGGAGTTTTAGGCCTTGGGTGCGGTGCTTTCCGATAAGCGGGGAGTATTTGCCGGCTGTTTCCGTAAAATTTACCACGAAGGAGAGGATATTGATGAAAAGAGGAAAGAAATATCTTGAGAGCTCAAAGCTCGTTGATAGATTAAAGCTGTATGACACATCGGAAGCTTTAGAGCTTGTTCAAAAGACAGCAAAGGCAAAGTTTGACGAAACTGTTGAAGCTCATATCAAGCTTGGTGTTGACTCAAGACACGCAGACCAGCAGGTAAGAGGCGCTGTTGTTCTCCCTCACGGAACAGGCAAAAAGGTAAGGGTGCTTGTTTTTGCCAAGGGTGAAAAGGCAGTAGAGGCTGAAAAGGCTGGAGCCGAATTTGTAGGGGCGGAAGATCTGGTAGCAAAGATTCAGAATGAAAACTGGTTTGAATTCGATGTGGTTGTTGCCACTCCAGACATGATGGGTGTTGTCGGAAGACTCGGTAAAATTCTCGGTCCGAAGGGTTTGATGCCAAACCCAAAGGCAGGTACGGTTACAATGGATGTTGCAAAAGCCATTGCGGATATCAAAGCCGGTAAAATCGAATACAGGCTTGACAAGACAAATATAATCCACTGCCCTATCGGAAAGGCATCATTTGGCACAGAAAAGCTTGCTGATAATTTCCACACGTTAATGGATGCCATAGTAAAGGCAAAACCCGCTGCCGCAAAAGGCCAATACTTAAAGAGTGTGGTAATCTCCTCAACAATGGGGCCGGGGATAAAAATCAATCCCTTGAAAGTTGCGGAATAAATTAAGATAATATACTCTTTACAAAACATATATTGTAGTGTATTATAACAAATGTCAAATTCATATTGGTGCAGCCATAGACAGCAGGTGCCTGAAGAGGCCTAACGGGCTTGAACCCTCCTGCCGAGGTAGCGAATCATTCCAGCCAGGAATTATTGCCCTTGTGTGTCTATGTGCGCACAAGGGTTTTTTGATAACGGGAGACATTTCCAAACGCAAAAGGAATACCCGCGAATCTCAAAGGAGTGTCGCCTTACATTCTTTCAAGGAGGTGAAATAATAAATGCCAAGTGAAAGCGCATTGCAGCAAAAGAAAGAGGTAGTCAGGGAGATAAGTGAAAAGATCAAATCAGCAAAGGCAATGGTTTTTGCCGATTACAGAGGACTTACTGTCGAACAGGATACCGAGCTCAGAAATGCTTTGAGAAAAGCCGGGGTTGAGTATAAGGTTGTAAAAAACACATTAACAAGGTTTGCTGCCAAAGAGAACGGATTGGATGCTCTGGATTCTTATTTGAACGGTCCGACATCCTTGGCTCTGAGCGAAACTGATCCGGTTGCTCCCGCTAAGGTAATGGCTGAATACGCAAAGAAGTTTGACAAGCTGGAGCTCAAGGTGGGTGTTGTAGAAGGAAGGATTATTGATATTGAAGGGGTCAAGGCCCTTGCGGAACTGCCTTCAAGAGAGGTGCTCATCGCAAAGGTTCTGGGCGGATTCAATGCTCCTATATCCGGTCTGGTAAACGTGTTGAACGGAAACATAAGAGGTCTAGTTGTGGCTTTGAATGCCATAGCGGAAAAGAAAGGCGCATAGTCGCTTGAGACAATTAAATTAAATTAAAATAAAATTTCAAATCAAAATTTACGGAGGTATTTTAAAATGGCTAGTGATAAAGTTGTAAAGCTGATTGAAGAAGTGAAGGCGTTAACAGTACTTGAATTGTCAGAATTAGTAAAGGCTCTTGAAGAAGAATTCGGAGTATCCGCGGCAGCTCCTGTGGCAGTTGCGGCAGCACCTGCAGCTGCAGCAGCGGCTCCGGTGGAAGAAAAGACTGAGTTCAATGTAATCCTTAAGGAAACCGGCGCAGACAAGATCAAGGTTATCAAGGTGGTAAGAGAGCTCACAGGACTCGGACTCAAAGAAGCTAAGGACCTTGTTGATGGAGCTCCCAAGACAGTTAAGGAAAACGTATCAAAGGACGAAGCTGCTTCAATACAAGCTAAATTCAAGGAAGTCGGAGCAACTGTTGAAATTAAGTAATTATTCAACAAGCATAAAGAAAATATCCTCTTGTCGCTTGACAGGAGGATATTTTTTTAAATTTATAATTAAATTTTCGGTTAAAGTTGACAAGGTGAATTTGGTGTGTTAAAATTATAAACTGCGTTGTATTTTTAACTTAACCATTTCTTCCCTTTAATATAATGCTTATTTCTATAACGAGATTATACCATAAGGGAATAAATAAGACAATAACTGTTAATAATATTTTGTGGTTGCATTATAGCAAGCCACCTTTAGTATATGTACTTTATTGAATTTTATACAACGCAAAAAGCAAACCGCCTGTACATATCGAGCGGTTTAATTCATTTAGTTTCCAGAGAAAAGCAGTTTATACCGGATGCAAAGGCAGCATGGCCTTAGGAAAAAGTCAAAACTTATGAGGTGATATTTAAATGGTACATCCCGTACGAATGGGTAAGAACATAAGAATGAGCTATTCAAAGATCGATGAAGTTCTTGACATGCCAAATCTGATTGAAGTTCAGAAAAATTCCTACAAGTGGTTTCTGGAGGAAGGTTTAAGAGAAGTCTTCAGGGATGTTTCTCCAATTACGGATTATACCGGAAATCTGATTCTTGAATTTGTCGACTATTCTCTCGACGAGAACCCGAAATATAGTGTCGAAGAATGTAAGGAAAGGGATACTACCTTCTCGGCTCCCCTAAAAGTTAAAGTACGGCTGATCAATAAGGAAACAGGAGAGGTCAAGGAGCAGGAAATATTTATGGGAGATTTCCCTCTCATGACAGATAACGGGACCTTTATAATCAATGGCGCAGAGAGGGTTATCGTAAGCCAGTTGGTCAGGTCACCCGGCATCTATTACACCATGAAGTTTGACAAGACAGGTAAAAAGCTGTTTTCCAATACGGTTATCCCTAACAGGGGAGCATGGCTTGAATATGAAACTGATTCAAATGATGTGATGTATGTAAGGATAGACAGAACCAGAAAGCTGCCCATTACCGTTCTAATAAGAGCTCTTGGGTATGGCACCGACTTTGAAATACATCAGCTTCTGGGTGAAGATGAGAGAATTTTGGCCACGATTCAGAAGGATAATGCAAAAACCGCTGATGAGGGGTTGCTTGAAGTATATAAAAGGCTGAGGCCGGGAGAACCCCCAACGGTCGACAGCGCGCAAACTCTTTTGAAGAGTCTGTTCTTTGACCCCAAAAGATATGACCTTGCAAAGGTTGGAAGGTTCAAATTCAACAAGAAGCTTGCACTTGCTGCCAGAATAACGGGCCTTAGGGCGGCAGAGGATATTGTTGACCCGGGAACTGGCGAAATACTGGCTGCAGAAAATGACAGGATAGACAGAAGCAAGGCGGAAGAGATACAAAATGCAGGCGTAAACATCGCTTATGTATATGTTGAAGACAAGAAAATCAAGGTTATAGGAAATAATACTGTCGATATTTCTGCTCATGTCAGCTTTGATGTCAGTGGGCTGGGGATCACTGAAAAGGTGAGGTTTGATGTTTTAACCAGAATACTTAATGAGAACAACAGTGAAGAGGACATAAAAAAGGCTCTCAAGGAAAACCTTGATGAACTTATACCTAAATACATAACTGTTGAAGATATAATTTCATCTATAAACTATATTATTAACTTGAGCTACAATATTGGCACTGTGGACGATATAGACCACCTTGGCAACAGAAGGCTGCGTTCAGTGGGAGAGCTGCTTCAGAACCAGTTCAGGATTGGCTTGGCCAGAATGGAGCGAGTGGTCAGGGAAAGAATGACCATCCAGGATATTGATATTGTAACTCCGCAGGCATTAATCAATATAAGACCTGTGGCCGCATCAATAAAGGAGTTTTTCGGAAGCAGCCAGTTATCGCAATTTATGGATCAGACAAATCCTCTGGCAGAGCTGACGCATAAAAGAAGACTCAGCGCGTTGGGCCCGGGTGGTTTGAGCAGGGAGAGAGCGGGCTTTGAAGTCCGTGACGTTCACCACTCCCACTATGGCCGAATGTGCCCAATAGAAACTCCTGAAGGTCCGAACATAGGCCTTATAGGGTCCTTGAGCACATATGCGAGAATAAATGAATATGGCTTTATAGAAGCTCCTTATAGGAGAGTGGACAAGGAAAAGGGCATTGTTACCAATGAAATTGTCTACCTTACCGCAGACGAAGAGGATGAATTTATTGTTGCCCAGGCTAACGAGCCTCTTGACGAACAAGGCAGATTTATAGATAAGAAGGTTGCATGCAGGTACAAGGAAGAAATCCTTGAAGTCGAAAGCTCAAGGATTGACTTTATGGACGTTTCGCCGAAGCAGTTGGTATCCGTTGCCACAGCTATGATTCCATTCCTTGAAAACGATGATGCCAACCGTGCGTTGATGGGCTCAAACATGCAGCGTCAGGCGGTGCCGCTAGTAAGGACTGATGCCCCCATTGTGGGAACCGGCATTGAATATAAGGCTGCAAAGGACTCCGGCGTAGTTGTTGTTGCCAGAAATGCGGGTGTAGTCGACAAGGTATCTGCAAATGAAATAATTATAAAGACAAAAGAGGGAAGGAAGGACGTTTACAAACTTTTGAAATACCTCCGTTCCAATCAGGGCACATGTATAAACCAAAGACCCATAGTGAGGAAAGGAGATAAAATCGACAAGGGTGACGTAATAGCAGACGGACCTTCTACAGATAACGGCGAAATAGCGCTTGGAAGGAACATCCTTATAGGCTTTATGACATGGGAAGGATATAATTACGAGGATGCTATACTAATAAGCGAGAAGCTGGTGAAAGAGGATGTGTTTACATCCATACACATTGAGGAATATGAAGCAGACGCCAGAGATACCAAGCTGGGGCCTGAGGAAATAACAAGAGACATACCGAATGTCAGCGAGGATTCATTGAAAGACCTGGATGACAGGGGAATCATAAGAATCGGAGCTGAGGTAAGATCTGGAGATATTCTGGTAGGCAAGGTTACTCCAAAGGGAGAAACCGAGCTTACAGCCGAAGAAAGACTCTTGAGAGCCATCTTTGGCGAGAAGGCGAGAGAGGTCAGAGACACTTCTCTTAGAGTTCCTCACGGAGAATCTGGCATTATAGTAGATGTTAAGGTATTTACCAGAGAAAACGGAGATGAGCTGCCACCCGGAGTTAATCAGCTTGTAAGGGTATATATTGCCCAGAAGAGAAAAATCTCAGTCGGAGACAAGATGGCGGGCCGCCATGGTAACAAGGGCGTTATTTCCAGGATACTTCCCGAAGAGGATATGCCTTTCCTTCCGGATGGAACCCCCCTTGAAATAGTATTAAATCCTCTGGGTGTTCCGTCGCGTATGAATATCGGTCAGGTGCTTGAAGTGCATCTCGGTTATGCTGCAAAAGCACTTGGATGGGAAATCGCCACGCCTGTTTTTGACGGAGCGACGGAAGAAGATATTATTGAGACATTAAAGAAGGCAGGATTGTCAGAAGACGGCAAGACGGTATTATATGATGGCAGAACCGGCATGCCCTTTGACAACAGAGTTACTGTCGGTTACATGTATATACTTAAGCTGGCTCACCTTGTAGATGACAAGATTCATGCCCGTTCAACAGGTCCGTACTCCCTTGTCACACAGCAGCCGCTGGGCGGCAAGGCCCAATTCGGCGGACAGCGTTTCGGAGAGATGGAGGTTTGGGCTCTTGAGGCATACGGAGCAGCCTATACTCTGCAGGAAATCCTAACTGTCAAGTCCGACGACGTGGTAGGCAGGGTTAAAACGTACGAGGCAATCGTAAAAGGTGAGAACGTACCGGAGCCAGGCATTCCTGAATCGTTCAAGGTTTTGATAAAGGAACTTCAGAGCTTGTGCCTGGATGTAAAGGTGTACTCCGAGGAACAGGAGGAAATAGCCATAAAAGAGTCGGTTGAAGATGAGCTTGAAGAGCTGAACGTGAATATTGAGGGAAGAGAAGACGAAGCGCCTTTAGGCGATTACGATGAATTAGGCGACGACGTCCTTGAAGATGAAATCGATATAGACGAGTTTGATCTCACAGATCTCAGTACCGCCGACAATCTGGACGAAGGGCTGGTTGACGACCTTTTTTCAGAGGACGAGGAAATTGACGAAGAATTTGAAGAAGATGAATTCTAAGGAAGGGAGAGAAGTGCATGTTTGAACTTAACAATTTCGACTCAATGAAAATTGGCTTGGCTTCTCCGGAAAAGATAAGAGAATGGTCCAAGGGCGAGGTTAAAAAGCCTGAGACTATCAACTATAGAACTCTTAAGCCTGAAAGGGACGGTCTTTTCTGCGAAAGGATTTTCGGACCCCAGAAGGACTGGGAATGTCACTGCGGAAAGTATAAAAGAATACGATACAAGGGCATAGTTTGTGACAGATGCGGAGTTGAAGTTACCCGTTCAAAGGTAAGAAGGGAAAGAATGGGGCACATAGAGCTGGCCGCCCCCGTATCGCATATCTGGTATTTTAAAGGAATACCAAGCAGGATGGGACTCATACTTGACATGTCTCCCAGAGCACTTGAGAAAATACTGTATTTTGCTTCATATGTTGTGATTGACCCAGGGCTGACCCCCCTTTCAAAAAAACAAATACTGTCCGAAAAGGAATACAGAGACAGTGTTGAGAAGTTTGGCTACAAATTCAAGGCCGCAATGGGCGCTGAAGCAATAAAAGAACTTTTGGCTGAAATTGATCTTGATGAGCTGTCAAAAGAATTGAGGGCAGAACTGAAGGATTCTTCAGGCCAGAAAAGAATAAGGAACATCAAAAGGCTGGAAGTTGTCGAAGCCTTCAGGCTGTCCGGAAACAGACCGGAATGGATGATACTGGACGTAGTGCCGGTAATTCCTCCAGAGCTAAGGCCTATGGTGCAGCTGGACGGAGGAAGATTTGCAACCTCAGATCTCAATGACCTTTACAGAAGGGTTATAAACAGGAACAACAGACTAAAGAGGCTTTTGGATCTTGGAGCTCCTGACATTATAGTCAGGAATGAAAAACGTATGCTTCAGGAGGCTGTTGACGCTTTAATAGACAACGGAAGAAGAGGCAGACCTGTTACCGGACCCGGCAACAGACCGCTCAAGTCGTTGTCAGACATGCTGAAAGGCAAGCAGGGACGATTCAGGCAGAACCTGCTGGGTAAGCGTGTTGACTATTCAGGACGTTCTGTTATAGTTGTTGGACCCGAGCTTAAGATTTATCAGTGCGGTCTCCCAAAAGAGATGGCATTGGAGCTGTTCAAGCCGTTTGTAATGAAAAAGCTGGTAAATGACGGTCTTGCACATAATATTAAAAGCGCCAAGAGGATGGTTGAAAGAGTAAAAAATGAAGTTTGGGACGTACTTGAGGAAGTAATCAAGGAGCATCCGGTTCTTTTAAACCGCGCACCAACACTTCACAGGCTTGGAATTCAGGCTTTTGAGCCGGTTCTTGTTGAAGGAAGAGCCCTTAAGCTGCATCCGCTGGTATGTACGGCATATAACGCAGACTTTGACGGTGACCAGATGGCTGTTCACGTGCCCCTTTCGGCTGAAGCTCAGGCTGAAGCCAGGTTCCTTATGCTGTCAGCAAATAATCTGCTCGCTCCCAAGGATGGCAGGCCAATAACCGTTCCTACCCAGGATATGGTGCTTGGCAGTTATTATCTGACAATAGAGCGTGAAGGTGAGAAGGGAGAAGGAAATGTATACAGTGATCCACATGAAGCTGTTCTTGCATATGAAAGCGGTGCTGTAGGCCTTCATGCAAAGATTAAGGTAAGAGTAACCAAAATTATTGACGGAAAGAAAGTAACAAAGATTATAGACGCTACGCCGGGAAGAATTATTTTCAACGAAGCAATCCCTCAAGATCTGGGGTTCGTTGACAGAACCCAGCCGGGCAAGGAATTTGATCTTGAAATCATGTTCCTTGTAGACAGGAAGGCATTGGGAAGAATAATAGATAAATGCATAAGAGTCCACGGAACCACTGAAACCGCTGTAATTCTTGACAAGATAAAATCACTGGGCTTCAAATTCTCCACCAGAGGAGCTATTACCATAAGCGTATCGGACATGGTAATACCCGAAGTTAAGCAGCGGTTCCTGAAGGAAGCCGATGAGAGGGTTGAAAACATAGCAAAGCAGTACAAGAGAGGACTTATATCTGAAGAAGAAAGAAAGAGCGCTGTAATTTCTACTTGGACAGAAACTGTTGAAAATGTAACAAAGGCTTTGATGAGCAATCTGGACAGGTTTAATCCTGTTTACATGATGGCTCACTCGGGAGCGAGAGGTAACGTTAACCAGATAAGACAGCTGGCAGGTATGAGAGGACTTATGGCTGACACATCCGGCCAGACAATCGAAATACCTATAAGAGCAAACTTCCGTGAAGGCTTGAACGTTCTCGAGTACTTCATATCAACCCACGGCGCCAGAAAAGGTCTGGCGGACACCGCTCTAAGGACCGCCGACTCAGGCTACCTCACACGCAGGCTTGTTGACGTCAGCCAGGATGTAATAGTAAGGGAAGTAGACTGCGGAACAAGAAAAGCAATTGAAGTTTCGGACATCAAGGATGGCAATGAGATAATTGAAGGAATTGCGGAAAGAATTATCGGCAGATATACGGTTGAGGACATAAAACACCCGGTCACAGGGGAAGTTCTTGTTGCCGCCAATAAAATGATAAATGACAGGGAAGCTGAAAGTATAGCAAAAGCCGGAATCAAGAAGGTAAAAATCAGATCCGTGCTTACTTGCCACTCCGAGTTCGGTGTTTGTGCAAAATGCTACGGCGCTAACCTCGCAACGGGCCAGGATTGTAATGTCGGTGAAGCGGTAGGCATTATAGCGGCTCAGTCCATAGGTGAACCCGGAACACAGCTGACCATGAGAACCTTCCATACCGGTGGTGTTGCCGGCGATGACATCACACAGGGTCTCCCGCGTGTGGAGGAATTGTTTGAAGCAAGAAAGCCCAAGGGACTTGCAATAATCTCTGAAATAGGCGGTACCGTAAAGATTGTTGAAACAAAGAAGAAGAGAGAAGTTGTTGTTACATCGGATGAGGGTGATTCAAGAAGCTACCTTATCCCATATGGATCAAGGCTGAAGGTGCAGGATGATGACAGGGTTGAACCAGGAGATGAGCTCACTGAAGGTTCAGTAAATCCTCATGACATTCTGAAAATCAAAGGGCCGACAGGAGTTCAGAGATATCTGCTCCAGGAGGTGCAGAGAGTTTACAGGCTCCAGGGTGTTGATATCAGCGACAAGCATATCGAGGTTATCGTAAGGCAGATGATGAAGAAAGTCAAGGTTGAAGATGCCGGCGATACCAATATGCTCCCAGGCGGCCTGATAGATCAGCTGGATTTCGAAGCTGAAAATGCGAGAGTTGTAGCTGAAGGCTTAAGGCCGGCCACAGGCAAGCCGACATTGCTGGGTATAACCAAGGCTTCTCTAGCCACAGAGTCCTTCCTGTCGGCAGCATCCTTCCAGGAAACCACAAGGGTGCTGACTGAAGCGGCAATAAAGGGCAAGGTAGATCCGCTGGTTGGTTTGAAGGAAAATGTAATTATAGGCAAGCTCATACCCGCCGGTACAGGCATGAGCAGGTACAAAGACATTAGTATCAGCACGGTTGTTGAATAGAAGTTGACAAGATAAGCACAGCGGTGATAGAATATCATAGTGCGAAAATGGGGTGTAACAGGGGGGTAAGTTGTGCCGGAAAATTTAAAAAGCAGTAAGAAGGTGGTAGGCATCAAGCAATCTGCCAAAGCCCTCGAAAATGGAACTGCAGCGCTTGTGTTTGTAGCCCGCGACGCTGACCCCAGGGTTATAAAAGGCATCATAGAGCTTTGCACAAAAAACTCTGTGGAAATCGTCTATGAAGAAAGCATGAAGCAGCTGGGCAAGGCTTGCGGCATTGAAGTAGGCGCCGCTGTAGCCTGCATAGTGAAGTAAATTTAGCAAGGCTGATTTCAGTATAAGAAATCATCTTAGTATAAAATGGTTACATCCCCTAAATTACAAAGGATATCTGATACAAATAGGGGAGTGTTCCAAAACATTGGAAAAGGAGGTGAAAAAGGAATGCCTACGTTTAACCAGCTGGTTAGAAAAGGAAGAGAAGTATTGGAAAAGAAGTCTACTGCTCCTGCTTTACAGAGAGGCTTCAACTCTTTGAAAAAGGCGCCGATAGATATGAGCAGCCCGCAGAAGCGAGGCGTGTGCACTGTTGTTAAGACTACAACTCCAAAGAAGCCTAACTCTGCTTTGAGAAAGGTTGCCAGGGTTCGTTTGACAAACGGCGTTGAAGTAACTGCTTATATTCCAGGTATAGGACATAATCTTCAGGAACACAGTGTTGTTCTAATAAGGGGCGGTAGGGTAAAGGATCTCCCTGGCGTAAGGTAC
Organism: Clostridia bacterium; assembly: GCA_026417615.1. Taxonomy (GTDB): domain Bacteria; phylum Bacillota; class Clostridia; order Acetivibrionales; family JAFADI01; genus SKW22. Next base: position 12,336 of record JAOACY010000035.1, read on the forward strand.
CATATTATCAGGGGAACCCTTGATACTGCAGGTGTCGCAAAAAGAATGCAGGGCCGTTCCAAGTATGGAGCCAAGAGGCCCAAGGCAGGCGCAGCCAAGAAGTAAGAATCGTACAACGTGCAGAGCACGAGGTATGGGGAATTGAATAAGTGCTAAGTACGTTGACTTTATATAATTATACAGCAACTACCAAGCACTGACGACGGCATATATGCCACGAGTACCTGAGCACTAGTGTGCTCTATCAGAAGGAAACAGCGTCAATCGGAGTTTCCTTATCGAAAAAGGAGGGAAGTAAAGTGCCAAGAAAAGGACATGTACCAAAGAGAGATGTTTTACCGGATCCTATTTATAACGACAAGGTGGTTACAAAGCTTATAAACAATATCATGCAGAAGGGCAAGAAAGGTATTGCCCAGAAGATATGTTACGGAGCATTTGACATCATAAGGGAAAAGACAGGAAAGGATCCGCTGGAAGTATTCGAGCAGGCATTGAACAATGTCATGCCTGTGCTTGAAGTTAAGGCCAGAAGAGTCGGCGGAGCAACCTATCAGGTTCCAATGGAAGTCAGGCCTGAAAGGAGACAGGCGCTCGGCTTAAGATGGCTTACAACATACGCACGCGAAAGAGGAGAAAGAACAATGAGAGAAAGACTTGCGGGTGAAATTCTTGATGCTACCAACAACCTTGGCGGAGCATTCAAGAAGAAAGAAGACACTCATAAGATGGCAGAAGCCAACAAGGCTTTCGCACATTATAGATGGTAGAAAACAGTTGCGAATCACCAAAAAAGTTCGTAATTTGAAACTGGAATTTGGACTATCGCAGAAAAGAAAGGAGGGTAAAAAATGCCCAGGCAATATAAATTGGAAAACACAAGAAATATTGGGATAATGGCGCATATAGATGCTGGAAAGACTACGACAACAGAACGTATCCTGTTTTACACCGGAAGGGTTCATAAAATAGGTGAAGTTCATGAAGGCGCTGCTACCATGGACTGGATGGAGCAGGAGCAGGAAAGGGGTATAACAATAACCTCAGCCGCTACTACTGCTGAATGGAAAGGTAACAGAATAAACATCATAGATACGCCGGGGCACGTTGACTTCACTGTTGAAGTTGAAAGATCCCTAAGGGTTCTGGATGGTTCAGTAACACTATTCTGCGCAAAGGGTGGAGTTGAGCCCCAGTCTGAAACCGTTTGGAGACAGGCTGACAAGTATGGCGTACCAAGAATTGCATTTGTTAACAAAATGGATATTATGGGTGCGGATTTCTATAACTGCATAAACATGATGAAAGACAGGCTCCAGGCAAATGCAGTGCCCATTCAGCTTCCTATTGGAAGAGAAGATACCTTCCAGGGTACGGTTGACCTTGTCACAATGAAGGCTTATTTCTATAAGGATGATCTAGGCAAGGTAATTGAAGAAGGTCCCATACCAGAAGATATGAAGGATGTTGTTGAAAAATATCGCGGCATTTTGTTAGAAGCTGTTGCTGAACAAAACGAAGAATTAATGATGAAATACCTCGAGGGCGAAGAGCTTACTGAGCAGGAGATACGCGCAGGCATAAGAGCTGCTACCATAGCGGTAAAGATGATACCGGTTACATGCGGCTCTGCTTACAGGAATAAGGGTGTACAACAGCTGCTTGACGCTGTTATTGATTACATGCCTTCACCGCTGGATATACCGGCTATAAAGGGTGTGTCTGTTGACGGAGAGGAAGAAATGGAAAGACCTGCGGATGACAATGGGCCTTTCGCAGCCTTGGCGTTCAAAATAATGGCGGACCCATATGTCGGAAAGCTTTGCTTCTTCAGGGTATACTCAGGAAAGTTAAGCTCCGGTTCCTATGTGTTGAATTCCACCAAAGGCAAAAGAGAGAGAATAGGAAGAATACTTCAGATGCACGCAAACCACAGGGAAGAAATCGACATGGTTTATTCGGGTGACATAGCTGCAGCTGTCGGATTAAAGGATACTACAACAGGAGATACTCTATGTGATGAGAACAATCCTGTAATTTTGGAGTCGATGGAATTCCCCGAACCAGTTATATCTGTTGCTGTCGAGCCTAAGACAAAGGCAGGTCAGGAAAAGATGAGCATCGCATTGCAGAAGCTGGCCGAAGAAGATCCTACCTTCAGGGTTCATACGGATCCGGAGACAGGCCAGACAATAATTTCAGGTATGGGAGAGCTCCATCTTGAGATCATAGTTGATCGTATGCTAAGGGAATTCAAGGTAGAAGCAAATGTTGGCAATCCTCAGGTTTCATACAAGGAAACCATCAGGAAAGCCGTCAGAGCGGAAGGCAAATTTGTCAGACAGTCCGGCGGACGCGGACAATACGGACACTGCGTGCTTGAAATTGAACCTAAGGAGCCGGGAACAGGCTATGAATTTGTTAATAAAATCGTTGGTGGTGCTATTCCTAAGGAATACATCGCCCCGATTGACGCAGGTATTCAGGATGCCATGAATAACGGAGTTCTTGCTGGGTATCAGGTTGTTGACGTAAAGGTAACTCTTGTTGACGGCTCGTTCCACGAAGTCGACTCTTCAGAAATGGCATTCAAAATTGCGGGATCAATGGGCTTCAAGGAAGGCTGCCGCAAGGCAAACCCTGTTCTGCTCGAGCCTATAATGAGGGTAGATGTACAGGTGCCTGAAGAATACATGGGCGATGTAATGGGTGACCTCAACTCCAGAAGAGGAAGAATAGAAGGTATGGAAGCTCGTGCCGGTGCCCAGAACATAAGAGCATTTGTTCCGCTGTCCGAAATGTTCGGGTATGCAACAACTCTTCGTTCCAGAACTCAGGGAAGAGGTACCTTCAGTATGCAGACCAGCCACTTTGAAGAAGTTCCCAAGAACATTATGGATAATATCGTTAAAAACAAAGAGTCCTAAAACATAATACATGAATCAATACCTTAGGGCATTGATTCATGTATTTAAAAAACAAACTACAAAATTAATAAATAAACATCAGTAAAAGCTACTGATATTAAGGAGGAGTTAAAAAATGGCAAAGGCAAAATTTGAAAGAACAAAACCACACGTTAACATTGGTACAATCGGCCACGTTGACCATGGCAAGACATCCTTGACTGCTGCTATAACAAAGGTTCTGGGATACCAGGGAAAAGCTCAGTTCATGGCATATGACCAGATTGACAAGGCTCCCGAGGAAAGGGAAAGAGGTATCACTATCAACACCGCTCACGTTGAATATGAAACAGATAAGAGACATTATGCTCACGTTGACTGCCCCGGACATGCTGACTACGTAAAGAACATGATCACCGGTGCTGCTCAGATGGACGGCGCTATACTTGTTGTTTCTGCTGCAGATGGCCCTATGCCTCAGACAAGAGAACATATTCTTCTTTCACGTCAGGTTGGTGTACCATACATAGTTGTTTTCTTGAACAAATGTGATATGGTAGACGACGAAGAGCTTATCGAGCTCGTAGAAATGGAGCTTAGAGAGCTTCTGACAACTTATGAGTTTCCTGGCGATGAAACTCCTATCGTAAGAGGTTCCGCACTGGTTGCTCTTGAGTGCACATCACAGGATCCGAATGCTCCTGAATATGCTCCTATTTTAAAGCTTATGAGCACTATAGACGAATACATTCCAACTCCGGAAAGACCTACTGACAAGCCCTTCATCATGCCTGTCGAAGACGTATTCTCCATCACAGGCCGTGGTACTGTTGCTACCGGCAGGGTTGAAAGAGGAGTTGTTAAGGTTGGAGACGAAGTTGAAATAGTTGGACTTATGGACGCTCCTAAGAAGACAGTTGTTACAGGCGTTGAAATGTTCAGAAAGCTCCTTGACCAGGCCGTAGCCGGTGACAACATCGGTGCCCTCTTGAGAGGTGTTCAGAGAAATGAAATTGAAAGAGGTCAGGTTCTTGCCAAGCCAGGCTCAATCAAGCCTCACACACATTTTAAAGGCCAAGTGTACGTTCTTACCAAGGAAGAAGGCGGAAGACACACTCCTTTCTTCAACAACTACAGACCTCAGTTCTATTTCAGAACAACTGACGTTACAGGCATTGTTGAGCTTCCTCAGGGAACAGAAATGTGCATGCCTGGTGACAACGTAACAATGACTATCAAGCTCATCACTCCCATAGCTATGGAAGAAGGCTTGAGATTCGCTATTCGTGAAGGCGGCAGAACAGTTGGCTCAGGAGTTGTTACTGCTATATTAGAGTAATTTGTGATTTTAAGATAATAGCCAATAAAACCCCCGGTGAATGAGTTCACCGGGGGTTTTCACACTGCATGGAAGAAAGAAAATCAAAAAAATATAATAGCATCTCCTATAGAAGTATTAGTGGATTTTATAGTCCCTACAGGCACCTCGATTGCGCTTTTGGCACCGAAAATGATTTTGGAAACTTTCCAAGGTGGCATATTTTCTATAAGGTGAGCAACCCTGTTGTGTCTATTAATAAATATAATATCCAGAGGAAAGGACATAAAGAACATATGTATTGAATTGCATGGGACAATAAGCAGAGCATGTCCGGGTTCTAGACATTTTTTCCCCATAAGTCCCATGAAGCGGGACGTGAATTTGTCTGCAAGAATGCAGCTTTCTGCAAGCACTGTTCCTTTTGTATCGTTTCGTACAATCATTTAACCCTCCCGAGCTTGTTTTCAATAATTCAGAGTATCTATCCTGAAATCATAATCGGTTCATTTATAATATGATATTATAGGTAATTAATGCTAATAGATATATATAAAATTCAGACACCTAGGAATAATTAACGTAACATATATGTATATAATACAGAAAAGCGAAAGGTGAGAGTGTATGAATTGCAAAAAAGCAGGCGACCTCATTATCAGGTGTTTTGATGGGAATGCTCTAGAGAACGAGGTTATTGAGCTTGAAAGGCATTTAAAAAGCTGTGAAACATGCCTTGAAGTGTATAATAACCTGGCAGACATTTTTGTGGATTATCAGAGCTTGGAAGAAATTGAACCTCCACGGGGTTTTGAAATAAATGTAATGGATAAGGTAAATTCCTTTGAACTGGGCCGAAAGAGAATGGCGGATGCCTTCCTGGCGGCTGTGTACTCTGCTTGTGTCGCAGGAGTTATGCTAATGATAATGCAGACTTCGGCGAGTTTCAAAAATCTGACTCTGGGAAGTATGATTGAGAATGCAGGTGTTTTTATCGATAGCGTTATTGGAATATTGTTATCCTTTTACAAAATATTTATGGTTCTTGGTAATGTTACGGACGTAATTAATACTGTTTATCAAATGTTCATAGTTGCCTTCGGTATTTGGTCAGCTGTGTGGGTTTTCTTTCAATACAGGCACTTGTGCTGGGCAAAAATCAATGTTTAATTTATGGATACACTCCGGGAGGTTTTCAAAGTGACACATAAATTTCAAAAAAGACTATTTGCAATAGTTTTGATTTTTTTATTGCTGCTGATGTCTGCAGCTGCTTATGCAGAAATTGAAAGCGGGAATGTTAAGCAAGGTCAGATTGTACAGGATGACTTTTTTACGGCTGGGCAGAGTGTAAGGAATGAGGGTGTAATCAAAGGTGACTTCATTGCTGCGGGGCAAAAGGTATATTCTCAAGGTTCAGTCGAAGGGGATATTATTTGTGTTGCCGGAGATGCAATGATTGAAGGTGCTGTTAACGGAGACATACGCATAGGTGCGGGAAACGCTGCAGTTGGATGCAAAGTTAACAAAAATGCAAACATAATAGCAGGAGACATAAAAATATATGAAAATACTTCCATAGAAAAAAATCTGATTGCAGCCGGCGGAACAGTAGAGATTGACGGGAAAATACGAGGCAATGCAAGGCTGTATGGAGACAGAATAATTCTTAAGGGCGAGTTCGATGGAAATGTTGAAGTGAATATTGGCAAAGGAGACAATCAAACCAGGAGGGAGCTGATAGTTCTGCCAGGTGCCGTAGTGCACGGGAAGCTTACCTATACAGGTGCAAATGAAGCTGTTATACATAACGGGGCAGTAGTTAAGGCATTGGAATGGAAAAAGCCTGAGACGGAAGAAAAAAAGGATGGAAAGGAAAGTTTTTTTGATTATGCCCGAAAGTTTGTTAAAAGCACCTTTACTGCACTTCTGTACTTTTTGATAGGAATGCTGTTGTTTAAGTTTTTTAACCCGTACTTTATCAAGCAGGCGTATTACATGCAAAAGAAGCCAATAAGCGTGTTCGGAACAGGCTTGGCGGCTTTTGCGTCAATTATTCTGTCAGGAATGGTATTTGTTCTTCTGATATTAATGTCGCTAATATTAATTTCACCCTCAATTGCATTAACATTTGGAGCCTTGGTATTATTTGCATATATCTTTTTATTCTTTTTTGCCACTATTCCCGTCTCCCTTTGGCTGGGCAATATTTTACTGAAAGAGAGCAGCTATAGTGTGCCTCAAAGATTCGGAACCGGTCTTGCCCTGATAACAGTGGCTGCGTTTGCTTTTGATTTGGCCTCAAAGCTTCCCGTGGTTGGAATGCTTTTTGGAGTAACATCATTTTTTGCCGGATTTGCAATAATAATTTTTGGAATTGGTACAGAGCTTCATATCATAAAAGATATGCTTACAGCATTGAACAAAAAAGAGTAAATCAGTATGAATATAAGTTTATGATGCGCCCATAATAATCACACGGAGGTGATTGTATGAGTGCAGAGTTCAACGGAAATAAAACAATGCCGGCTCAAAGGGCTTATATAGTTCTAGGCTGGCTTTTTGCTGCACTGGCCGCATTTGCGTCTCCTTATTTCGCCATTATCGGAATAGCCTTCGGAGCATTGTCAAACAAACAATCCAGAGGAAGCGGGAATTATATTATTATTGCAAACATTGCCCTGTCGTTTATGAATTTTTTAATAGGTTTATTCAACATATACTTTATTATGCTTTTACAGAGATGGAGGTGGTAATATGATGAAAATATTGCTGCCCGTACTGGTAGTGATGTCAATTCTGTTTTCCGGCTGCAGTTTTGAGAGGTCTGTAAGAAAGGATGTGCAGCTTGAGGGAGAAAACATAGGAGGGATGAAAGAAAGTGAAATATTAAAAAAGCTCGACCGCTATGAGCAAAAAATATTTGATCCTCCTAAAGATGCCAGGCTTAATGAAAAATGGGAGGTAATTGAGAGTGAGCACGTGGGGAAAAAGCTGAATACAAAGCTTACTCTGCAAGAAATAATTAATTCTCCAGAGGGTAAAAGGGTAAATATTATTGTTGAAGAGCTCAGACCGGGAATAACAGCCGAACATCTAAAAAGCAACATCATAGAGATTGGCAGTTTCACGACACCATTGCTTGACAGGCAGGAAGCCAGGATAAACAACATTGAACTGGCTTCTGAAAAGATAAACTATAAGGTTCTTGCCCCCGGAGAGGAATTCTCGTTCAATGGTGTTGTTGGAAAGCGTACCGTTTCAAAGGGATATGAAGAGGCGCCAATAATCATAAGGGCAGAGGACGGATATAAAAAAGGCTTTGGTGTTGGAGGCGGCATATGCCAGCTTGCCAGCACCATTTACAGCTGCGCCGTAAAAAGCGGGCTTGAAATAACAGAACATCATATGCATTCAAAGGATGTAGGGTATATTCCCAGAGGTCAGGATGCCGCTGTGTCCTATGGAACCGTAGATCTGAAATTCAAAAATTCAAGAAGCTTTCCTGTGATGATAAGGGTATGGAGGGACAGCAAGAACCTTACGGTTAAAATGTTTGAAAACCGTAATAATATATAGGTTTTAATGTTGCGTACATTCTGATATAATTTATATACGCAAGTATATAATAGGATTATTCAGGAGGAATAATAATATATGATTTCCAGAGAAGTGATTGTCAAGAATGGAGCCGGGCTTGATTCCAAGCAGGCAGCATTCCTTATTCAGAAGGTGTCAAATTTTAAATCTTCCATATATGTTGAAAAGGATGAAAGGAAAGCCAACGCTAAAAGTCTGCTCGGACTTCTTTCGCTTAGCATAGCCAGCGGCATGAAAATCGTTATCAGGGCAGAGGGAGAAGACGAGGAATTGGCTGTTCAGGAGGTTGAGGAGTACTTCAATTCAGGTCTGGGTGAAGCAATATAATTCCATTGACAGGGTTTCTTTTAGTGGACAAATCAACTCAAAGGGGTGCGGCATGAAAGGAGTGGAGGATTGTCCTCTTTCAATATTAAGGATGAGTTAAAGAAGCTGCCGGATAAACCGGGAGTTTATATAATGAAGGACGAATATGGAAATGTAATATATGTAGGCAAGGCTGTTGCTTTAAAAAAAAGAGTGAAGCAATACTTCCAGCCTTCATTGAATCATACTGCCAAGGTAAAGGCTATGGTGCCCAGAATAAAGGAGTTTGAGTACATTGTTACTGACTCGGAGCTGGAAGCCCTGATTTTAGAGTGCAACCTGATTAAGAAACATAAGCCCAAATTCAACATACTTCTCAAGGATGACAAGAGCTATCCATATATAAAGGTTACTATGAACGAGGATTACCCCAGGATTATAATGACGAGGAGAATCGATAAGGACGGGGCAAAGTACTTCGGACCATATTCAAATGTTGTGGCTGTAAGGGACACTATAGACCTTATAAAAAAAATATTTCCCATAAAGACATGCAATAAGGTGCTTCCGAGGGACATAGGAAAGGACAGGCCCTGCCTAAATTTTTACATGCATCAGTGTCTGGGGCCATGTAAGGGTGATGTGAACAAGGAAGAGTACAGGGTACTTATGAGAGATATATGCAGTTTTTTGGGAGGCAAGCAGGAGGATGTTGTAAAAAGGCTTGAAGCTCAGATGAATGCAGCTGCAGAAAAGCTGGAATTTGAAAAGGCTGCCTCTATCAGGGATAAGATAAGCAGCTTGAAGCATATAGCCGAGAAGCAGAAGGTTCTGTCAACAACTGCTCAAGACCAGGATATAATTGCTTTTGCCAAGGATCATACAGACTCCTGCATACAGGTATTCTTCATAAGGGGAGGAAAGCTGATAGGAAGGGAGCATTTTATACTGGAGGATGTAGCAGATACAAGCGATGGAGAGCTGATGTCATCCTTTGTTAAGCAGTTCTACTCGTCGGCAGCTTTTGTGCCTGGGGAAATTGTGCTGCAGGAAGATATAGACGAGATTGAAATAATTGAAAAGTGGCTGAGCGACAAAAAAGCTTCAAGGGTTCATATAAAAGTTCCAAGAAGGGGAGAAAAGCTTCACCTGGTGGATATGGTAGCTAAAAATGCTCTTATTGCTCTGACCCAGTTCAAGAATAAGATTAAAAGCGATGAGGATATGGTAAAAGAGGGCATGAAGGTTCTTGAGGATATGGGGAGACTTGAAGCCGCACCGCAAAGAATAGAAGCTTTTGACATATCAAACACCGGTTCGACGGAAATAGTTGCGTCAATGGTGGTTTTTGAAAAGGGACGGCCCCAGAACAGGGAATACAGGAGGTTCAAAATAAAGTCCGTTTCCTGCGCCAATGATTATGCCGGCATGCAGGAAGTAATATTCAGAAGGTTCAAGCATGCCCAGAAGGAAAACAGCCAGCAAAATGAAATTGAAAAAAAATTCAGCAAGCTGCCGGATATAGTGTTGGTGGATGGCGGGCTTGGACATGTGAAGGCAGCTGTTCAGGCAATGAAGGAAGCAGGGGTTTATATACCTGTATTGGGTATGGTTAAGGATGACAAGCACAAAACAAGGGGTTTGGTATCGCTGGATGAATCAATTGATCTGCGTGACAAGCTGAATGCTCTAAGATTTATAACATCAATACAGGATGAAGCACACAGATTTGCAGTTGAATACAATAAGAAGCTAAGGCTAAAAAGATACTCAGGCTCCGTACTGGATGAAATTGAAGGAATCGGACCAAAACGTAAAAAGGCCCTAATTAGGCACTTCGGATCTTTGGCAAAAATAAAGAGCGCCGGAATCGATGAGCTTATGGAAGCAGAAGGAATAAGCCGCCCATTAGCAGAAAAGATATATGAACATTTCAGATAAAGGAGCAGAACATGTCGGTATTTGCTATCTCAGACCTACACCTGTCTTTAAGCATTGACAAACCCATGGATATATTCGGAACAGCGTGGAAAGACTATATGGGCAGGATTCAGGCAAACTGGGTGGAAACCGTCTCAAGTAAGGATTATGTAATAATACCGGGAGATATATCCTGGGCAACATATCTTAGTGAGGCTGAGGCTGATTTCCGGTTCATAGAGAAATTGCCGGGCAGGAAAATAATTTCCAAAGGAAACCATGATTACTGGTGGACAACAATGAGCAAGCTTAATAAGTTTATTTCGGAGAACAATTATTTAACAATAAGCTTTATGCAGAATAACAGCTTTGTCATAGGGGATAGTGTCCTGTGCGGCACCAGGGGGTGGAAGTGCCCAGGTGATGAAGGCTTCGGGGAGGAAGACCGGAAAATATATGAAAGAGAGCTGCAAAGGCTGGAGCTGTCTTTGAAAAGCATTGGACCTGCCCATGGTAATATAACTGTGGCGCTGCATTACCCGCCTTTCAACTCAAAGAAGGAACCATCATATTTTGTGGAAATTATGAACAGGTATGGGGTGAAACGGTGCGTCTACGGACACTTGCACGGTGAGGGCTTTAAAAATGCTGTGACAGGAGAAGTGTCGGGAATAAAGTATAATTTGGTTTCGGCGGATTATTTGAACTTTAAGCCGCTGAAGATTTTTTAGCTTATTGTTGGAAATAAAAATTCATTGTGATATAATATAGTGGTTAATTTTGAAATGGGGACAAAATCTCCTTGGAAGGAATGCCTGGCTCAGTGGAAGTGTTCCCGTTCATCACAGGGAATAGCCCCGTACATTAAGATTGGAGGAAATAAGTTAAATGAATGTCAAGGTAGAGAATATTGAAAAAAATGTAGTTCAACTGGAGATAGAAGTTGACGCAGCAAAGTTTGAAGAGGGTATGCAGAAGTCGTTCATCAAGAACGCAAAAAAATTCAACATACCCGGATTCAGAAAGGGTAAAGCTCCAAGAAAGATGGTTGAAAGGTACTACGGAGAGCAGGCTCTTTATGAGGATGCTATAAATTTTGTGTGCCCGGAGGCTTATGACGAGGCTGTTGAAAAAAATAACATTCACCCGGTTGAAAGGCCGGAAATTGATATAATACAGATTGGAAACGGCGATAACCTCATATTTACGGCAAAGGTAACAGTTAAGCCCGAGGTTGAGCTGGGGAACTATAAAGGAGTAGAGGTTGAAAAAATTGAAGTAAACGTTGCCGATGAAGATGTTGAAAAAGAACTGAACAAGGTGGCTGAAAAGAATGCAAGGATTATAACCGTTGAGGACAGGCCTGTTCAATCGGGCGATACCGCAGTAATTGATTTTGAAGGATTTATTGACGGTGTGGCTTTTGAAGGCGGAAAGGGAAGCAATTACAGCCTTGTTATAGGCTCCGGCCATTTCATACCAGGCTTTGAAGAACAGTTGATAGGTGTGGCTTCAGGTTCTGAAGTAGATGTCAATGTTTCCTTCCCAGATGACTACGGCAATGATGAATTGGCCGGGAAGCCTGCTCTCTTTAAAGTGAAGGTTAATGAAATCAAAGTCAGGGAGCTTCCGGTGCTTGATGATGAATTTGCCAAGGATGTGAGTGAATTTGATACCCTTGACGAATACAAGCAGGACCTCAAAAAGAAGCTGGTGGAAAAGGCGGAGCACGATGCAAAGCACCAGACTGAAGACAATATAATTAAAAAGGTAGTTGAGAACGCAGCGGTTGATATTCCGCAGGTTATGATAGAAAGACAGATTGACAGGCATGTTCAGGACTTTGACCTAAGGCTGAGGTATCAGGGCCTTGACCTTAAGAAATACCTTGAAGTAATGGGCATGGAAAACGATGCTTTCAGGGCTCAGTTTGTAAAGAGAGCTGAAAATGAAGTTAAGACCCACCTTGTGCTTGAAAAAATAAGCAAGGTTGAAAATGTACAGGCTTCGGAGGAAGAACTCCAGCAAGAAATAAAGAAAATGGCGGGAAATTATAGACAGAGCGAAGAAGATTTTAAGCAACATTTAAGGGAAGAAGATATAGAATATATTAAAGACTCTGTAATTATCCGAAAGACGGTGGACATTCTGGTTCAGAATGCAAAAATAGTATAAAAATAAATCTATTGGCGGTTTATTTTATAAGTCAATTGGGAATCAATATATGAAGCGCATTAAAGGGAAAAATTCAATTGTTTATATAAAAAGGAGGGTTTGATATGAGTCTTGTACCAATAGTAGTAGAACAGACAAACCGCGGTGAGCGGTCCTATGATATCTATTCCAGGCTGCTTAAGGATAGAATAATTGTCCTGAGCGATGAAGTAAATGATGTTACTGCCAGCCTCGTCGTAGCGCAGATGCTCTTTTTGGAAGCGGAAGATCCTGAGAAGGATATCCAGCTTTATATAAACAGCCCGGGAGGATCGGTAACCTCAGGCTTCGCGATTTATGACACAATGCAGTATGTTAAGCCTGACGTATCCACAATTTGTATTGGTATGGCCGCCAGCATGGGAGCGTTTCTTCTGGCTGCCGGGGCAAAAGGCAAAAGGTTTGCGCTGCCCAACAGTGAGATTATGATCCATCAGCCTCTTGGAGGAGCCCGCGGACAGGCTACGGATATAAAGATACATGCGGAGCAGATTATAAAAATTAAAAACAGACTAAATAAAATTTTGAGTGAGAGAACCGGTCAACCCCTTGAAAGAATAGAAAGGGACACCGAGAGGGATTTCTTCATGTCCGCAGATGACGCCAAAGCATATGGCATAGTTGACGAAGTAATGGTAAGAAGAAAATAAATGGGGTGTAAAGATGTCAAGATATGATGAAAAGAAGCAGCTTAAATGCTCCTTCTGCGGAAAGTCCCAGGAACAGGTAAAGAGACTTGTTGCAGGTCCCGGCGTATACATTTGCGATGAGTGTATTGAACTCTGCTCTGAGATTATAGAGGAGGAGTTCGAGGATGTCAGAACGGATTATGATAACAACGATATACCCAAGCCCAGGGAAATAAAGGAAATACTAGACCAGTATGTCATAGGTCAGGAAACTGCGAAAAAGTCATTGGCAGTAGCGGTTTATAACCATTACAAGAGAGTTAATTCGGAAATAAAATCTGGAGATGTTGAGCTTCAAAAGAGCAATATTTTAATGCTGGGCCCTACAGGATCCGGAAAAACTCTGCTTGCACAGACCCTTGCAAGGATACTGAATGTGCCTTTTGCAATAGCTGACGCCACGTCTTTGACAGAGGCGGGGTATGTTGGCGAAGACGTAGAGAATATCCTGTTAAAGCTGATTCAGGCTGCAGACTACGACATCGAAAGAGCAGAAAAGGGAATCATATACATTGATGAAGTGGACAAAATAGCCAGAAAGTCTGAAAATCCATCGATAACAAGGGATGTAAGCGGAGAAGGCGTGCAGCAGGCTCTGCTCAAAATCCTTGAGGGCACAGTTGCATCGGTTCCTCCCCAAGGCGGACGTAAGCACCCGCACCAGGAATTTATACAAATTGATACAACCAATATACTTTTTATATGCGGCGGGGCTTTTGACGGAATCGAGAAAATAATTCAGAACAGAATAGGCAAAAAAACCATGGGCTTCGGAGCAAAGATTGAAAGCTCCAAGGAGAAGGATGTGGGAGAAATCTTAAACCATATACTTCCCCAGGACTTGCTGAAATTCGGCCTTATACCTGAATTTGTGGGAAGGCTGCCAATTGTGGTGACCTTGCATTCTCTTGACAAACAATCATTGGTTCGGATACTGACAGAGCCAAAAAATGCTTTGATTAAGCAGTATCAAAAGCTCTTTGAAATGGATGATGTCATACTTGAGCTGGAGCCGGACGTCCTTGAGGCAATAGCAGAAAAGGCCATATCAAGGAATACTGGGGCAAGAGGACTTAGGGCAATCCTTGAAGAAATGATGCTTGATGTAATGTATGATATTCCGTCTTCGACTAATGTTGAGAAGTGCATAATTACAAAAGAAACAGTAGACGGGAATATTCCTCCCAGAATTGTTATAAATGAAAACAAAAAGCCTTTGAAGAAGACTGGCGGGAGAAAATCTAAAGCTAAAAGAGAATCGGTTTCCTAGCAAGAAACTTAATGAGCTTCATAATAGATGACTCAAAGAAAAACGCTTGTTACAGCATAGCAGGCGTTTTGTTTTTGCCTTTATTATATTTGCCGGGATAAAATAAAAGCCAGTGCAAATAATAATTAAGTCAGAAACAATTTGGAGGTTTGATATTATGTTAACAAGCACCTTTTTTATCATACAATTCTTTTTCTCGATAATCATTGGATTATACTTCCTTAATATGCTTAAATCCCAGCAGGTAAACAAAAACGCAATTGAAAAGGAGTCCAAAAAAGAGCTTGAAAAGCTCCGCAGATTAAGGGAAATAAGGCTTTCCGAACCTCTGTCGGAGAAAACGAGGCCCACAGAATTAAAGGACATTATAGGACAGGAGAATGGTATAAAGGCACTGAGAGCTGCTTTGTGCGGACCCAACCCACAGCATGTCTTAATATACGGGCCTCCCGGAGTGGGCAAAACCGCCGCAGCAAGGGTAATACTGGAGGAAGCAAAAAGAATTGCAGTTTCACCCTTTAAGAAGGAAGCAAAATTTGTTGAATTGGATGCAACCACCCTTCGGTTTGATGAGAGGGGAATTGCCGACCCTTTGATTGGTTCTGTTCATGACCCCATATACCAGGGAGCGGGAGCGTATGGAGTGGCCGGAGTTCCGCAGCCAAAGCCGGGAGCGGTTACTAAGGCGCATGGAGGAATACTTTTCATTGATGAGATAGGTGAATTGCATCCAATACAAATGAACAAGCTGCTAAAGGTTCTGGAGGACAGGAGGGTATTCCTCGAAAGTGCCTATTACAGCTCTGAGGACAATAATATACCTTACCATATTCATGAGATTTTTCAAAAAGGCCTCCCTGCAGATTTCCGTCTTGTAGGCGCTACAACCAGAGCTGCAGAGGATATTCCCCCTGCTATAAGGTCCAGGTGCGTGGAGGTTTATTTCAGGCCCCTTACGGCAGAAGAAATAGCTTTAATAGCACGAAATGCTGCTGCAAAAGGCGGTTTTAAAATTGAAGACGGCGTAGATGCGTTGATTGCCAAGTACGCCCAAAATGGCAGAGAGGCTGTCAATATAATTCAGACTGCGGGCGGAGTGGTACAGGTTGAAAACAGAAACATTATCACCAGAAAGGATGTTGAATGGGTTATTGAGTTTGGCCATTACAGTCCCAGGATTGAGAAGAGAATTTCTGCCGGGGAGCAGGTGGGCTGCATAAATGGGCTTGCTGTTTTCGGGAATTGCACAGGTATGGTAATGGATATTGAGGTATCAGCCATCAGGGTTGGTGCAGGCAAAGGCAATATAAAGATTACCGGTATAATAGAAGAGGAGGAAATGGACGGCAGGGGGCAGAAGCTTAAAAGGACCAGTTCAGCCAGGGCATCTGTTGAGAACGTTTTGACGGTTTTAAAAAAGTTTATGGATATTGACTACAGGGAATATGACATTCACATGAATTTCCCCGGAGGGATTCCGATTGATGGGCCTTCGGCAGGCATAGCAATGGCAACTGCCGTGTATTCGGCCGTCAAAAACATACCTATACCCAGTGACATTGCAATGACGGGCGAGATATCCATAAGGGGAAAAGTAAAGCCTGTGGGAGGCGTTGTTGCAAAGGTGGAAGCAGCAAGACTTGCCGGAATAAAGAAGGTGCTCATTCCAAAGGAGAACTGGCAGGAATTGTTTGAATCAATGGATATAGAAGTAATTCCGGTTGATAATATTGATGAGGTTATGGGAATCGCTCTCAATGTAAAGCCATCAAGGATAGAAGAGATTACGATCAGCAATCAGGCAGCAAATGTGATTGCCGCATCAGGCACTTAATTATATAATGGTGTATATATGATTTTTGTGAGGTAGACAGAATGAAGAAAAGAGCGGCAGTTTCAGCTGCAGCACTGCTTATAGCAGCCGCGGGGTATATATTTGGCAGCATCGGGATTTTTACAACCGAAAATCAGGCATTAATTGAGGAAATAAGGGAGCTGCCTGCGCAGATTGCCCAGGCACAAAAGGCGGGTATTGTTCCCGGAGGGGAGATAGAGGCTGAAGTTACGAAAATAACTGATGGTGACACAATAGAGGCAAGCTATAAAAATAAAAAGTATAAGGTCAGGCTGCTGTGTGTTGATACACCTGAAAGTGAAAAGCCCGGTGTTCCTGTTCAGCCGTACTCCTTGGAAGCATCAGACTTTATGAAGAAGAATGTACTGAACCGTAAGGTCAGGTTAATATTTGAAAAGGAAGTAAGAGACAGGTATGAAAGACTTCTGGCATACGTTGTGCTGGAGGACGGAAGATTTATCAACGCCGAATTGGTAAAAAACGGCTTTGCAAGGGTTGAGACGGTATCGCCAAACAGGGTTAATGAAAAATATTTTTTAGAGCTTCAGAGCAAGGCAATAGCGGAAAAAAAGGGGATGTGGGCTCTCCCCGAAGATGAGCAGCCCTTTGTGAAAGGCAAAATCGGCCAGTATGTTCCAAGGTACTGGTCTGATAAATAAACCTTGCAGGAAATATTTTATAAATATTTACAAACAGGGTTTGAGGTAATATCATTTAAGAGTGGGCAAAATTTTGTAGAGGAGAGATATTACATTGGATATATTTCAAGCTTTTATTCTGGGAGTTATTCAAGGTCTGACGGAGTTCCTTCCAATCAGCAGTTCGGGACATCTTGTTTTAGTTCAGAGGCTTTTCGGCATCAGCGAAGGAGCTCTGACCTTCGGAATAGCAGTGCATTTGGCTACACTCCTTGCGGTTATGGCGGTTTTGTGGGAGGATGTTGTCAATATATTAAAAAAGCCCTTCGGGAAGCTTCCTCTTTTAATTATAGCCGGCACCATACCGACAATTGTAATTGCGGTAGCTTTTAAAGACCTTTTTGAAAAGCTTTTCAACACAGGCTCCACCCTCGGTCTGGAATTCATATTTACGGGACTAATCCTATGGTTCTCAGACAGCATGAAAAGCAGAGGCAAGGTTCTGGAAAAAACCAGCTATGCTGACGCAGCAATTATAGGCCTGGCTCAGGGTGTAGCCATCCTTCCGGCTGTTTCCCGCTCAGGTCTTACGATAGCAGGAGCGCTGTTTAGAGGACTGGACAGAGAATTTGCAGCAAGATTCTCCTTCCTGCTTTCAATTCCTGCCATACTTGGAGCGGCTGTTTTTGACGGATATGACCTGATAAAGAATTCGGCAGCGCCAGGCGGCGGGATAGATTTTCTTCCCCTGGCTGTAGGCATGGTTGCAGCGGCTGTTTCGGGCTATTTTGCTGTAAGGTTTATGATTAAGCTTCTTTCCAAGGGAAGCATGAAGGTTTTCTCTTATTATGTTTTCATTCTGGGAGCTCTGGTGCTTTTTGAGCAGATTTTTATCGGCAGGCTTTTTGGCAGGCTGTTCTAAAATATATAGGACTTTAGACCTATATAATGGGTACCGTAGGACTATAGGAATTATCGGCATTATTTGGTATTATATAGTAGAACATTAGCATTTCTCCTATTTTTTGGGCATGGAGTTCGCGCTCCATGTTTTTTGTTTGCTTTTTTCCGTAAAGCATTGAAATGTATATTGCATATGCCTATAATAGGTTATAAATATACAAATCGACATTAATTCAGAAAGAAGAGATTTTCACAATGGGGTACAAGAGTTTTGATGAGATCAATGAGAAGATAAAGAGTGGCAAGGCTGTTGTTTTCACCGCCGAGGAAATAATAGAAGTAGCCGCGGAAAAGGGTATAAAGCAGGCAGCAAAAGAAGTTGACGTTGTTACAACTGCTACTTTCGGGCCAATGTGTTCAACTGGGGCCTTCATTAATTTTGGACATTCTGATCCTCCGATAAGAATGAGCAAAGTGTGGCTTAACGACGTACCCGCTTATGCCGGGATTGCGGCTGTTGATGCTTATATCGGGGCTACTGAGCTGTCTGAGACAAGGGGTATGGAATATGGCGGAGCTCATGTTATTGAGGATCTTATTGCAGGCAAGGACATAAGGCTCTATGCAGAAAGCTATGGCACTGATTGCTATCCCAGAAAGGAAATCAACACAGTTATAAATAAAAGCAATATTAATCAGGCATTTATGTTCAATCCCAGGAATGCTTACCAGAACTATGGGGTTGCAACAAACACATCGGATAAAACCTTATACACTTATATGGGCACATTGCTTCCCCAGTGCGGAAATGTTACTTACAGCACATCGGGAGAGCTTAGCCCTCTGCTCAATGATCCTGAATACAGGACTATTGGCATAGGTACAAGAGTGTTTATTGGCGGGTCTCAAGGATATGTTGCATGGGAGGGTACACAGCACAATCCGGCTCAAAAGCGTGGAGAAAACGGAGTACCAACGGCTGCGGCGGGAACACTGGCCCTGGTTGGCGATCTTAAACAGATGGATAAGCGATTTATAAGGGCTGCAGTCTTTGAAAGATATGGCATAACTATATTTGTCGGAATAGGCATTCCCATTCCCATAATTGATGAGGAAATGCTGGTCAAGACAACGGTGAGAAACTCGGAAATATTCTCCAACATATATGATTATAGTGTGCCAAGAAGGTCAAAGCCTGTTCTGGGAACGGTTTCATATGAGGAGCTTCGTTCCGGCGTCATTGAATTGAATGGGAAAAAGATTCCAACGGCACCTCTTTCGAGCATGAAAAAGGCAAGGGAAATTGCCGCCGTGCTGAAGCAACAGATCGCAGCGGGAGAGTTTTTCATTACCCAGCCTGTAGCAAGCCTTCCGGCAGAAAATAAAATCAATACCCTTGAAGTGAGGGAGAGCTCATTATGAAAACGATAAAGGTATCTTTATATTACCCGGCCAACACAGTAGCAAAGCCGATAACCTACAAGCTGGTAAAAGACTATGACCTCCAGATAAACATACTTCATGCGGACATCAGCCTTAACAAG
The DNA here is from genome assembly GCA_026417615.1 of Clostridia bacterium. Lineage (GTDB taxonomy): Bacteria > Bacillota > Clostridia > Acetivibrionales > JAFADI01 > SKW22. The sequence continues at coordinate 31,499 of JAOACY010000035.1, forward strand.
GTAGGAAAGCTGGTTATTGACATAACGGGGACTGAATGGAATATTGAGGCCGGATTAAAGTTTATTGAGGATCAGGGTATAAAGTACAAGCTGTTTACCAAGACAATCATCTGGCAGGAAGACAGCTGTGTGCATTGCGGTGCTTGCACTGCGGTATGCCCTTCCGGTGCCTTGAGCATGGACAAAAAAGAATGGACACTCACCTTTGACAAGGAGAAATGCATGGTCTGCGAGCTCTGCGTAAAAGCATGCCCGCTGAATGTAATGTGCGTCAGCATTTAAGGTTGGGAGACAAACCCTTGTAATAAATGGCATTCCTTTTACGTTAAGCTGTGTGCGCATAAAAGACGCCTAAGGAGGTTTTATGTACGAGGAGAGAAGCTATAGAAAAAGATTCAGGGGCGTGAACCTTGAATTTTTTAATGTATGTGTGCTTGAAACTGATCTTTCTATAGGAGCTGAAAGCAACCTTTACAAGGAGGCGCTTTGTGTTGTCGAAAAATACAGAGCACAGCTGGAGAGTTATATAAAGGAGCATCCTTTGTTCAAAACAAGCTTGGAACCTGTTGAACCTTTGCCCGGAGCTCCGCAAATCGTTATGAAAATGTGCGAGGCGGCAAAAAAAGCAGGCGTGGGCCCTATGGCGGCTGTAGCAGGAGCCTTCAGCGAGCTGGTGGGACAGGAGCTCTTGAATTTCTCAAAGGAAATTATAGTTGAAAATGGAGGAGACATATATTTAAAGTCTGAAAGAATCAGAACCATCGGAATATATGCGGGGAAATCTCCCCTAAGCGACAAACTGGCTGTTGAAATTCTTCCGCAGCAAACACCAATGGGAATATGCACTTCGTCAGGAACTGTGGGTCATTCCTTAAGTTTTGGAAAAGCTGACGCAGCTGTAATTCTTTCAAGGGATACCTTTCTGGCTGATGCTTTAGCCACCGCCGTGGGGAATATGGTTAAAGCAAAGGAGGATATAGAGCCTGCGCTGAATTATGCTACAAGCTTTGAAGACGTTTTAGGAGCGCTTGTCATTATCGGAAGCAATGCAGGAGTAAAAGGTCAAATGAAAATTGTCGAATTATAAATACCATGCTATAATATTATCTGGGCTAAGGACGGAAATAAGTATGCCCGGGGGGATTAAAATGCTGGCAATAGTTTTACTTGTAATTTCTAATATTTTTATGACGTTCGCATGGTATGGACATCTCAAGTACAAAAGCACGGCGCTGCCTGTCGTGATACTGGTAAGCTGGCTTATAGCGTTCGTTGAGTATTGCTTTCAGGTTCCTGCAAACAGAATAGGAAGCAATTATTTCAGTGCTTCGCAGTTGAAAATAATACAGGAGGTCATTACTCTTTCTGTTTTTGGTGTTTTTTCAGTCCTCTACCTGAAGGAATCCTTCAAATGGAATTATGCTGCGTCCTTTGTATGTATTCTGGCAGCTGTGTTCTTTGCTTTTAAGAAATTCTAAACAACAAAAACTTTGTAAAATATTTAACAAATAATTTGAAATATATGCTATAATTTATGCTGTAATTTTTACGGAATTACTATAGCACAAAAAATAAGCTATATAAACTATTATTCATGTAAAGGGGGATAAGATTCATGAACAATTATTCACACGAAGTTGAACAAATGATTTGTGTAAAAAAAGGCCCAAATCATGGACCTGCTCCAATACCTGAAGAAGGCAAGTGGGTGAAAGCAAAGGAAATTACCGATATATCCGGTTTGTCCCATGGCATAGGCTGGTGCGCACCCCAGCAGGGCTGCTGCAAGCTGACTCTTAATGTTAAAAACGGTATTATCGAGGAAGCTCTTGTTGAAACACTTGGCTGTTCAGGTATGACTCACTCTGCTGCGATGGCAGGAGAAATTCTCGGCGGAAAGACAATTCTTGAAGCTCTCAACACCGACCTTGTGTGTGACGCGATCAATGTGGCTATGAGAGAAATCTTCAAACAGCTGGTTTACGGAAGAACACAATCGGCTTTCTCGGAAGGCGGCCTTCCAATCGGCGCAGGGCTTGAAGACCTTGGAAAAGGACTTCGCTCACAGGTTGGAACGATATTCGGAACAAAGGACAAGGGCGTCAGGTACCTTGAAATGGCTGAAGGCTACATCCTCAATGTTGGTCTTGATGCTGACAATGAAGTAATAGGCTACAAGTTTGTTCACCTGGGGAAAATGATGGATATGATCAAAAAGGGCGTGGATCCCAAGGAAGCCTATGAAAAGAACATAGGCACTTATGGAAGATTTGCCGAAGCAGTTAAAGTAATAGATCCAAGACATGAGTAAAAAGAAGGAGAGGTGAGTTGGAATGGTTAGATTTGAAGGTTATGAAAGAAGAATTGGCAAGATAAATGAATGCATGGCGGAATATGGCTTCAAGAGCCTTGAAGAAGTAAGAGATTTCTGCCTTTCAAAGAATATCGATGTTGAAAAAATCGTCAGAGGAGTACAACCTATCGCTTTTGAAAATGCTGTATGGGCATACACGCTTGGCTGCGGCGTAGCACTGAAGAAGGGAGTTAAAAATGCTGCAGAAGCTGCGGAGGCTATTGGCATAGGTCTTCAGGCATTCTGTATCCCCGGCTCTGTTGCTGACTCAAGAAAGGTTGGTATTGGGCACGGAAACCTTGGCTCAATGCTTCTTAAGGAAGAAACAAAGTGCTTCTGCTTCCTGGCAGGACATGAATCCTTTGCTGCTGCCGAAGGTGCCATAGGTATTGCAAAGACAGCAAACAAGGTAAGAAAGGAGCCTCTCCAGGTTATCCTCAACGGTCTTGGAAAGGATGCGGCTTACATAATTTCAAGGATAAACGGCTTTACGTATGTTGAAACTGATTATGACTTTGCAACCGGCGAATTGAAGGTTGTAAGAACCAAGGCATATTCTAGCGGTGAAAAAGCCAAGGTCAGAGTGTATGGCGCAAACGACGTTCTTGAAGGTGTTGCGATTATGATAAAGGAAGACGTTGACGTTTCCATCACAGGCAATTCGACAAATCCCACAAGGTTCCAGCACCTTGTTGCAGGCACATACAAGAAGTGGGCCGGCGAAAACGGCAAGAAGTACTTCTCAGTCGCATCAGGCGGCGGCACAGGCAGAACGCTGCATCCGGACAACATGGCAGCAGGCCCTGCTTCCTACGGTCTGACAGACTCGATGGGAAGAATGCACGGCGATGCACAGTTTGCAGGTTCATCATCAGTTCCCGCACACGTTGAAATGATGGGCCTCATAGGTATGGGCAACAACCCGATGGTAGGCGCTACAGTTGCGGTAGCTGTTGCTGTTGAAGAGTCAATTAAGGGATAATGCAAGGTGACAGTCCCTCCGAGAAATAAGCTTTGGTGACACACCACTAAATATAATGGTCATCCTTGTTTAGGTGTGTCTCTTAAGGGGAGGGAAGGTCCCTTTTTTAATTTATCAGCCTGATATTATATGTTCCACAGTCGTTTGCTGCTCCTGAAGTTTCGCCTTTCATATTGCAGGTGATAAAAGCCCTGTGACAAAAGCCTTTCCGCCGGGGGTTGACACCCCTTCAAGGAAGAAGGCCGCAAAAATAGGTGTTTATTCCTTGAAAGCAAGCGGGGTTTTGACTATTTTTGAATAAGCCCTTGCGATATTGTATAAACTGTATATTGATAATCAGATATCGGGAGCGGCTGCTATGGGAAGGATTTTCAGAAGCAAAATATTTGTGCTTTTTATTTGCATGTTCCTTGCCGGGTTCTGCCTAGGCTACGCTTATACCCTTCTTGAGGCCCGGCATCCAAACGGCATATATACAAATACAATAAAAAAATAATGGAATTAATAAAAGAGAAGTAGTATAATGTTGTGGAACACTTGCTCTTAGAGTTTAGGCGGCTTTGTTTGTTTGAGGAGTAGCCTCCTTTTGATAAGTGTTTTCATATAATTTGTGCAAGGGGTTTATGGAGATATGGGGTCTTATAGGGATAGGCTTAAAGAGTGTAAAAGAATAGTTATAAAAGTTGGAACATCAACATTGACATATACTACGGGCAAGGTGAATTTCACCAGGATAGACAAGCTGGCCAGGGTCATTTCCGATCTGATGAATCAAGGCAAGGAGGTTGTTCTGGTATCCTCAGGGGCTATAGGTGTTGGAGTTGGAAAGCTCAAGCTTAAGGAAAAGCCTAAAACCGTCAGAGAAAAGCAGGCGGTTGCAGCTGTCGGCCAATGCGAGCTCATGCATATTTACAGCCGTTTCTTTTCTGAATATGGACATACAGTGGGACAAATTCTATTGACCAGGGATGTTGTAGAAGACGGCCATAGCAGAGAAAATGTAATAAATACCTTTGAAACTTTAATTGAAAATGCAATACTTCCTATTGTAAATGAAAACGACTCCGTGGCAATTGATGAAATCGAATACGGTGAAAAGAGGGTATTCGGGGACAATGACACTTTGTCAGCTATTGTTGCAGAGCTTGTCAAGGCAGATTTGCTAATTATTCTTTCTGATATTGACGGGTTTTATAATTGCGACCCAAGAGTTGACTGCAGCGCAAGCATTCTTTCCGTTATTGAGGAGGTTACTCAGGAAATTGAGGATTGCGCAGGCGGTGCGGGGAGCAACAGAGGCACAGGGGGAATGGTCACAAAGCTGTCTGCCGCAAAAATTGCCACCCAGGCTGGAATTGACATGATAATTGCCAACGGGGACAAACCCGAGGTAATTAACAGTGTCCTTGAAGGACAAGATATTGGCTCTCTATTCGTATCACGCAAAAAAAGGGGGACGAGGCATGAGTGAACTGATATTAAAGGGTGAGCTTGCCAAAAAAGCTTCATACAAGCTTTCAAACCTTTCATCCGCTGCAAAAAACGAAGGACTGAAAAAAATAGCAGAAGCCCTTGTTAAAAAAGAAAAAGAGATAATAGGCGCAAACGCAAAAGATGTTGAAAGCGCAAGAGCAAAAGGGGTAACAGGAGCCTTGCTGGACAGACTTACTCTTAACAGCAAAAGAATAGCTTCCATGTCAGAAGGGCTTATGCAGATTATTTCCTTGCCGGACCCAGTTGGAGAAGTGATTTCCATGTGGAAAAGGCCCAACGGGCTTCAAATTGGCCAGAAAAGGGTTCCACTGGGGGTCATAGGGATAATATATGAGGCAAGGCCCAATGTAACCGTAGATGCCGCGGGCCTTTGCATAAAGGCGGGAAATGCTGTGGTTTTAAGGGGAGGAAGCGAGGCTATCAACTCCAACAAAACCATTGTCGGAATCATTGGTGAAGCCTTGAAAGAGGCTGCATTTCCTGAAGGGGCCGTTCAACTGGTGGAGGATACGAGCAGGGAAACTGCCGTTGAAATGATGAAGCTCAATAAATACATTGATGTGCTTATTCCCAGAGGAGGAGCAGGACTTATTCAATCTGTGGTCCAGAATTCCACAATACCAGTAATTGAAACCGGTGTGGGCAATTGTCATGTATATGTGGACAGGGAATCAGACCTGGATATGGCTGAGAAAATTATAATCAACGCCAAAACAAGCAGGCCGGGAGTGTGCAATGCTGCCGAAACCCTTCTGGTAGATGAAGCAATAGCACAGGCCTTCATTCCCAGGGCGCTGAAAGCGCTGTCTGATTTAAAGGTTGAGATCAGAGGCTGCGAGAAGACAAGGGATTTATTCATGGGGGCCAAGGTGGCTGTAGAAGAGGATTGGTATAAGGAGTATCTGGATTATATTCTGGCGGTTAAGGTTGTATCAGGGATAGACGAGGCTATTGAACATATAAACAAATATGGGTCAAAGCACTCTGAGGCAATAGTAACCACCTCATACAGCAAGTCACAGAGATTCCTGCAGGAAATTGATGCTGCCGCGGTATATGTCAATGCTTCTACAAGGTTTACCGATGGTTTTGAATTTGGCTTTGGAGCAGAAATAGGAATCAGCACCCAAAAGCTTCATGCCAGAGGCCCAATGGGGCTAAAAGAACTAACCAGCATTAAATATATAGTATATGGTGAAGGACAGATAAGATGAAGGTAAGGGAAATCCGCTCATGACATGTGCAGAACACAGGTCATGAGCCGTTCTGGTTTGAAGGATAAATCGGCTGCTTTATGCCCCATTTGTTCAACTCACTATCTTCACCAATCCACACCGGGGTATTGACAGGAACTATTTTATAAAGATATTCCACATCAGAATTTATCATTCTGATACAGCCGTGGGAAGCGTATGTGCCAATTGAGTATGGGCTGTTGTTTCCGTGTATTCCATAGTCGCCTCCTCCATTAATTGATAATCCCATCCATCTGTAGCCAAGAGGGTTTTCAGGGATGCCGCCTGCAACAGGCTTTGCATATCCACCGCCTCCCCAAACAGGGTCAACGACTTTAACTGCAATTTGGAATTTTCCGCTGGGAGTAGGCGTTGAAGATGTGCCGACAGCTACAGGGTATTTTCCCACAACTTTTTTCCCTTCGTATAGTGTAAGAATTCTTTTGGATTTATTAATTGCAATCCAATTATTTTCGGCTGGAGGGTTTTCCACAATGTCCGTATAATTCATAGTGCCGTCGCCCAGCCTTCTTTTTAGCGCCAGGAGACATTCGCTGTCCCACAATCCCGTCACGCTCATGTTGATATCACTTTGGAAACGAAGGATTGCATGCCTTAAATTCAGATCATTGTCTGAAAAATCATTTTTATAGTAACCCATTTTCTTTAGTTCTTCAATATAATCTACGATTACAGGATTAATTTGCTGCGGCTTGAGCTTATTTTGAACCGCCTCGCGTGATTGTGTTACCGCTTCAGTGGTAAATAGCTGACAGGCTTTGTTGTCAGGTGTGTCGGATATACTCATTGACACAGAAAAAAACATATACATTACAGCAAAGGCTTCTAGCATTTTCAGTCCTCCGGTTTATTAATATGGTTTAATTTATAAGCTGTAAATATATATGTTCATGCAACGGCAGTATATGACAGGATATAAGGATGAAAAGGCATAAAAAAGGCCCTGAGAATGAGCTGCCAATCTTTAGGGGCCTTTTATCAAAAGAGACGGGTTTAAAGTGTATTAATGATCCTCATTGACATTTATGCCTTCATGGGTTACAGCTTTTGGATCAGTATCAGTTGCAGGTGAATTGATGCCAAGGGAATGTACGTTGCAGTATTCTCCCAGCGGAGCCTCATACTTCATATCTCTTGGATATGGATCATCGGCACTGGAAGGAATAAACGGGGTCTTGCGCCGGATAAATACTGCCTCAAGCATTGAATCAACCGGGCAATTAGGCCCGAAAAGCAGGTTTCTGTTGTAAACATCCTTGCTGTCCTTGCAGACATTTAGAGCAACATGTACGTCACAGGGGTCATCATCTCTGGGTTCAGTTCCCTTTATGAAATATTCTCCCGGTCTTACTGCATTGTTTCGCGGGTCTTTTGAACACAGGTCTGAAATAACCTTTCCGGAGTATATACATATAGTTTTCCTTACCAGTCCTGGAGGCTCGGGAAACTCAACAGGCTTAAGGTTCTTATGAACTCTTTCCATTACTTCGTGCCATATTTTGAGGGCTTGGCTATATTCTGTATTAATCAGCTGAGTAGGGGTGTCATAGCCGTACCAGGTAGCGGCAACATAATAAGGTGAGTACCCCACAAACCATTTATCCTTGTTATCGCTTGTGGTACCGGTTTTGCCGGCTGAAGGCATGGAACCCTTTTGAAGAAGACCATAGGGATAGGCAGTTCCAAGCCGACAGACATCCCTCATCATATTTGTCATTATAAAAGCCGTAGTCTCTTCATATACAATTTCGTTCTTAGGCTTTTTTTCGAGGATGACCTTTCCGTCCATGTCTAAAACCTTTGTATAGGTAGTCGGCTGAATATATACACCCTTATTCACAAAGGGCACATAGGCCGCAGCCATTTCAAGCGGGCTGACGCCTGTATAAAGTCCGCCCATTGCTATGGATATATAGCGCTCCTTTTCTCTGCTGATCCCTGATTTTTTAAGATATTGGAGTGAAATCCCAGGCTGGTATTGCTCCAAATCCATCCATACCTTTGCTGCAACTACGTTGATGGAATCACGGATGGAATCACGAATATTTGTAAGCCCCCTGTAGCTCAGATCATAATTCAAGGGGTACCTTTTATTCTTTTCCTGGGGATTCAAGTATACTGGCACATCATCGTAAACTGTGGCGGCTGTAATGATTTTTTCATTCAATGCCGGGCCATAAACTACGAGCGGCTTAAGGCTTGAGCCAGGCTGCCTTTGAATCTGTGTCGCCCTGTTCAAGGTATTGCCCTGCTTTTCTCCGAAGCCGCCGTACAAAGCCTTGACCTGTCCTGTTTTTGGATCAATTATGACCATGCCCGACTGAGGCTGACCTGCTTTTTTATTTACTATCGGGAAAAACTTTTCGTCCTTGTAAACCGCATCCATTTCCTTTTGCAAGGCAGAATCCATGGTGGTGTAAATTTTCAGGCCATTATTGTATATGGTTTTGAGCGCTATCTGCTCAGACATGCCCTGAGCCATCAAATCCCTTTTGACATCGCTTATAACCTTGTCAACAAAGTAACTCTGTTTGCTTGTGCTTTTAGGCTGTGCGGCGTTTCCCTGTACAAAGTTCAGTTTTTCATTTATTGCCTTGTCATATTCCTCCTGGGTAATTTTTTTAAGTTCCAGCATTTTGTCAAGAATTACCCTTTGACGTTCCAGATTATGCTTTATCCCTTCTGTGGTAGTCGGAGTATATTTTGCAGGCCAGTTTGTTATTCCCGCCAGTGAGGCGCACTCTGCCAGGCTCAAATCCCAGACGTCCTTGTTGAAATAGGCTCTGGCAGCAGACTGGACACCATGGATGTTTTGGCCGCCCATATAAATGAGGTTCATATAAAGCTCAAGAATCTGCCACTTGTCCAGTTTCTTTTCAAGCTGGATTGCACGCCACTGCTCCTGGATTTTTCGCTGCAGGGTTCTTTGGGTTTCCCCTGTTAGATTACGGACTACCTGCTGTGTAATGGTGCTTGCTCCGCCGGATTTGCCAAGAGAGATAATAGAGCTGGCTATTCTCTTAAGGTCTATACCCGGGTGATCGTAGAAACGCTCATCCTCGATCGCAACAAAGGCATCCTTAAGGTACTTTGGGATATCCTTGTCATCGACCCATACCCTGTTTTCTTCTCCCTTCAGTTCAGCTATAACGGTTTCTTTTGAGTCATCATATACAAAGGATGTAAATTTTTTGAGTTTTATCTGGTCTTCAGTTATCAACGGCGCAGTTTTTATGTATCCGTAAAGCGCACCGCCTACAATGCCTAATACTGCACAGGATATGGCTACAAAAAATACAATAAGTATTTTTGTTACAGTCAGTACAAACCTCACAACAGGTGAAACAGGCCTTTTGTGCCTTTGAGCCGCGGAGGAAGCTTTTTTTTGCTTTGAGTTCATAACAGCCTCCTTACAAGTGTTAAAAAGCTACATATAATTGACGAGTACTTGTCTAACAAGTTCCCTTCGCCTATTATACCATAAATCATTTTATATTTCCCAATAAAATGTTATGACCCTTCATTTTTTTAAAATAAAAGGGCAAGCTTCGCCATCTGCATTTTTATCTGCAGCGGTTTTGCTTACCCTATAAACGTTTTCAGCTCATATCTGCGACGAGTCAGTACATAAAAGCCTTAAACTATTTTTGATATTGCATTGACACCCAAATCAAACTGACCCTACTCCGATTTGATAGACACCCAGAATGGCTGGTATAATAAAACCAGTGGAGGTGTCAAAAATGTCAGTAAAACGTTATGACAAAAATTACAAAATCGAGGTAGTTCGCAGAGCCATATCAAAGGATAAGACGGTACC
>JAOACY010000075.1 GCA_026417615.1 Clostridia bacterium
AATATTGGGCAAGCCTGAGACATTGAAGCTGAGGGAAGACGGAAAGCCTACAGTCGTAATACTTATAGGGCCCACAGGCGTTGGAAAAACAACAACCCTGGCTAAAATAGCTGCAAGCTATGCTTTAAACCATAAAAAGAAAGTTGGAATGATAACTGCGGATACTTACAGAATAGCTGCAGTAGAACAGCTGAAGACCTATGCGGAAATACTGGGAATGCCTGTCACCGTAATATACTCTCCGAGTGAAATAAATCAGGCAATTAAAATGCATTACGATAAGGACATAATACTGATTGATACAGCGGGAAGAAGCCACAAAAACCAGGCGCAGTTCGAGGAACTGAAAGCTATGGTTCAGGCTGCGGAGGCTGATGAGATATACCTGCTCCTAAGTGCGACAACAAGCGTCAGAAACTGCAGGGAAATCCTAGGCAATTACAGCTGCTTTAAGGATTACAAGCTGATATTTACAAAGCTTGATGAGACCCCCATAACAGGAATAATTTTAAATTCCAGATATATGACAAACAAGAGCCTGTCTTATATTACCACAGGGCAAAGCGTACCTGACGATATCGAAGTGGCAAATGTGGATAGGATAACCAAAAACTTGTTAGGGAGCATATCTTAATATGATTGATCAAGCTGACAGACTAAGACAGATAATTGATAGTCTTAAAATTAAACAGGCAGAGGCCCAGGCCAATTTACTTAACAGCATGAGAAGGAAAACCTCAAAGGTTATCACAGTGACAAGCGGCAAGGGTGGCGTGGGAAAAACAAACGTAACAATAAACCTTGCTATTGCATTGAGTGAAATGGGCTACAGAGTGGTCATACTTGATGTGGATTTTGGTCTTGCAAATATAGATGTTTTATTCGGCATTATTCCCAAATACACTCTGCTGGATGTAATACATAATGATATGAGCATACTGGAAATTCTGGCAGAAGGACCGAAAAACATAAAATTCATATCCGGAGGGTCGGGGGTTGAGGAGCTTGTTAAGCTTGATAAAATTCAGATAGAAAGGTTTATTGAGAATATTGCTTTGCTGGACAAGATTTCAGATGTAATTATCATAGATACCGGAGCCGGCCTTTCAGATAATGTGATGAGCTTTGTTATGGCTGCCGACGAGGTGCTTTTGGTAACGACACCGGAGCCTACATCAATAACTGATGCGTATGCACTTATAAAAATGGTATCAAACAGGAATAAGGAAAAGCTTATCAGGGTGATAGTAAACAGAGCTGAGAATTCCAATGAGGCAATTGATATACTTAATAAGCTGGCAGTGGTATCGGACAAATTTTTATCCTTAAAGCTTCACTCTTTAGGTTATATTGTTCAGGATGAAGCAGTGATAAAAGCTGTTAAGATGCAGCAGCCATTTTCACTAAGTTTTCCGAAAAGCCATGCAGCTAGGCATATTAGGGAAATATCAAAAAAATTAATGGAAAAAAAGGAAGAAGACAAGGAGCTAACCAATACAGGCATAAAGAGCTTTATAAACAGGTTGGTTAACTTTTGGAACAATTAATCAAATTGAGGAGCAAGTATGAAATACAGTGATTTACAGCCAGGTCTTAAGCTGGAATTAGAGGTGTTTAACCTGCAGGGGGAAAAGATTGAACACCAGCTTATAAGTCAATTGGAATGGATAGAGGATGACAATACGGGAGTTATTGCAACCCCTATATTTGAGGGAGCGCTGTATCCAATAAGGATAGGATGGGGAATGAATGTGTATTTTATTTTCAAGGATAACCTGTACACCTTCAGCTCTAAAGTTTCTAGCACTTATTCAAAGGATAATATTTCGCTTCTTAAGATTGTTTTCCAGGGAGAAATACGTAGAATTCAGAGGCGGCAGTTCTTTCGTTTTGAATGTTGCGTGCCGATTAAGTACAGGATTGTAGCTTCAACTAAACCTGAATACAATGAAGGAATTCTTTTTACAGATACTTTTTCAAGGGATTTGAGCGGATCCGGAGTTTGTATAGCTACTGAAGAAAAGATGCTGCAAAACCAGCTTGTTGAATTATTACTGCCGCTTGAAAACAGCAAGGAAGTAAATTTCTTTGGGAGAGTTGTCAGATCTGTAAAACCAGAATATAACGATTTAAAATATGAAACCGGATTATCCTTTTATGATATACAATACAAAGAAAGAGAAGCAATAATTGGGTTTATTTTCAGGGAGCAGAGAAAATTGAGAAAAAAAGGATTGATTTAGAGATATGGCAAGCAAAATTAAGGTGCTGGTTGTAGATGATTCTGCTTTTATGAGAAAAGTCATTGCTGACATATTAAACAGTGATGACAAAATAGAGGTGGTTGACACAGCAAAGAACGGAACTGAGGCATTGGAAAAAATCAAGAGCCTTAAACCCGATGTTGTAACGCTGGATGTTGAGATGCCGGTAATGGATGGCTTGAGCTGCCTGAAGGAAATCATGAAGTCTGGTTTTTTTCCTGTATTGATGCTTAGCAGCGTAACAAAGGAGGGAGCTGACTCCACAATAAAAGCGCTTGAATACGGAGCAATAGATTTTATTACAAAGCCAACAAATATTTTTAATATCGCAGATGATGAAAAAAAGCAAGAATTAATAGAGAAAATAAAAATAGCTAAAAATTCGACAAAAATTAAGAAGTATTTAACTTTAAAAGATGTACAGATTAGACCAAAACGTGATATAGTAAAGAGTAGTAATATAAAAAATATTGTCGCAATAGGTACATCTACAGGAGGACCAAAAGCACTGCAGGAGGTAATACCTAAAATCCCGGGTGACGTACCTGCAGCTTTCCTTGTGGTACAGCACATGCCGCCTGGTTTTACCCGTTCTCTTGCCGAACGGCTGAACGCAATGAGTGAACTGACGGTAAAGGAGGCTGAAGAGGGAGATGAGCTTCAAGCTGGCTATGTATATATTGCCCCGGGTGACTATCATATGCTGGTAGAAAGAAGCTTAACAGGTATTATAAGAATTCGTCTCAGTAAATCGCCTCCTTCGGGAGGGCACAGGCCTTCTGTAAACACAATGATGGAATCACTTTCTAATACTGGCATGAGTAACATTATCGGTGTCATAATGACCGGAATGGGCGGGGACGGAAGTGAAGGCATAAAGCTTTTAAAGAGTATTAATAAAGGGTTTATAATAGCTCAGGATGAAAAATCCTGCGTAGTTTACGGAATGCCCAAGGTAGCAATTCAGACTGGTGCAGTTGATGTTATTGCACCGCTTAAAAATATATCCGATGAGATCATGAAGATTATAGGGGGGCAAAAATAATGGACATGAGTCAATATTTAGAAATATTTATCGAAGAGTCAAAGGAACATTTGCAGGGGCTGAACCAGTCATTGCTCCAACTAGAAAAAAACCCCGGAGATATTTCTGTATTAAATGAAATTTTCAGAGTAGCTCATACGCTGAAGGGAATGTCTGGCACCATGGGCTTTAGCAAAATGGCCAAGCTTACCCATGACATGGAAAACGTTCTTCATGCTTTAAGAAGTAACGAGATAAAAGTAAGCACCAGGATGATTGACCTGCTCTTCAAGTGCCTGGATGCTCTTGAAAAATACATAAACAATATAATCAACAACAGCAGTGAGGGAAGCAATGATTATCACGAATTGATTGAAAGCCTTGAGAATATACTTAAGAACAAGGGCGAAACAGACGATTCAAAACCAACCTCAACTTTTTCAGCATCGAAAAACATACTGCAAAGCGCTTCTGATAAAGATGAACTCCTTAGTATAAACCAATATGAGCAAAATATAATAAACAAAGCCAGGGACATGGGGCATAATGCATTTCAGATAAGGATAAAGCTCAACAAAGGATGCGTGCTTAAATCAGCAAGGGCCTTCATTGTATTCCAGACATTGGAAAAGCATTCGGAAATAATAAAATCTCAACCCTCGGTTCAGGATATAGAGGATGAAAGGTTTGAGTTTGAATTTGCTGTTGTCGTAGTAAGCAAAGAAACATCTGACCTGTTCAGGAAGGAATTAAATTCAATAGCAGAAGTAGATGAAGTAATAATAACTGAGCTTGGGTCAAATACAGCAAGCGCCTCTGTGAAAGATACAGCTCAAAGCGGAGATGCAAAGCCGCAGGAACTTGATTTGAGAACTGATGATTCTTCAGAGAATGAGAAGAAGGATACTGAGGCAAATGCAACAGCTTCAGCAAAAAAGGCAAAAACCGGAAAGACCGTCAGGGTTGACATCGACAGGCTTGATGTGCTTATGAACCTGGTAAGTGAGCTTATTATAATAAAGACAAGATTGGAAGGTTTGGATAATGTCGATAAATCACAGACATATAGCGAGGCTGTCGAATACCTTGAGAGAATAACAACAAATCTTCACGATGCTGTTATGAAGGTCAGGATGGTACCTGTGGAGACTGTATTTAACAGATTCCCAAGAATGATAAGAGATATAGCAAGAGAACTTGACAAGGAAATTGAGCTCACTATGTCAGGTGAGGAAACTGAGCTTGACAGAACAGTAATTGATGAAATAGGTGATCCTCTTATACACCTTCTCAGAAATTCTGCGGATCATGGAATAGAACCATTGAAAAAAAGACTGGAGCTTGGAAAGCCTGGTGTTGGTCACATATATCTTAAGGCATATCAGGATGGAAATAATGTTGTGATTGAGGTTGGCGACGACGGCCAGGGCATAAATGTTGAGAAGGTTAAGAAAAAGGCAATTGAAAGAGGCCTGGTAAACAAAGAAGTAGCAAACTCACTATCGCAGAAGGATATAATAGATTTCCTTTTCAAGCCAAGCTTCAGCACTGCAGATAAAATTACAGACCTGTCAGGCCGGGGCGTGGGGCTTGATGTGGTCAAGACAAAAATAGAGGCTTTGGGAGGAATTGTCGAAGTTGAGACCGAGCTTGGAAAGGGCAGCAAGTTCATTATAAGACTTCCGCTTACGCTTGCAATAATTCAGGCTCTTCTGGTGCTTATCGGAAGTGAAAAATACGCCATACCGTTAAGCAGCATAAAGGAAATTATTAATATTTCTCCCGATGACATCAAACTGGTGCAAAAGCAGGAAGTAATTCTTTTAAGAAATATGGTTGTGCCAATTGTAAGACTTGATAAAGTACTTGACGTACCTAAGGAAAACAAGAACCCGAAACAGCTCACCGCTGTTATTGTAAAAAAGGGAGACAAGCTATCCGGATTTCTGGTTGACAGCCTCATAGGCCAGCAGGAAATAGTTATTAAATCCCTTGGCAAGCTCCTTGCAGGAATCCGCTTCATAGCAGGAGCAACCATACTTGGCGATGGAAATGTTGCTTTGATTATTGATGTAAATTCTCTCGCATAGAAAGGGGCTGAATATAATGGATGGAATGGTTAAAAATGAAGCAAGACAGTTTGTTGTTTTTAAAATAGGCAAGGAAGAATATGGTGTAGATATAAAAAAGATAACAACCATAGAAAGAATGATGCAGATTGCAAGGGTTCCTAAGACTCCTGAATACATCAAGGGAGTAATAAATCTAAGGGGAGAAATAATTCCCATCATGGATATGCGGCTCAGGTTCAATTTGCCGCAATTTGAAGAGACAGAAGATACAAGGATTATAATAATAAAAATAGAAGATATGTCTGTTGGCATAATTGTGGATGCAGTAGCTGAAGTATTGGAGCTGACGGATGATGCAATCGAGAATATTGCCAATTTCAGCATTGATATGTCTGCCGACTATATACTTGGAGTTGGCAAGGTAAATGGAAGGATCATTACCTTGCTCAGTATCGAAAAAATGATAGAAATAGCAGGAAATGAATAATACCCCGGGGTGTGAGATATGAGTATAGGTATTAATGATTTGGACAACCTCCAGCTTGATGTGCTTAGGGAGATAGGAAATATAGGCGCAGGGAATGCTGCTACTGCTCTTGCAAAAATGCTTAATAAAAAGGTGGATATGGATGTACCCAAGGTGAAAATCTTGGAATTCAAGGATGTAAGCGAAATCCTTGGGGGAGCAGATATACTGGTTATTGGCATTCTTTTGAGGGTTAGCGGAGATCTTGCGGCCAATATTATGTTTATTTTAGAGTGTAAAGCGGCTCGTGTTCTTGTAAATTTACTCATGGGAAAACCTGTGGAACATGAGGGAGAGTTCAATGAGATAGAGCTTTCAGCCTTGAAAGAGATCGGAAACATTCTTTCAGGCTCATACCTTTCTGCTCTGTCTGCACTCACAAACATGAGGCTGATACCTTCAATCCCTGATATAGCAATCGATATGGCAGGGGCTATACTGAGTGTTCCCGCTATAGAGTTTGGTAAAGTTGGAGATTCAGTTTTATATATTGAGACAGAATTTTCGGAAGGAAGCACGAAGGTTGTTGGGGATTTTTTCCTGATTCCTGATGTTGAGTCCTACGAAATTTTACTAAAAGCTTTGGGAGTAGTTATGTAATGGGAAATATTATTAAAGTCGGAATGGCCGACCTTATGGTCTCAAACCATCCGAGCATATTGACAACTCTGGGGCTGGGATCCTGTGTAGGGATTGCGCTATATGATCCGGCAACAAATGTAATAGGGCTTGCACATATCATGCTTCCCTCCAGCCTTCAGGCCAAGAACAACAGCAATGTCGCCAAGTTTGCCGATACAGCCGTAGAGAAGCTTATTGAGGATATGATCAAGATAGGAGCCCGCCGCGGCAATATTGTTGCAAAGCTGGCCGGAGGGGCGCAAATGTTTGCTTTCAACCAAACATCGGATATGATGAAAATCGGCTTGAGAAATGCAATATCAGCAAAGGAGAAGCTGGCTGAACTGAAAATACCTGTAATTGCAGAAGACACAGGAGGTAATTACGGTCGGACGGTTGAGCTTTATTCCAATGACGGTAAACTTATTATAAAAACAATCGGACATGGGGTTAAGCAAATTTAATACTCGAAAGAGGATAGCATGGACTATATAAGAAATCTGCCGATTATAATGTGTTCCATTATTTCCATAATTGTCGGAGTATTGAACTACGGAACAGGCAATAATCTCCAGGATACCTACAGGAACATGATTATAAGCATTGTTGTTTATTATGTTTTGGGTATGTATATAAGACACACTGCCATAAAGGTATTTGAGCATGTTAAAAAACGAAAGCAAGAGCTTAAGGAGCAGGAAGCTCAAGCAGCCCTTGCAGATTCCCAAAGACGTAAGCTGAATAATGCTGACGAAAAAGCGAGGAATACAAGTGAAAGCAAAATAGATTACAGAGTGGAATATGATGAGGATTTTACTCCGCTTAAGGTAAGTGAAGTGCTGAAAATGACAGAAAAGAATCAAAATTAATATAAAAGCAATGGGGGATTTCAATGTCATCCGCAAACAAACAACTGGAGCTTTGGAAGCAGTACAGCGAGACAAAAGACCCTTCCATACGGGAAAAGCTTATACTTGAATACTCTCACCTGATAAAGTATGTTGCAGGCAGGCTTAGCATATATTTCGGTTCTAATGTCGAATATGACGACCTTGTTGGGTTTGGAGTATTTGGACTCATAGATGCTATTGACAAATTTGACATAAATAAAGGCGTCAAATTCGAGACATATGCTTCTCTTAGAATCAGGGGGGCAATTATAGACAGTATAAGAGAAATGGATTGGGTCCCAAGGTCGCTCAGACAGAAAAACAAGGAGCTTGAAAAAGTATATTGCGAGATAGAGAATGAACTGGGGCATGCAGCCACAGACAAGGACGTGGCTGACAAGCTGGGGATATCATTGGATGAATTCTATAAGCTTTTAAATGATGTCAATGTTTCTTCCATGGTTTCACTTGAAGAATTTCTTGAACAGAACTACGAGATAGGAGTGGAATTTTCCGGCTCAAACAAAGATGATGGGCCTGAGAGTTATGTCGAAATATCAGAAATTAAGAGTATTCTTGCGGATTCTATAGACAAGCTTCCAGATAAGGAAAAGACCGTAATTTCAATGTATTACTTTGAAGAATTGACATTAAAAGAAATTAGTGCCATAATGAAAGTGTCGGAATCTAGGATTTCCCAGCTTCATACCAAGGCTATTTTTCGACTTAGAGGGAAGCTCGCAAGACACAGAACACTAATACAGAGCTAAAACTTTTACCATATAAGATATTTACAGCATTATACTAAGGGGTAAAAAAGATGTTTTCGGTGAATCAAGCTTCATCAGGCAGGAACGTAAATGACGGCTTTTTTGAAATTAAATATGAGCAGGATGGAGTATATCTCACTGTTTATCCTCCGGTAGGGAAAGGCATCCGTGTTGAGTCGAGGGATGTTATTGACAGACTGAACAAAAAGCTCATAAGATCATTCAATAAAGATATTGTGGAGCTTGCGGTGCTTAAGCAGGACAAAACACCTGTAAAAATTGCTGAGACACAGGAAGAGGTAAAGTTGGATGCTGTCGGCACAGTTATGGTAACGCCTGATAAAATGAAGGCCATGATTACGCTTGCCCCTCCAGACGGAGGAAGGATGCTGACGGTAGAGGAAATGTTAACTCTTCTTGCCAGGCAGGGAGTTGTTTATGGAATAAATAAAACCACATTGGAGACAATTGCAAAATATCCAGTATACAATGAGATGATAACCGTTGCGGAGGGGACGCCCCCTGTAAACGGGAAAAATGGAACTGTTGAATTCTTTTTTGATATAAAAAAGGATCGAAAGCCGACCATATTAGAGGACGGAAGAGTTGACTACAAGGAGACAAACCTTATTGAAAGCGTAAAAAAAGGCCAGAAGCTTTGTTCGCTGGTTCCTCCACAGCAGGGTACCCCGGGGAAGACGGTTGCAGGAGCAGACATCCCTTCCATTAACGGAAAGCCTGCGGTTTTGCCAAAGGGGAAGAATGTTGAAATAAGCCAGGACGGTCAGGAGCTGTATGCGGCAATTGACGGACAGGTAAACTACATTGACGGCAAGGTTAGCGTTTTTGCAAATTATGAGGTTTCTGCTGATGTTGACAACTCTACGGGAAATATTTATTTTGTAGGCAATGTGATTGTAAAAGGAAACGTGCTCTCCGGTTTTACTATTGAAGCGGGAGGATCTGTAGAAGTATTGGGAGTTGTTGAGGGCGCGGTAATTAAAGCTGGCGGGGATATAGTGCTAAGAAGAGGCATGCAGGGTATGGGCAAAGGTGTGCTATGTTGCGAAGGCGATATAATTGCAAGATATATTGAGCACAGCAATATCGAAGCCAAAGGCAATATAAAGTCAGAAGCCATAATGCACAGCAATGTAAAATGTGCGAACAAGCTTGAACTGTCAGGGAAAAAAGGCCTTCTGGTTGGCGGTACGTGCAAGGTCGGGAAGGAAATCACAGCCAAGGTAATCGGTTCACATATGGCTACCTTTACGGATATAGAAGTTGGAGTGGATCCAACCCTCAGGGAAAGGTATAAGGCCTTGAGGGATGAAATATCAAGCAGTGAAGCAGATATAAAAAAGGCAGACCAGGCTATAGCAATATTAAAAAAGCTGGAGGCTGCAGGCGCATTGACTCCGGACAAGCAGGAAATGATGGCAAAAAGCGTAAGAACCAAGATATTTCTGTCTAACAGGTTAAATGAAATGAAAGAAGAATTTTCTCAAATTGAGGCTAAGCTCCAGCAGGATGTTTATGGAAGGATAAGGGCGTATAATTTTATTTATCCTGGCACAAAGGTTGCCATAGGCTCTTGTCTAATGTTTGTTAAGGAACCTCTGCAGTATTGTACTCTTTACAGGGATGGTGCAGATATAAGAGTTGGGCCCATAGACAAATGAAAATGTCATTTAAATGTATTTTAGGTGACATACCTTAATGCAGAAGCAGTACAGCTTAATTTAAAAATGTGTGTTGTCTTAGACTAGAGGTGGTGTTATGTCTATAAAACCCGTGGATTTCCAAGTTATGCTGCCAAAAACGGCTGAAGTGGCTAAAATGGCTAATGATGAACAGCACAGGAATCATGCTTTGCAGCAGCAAACCTACAACAATACTCAGCACAAGGTTGATGATAATTTGAGGCAGGTTTACGCACAGGAAAAAACAAGTGAGCCAGGCATAAGGGAAAAGCAGGAAAAAAAAAGAGAGAACAAGAAAGAAGAAAAGAAGAAAAATAGTGCAAATTATACAAAGAATAAGAAATTGACTGCTGACGAACAATCAAGTACTATAGATATAAGATTGTGAATATAGGACACTTCCTCAAAAAAGAGTCCATTTATTACTAATGATGAAATAAAAATGAGGTGCATTATGAATTTCTATGTCAGTATTATTTTTTTAGGAATAATGCTCATAATTATAGCGCTAATATGGATAGCCTATGATATGAAGAGATCGCAGGATTATGTAAAGAAGCTTGACGACAAGAAGCAGGAGCTTCTTGAGATTATTTCAGACTGCGAGCAGATGATTGAAGAGCTGAATAAATTTTCTGACTATATTGTCACTCAGATGGACATCAAAAATCAGGAAATGTGCAGCAGTCTTAAAATTATTGAGGAAAAGCTTGAGCAAATCAGTCTGAAGAATGTTGAGAATAATGATGTTGTACCTATTGTGAAAGAAAAGGTGGTAAACGGAACACCGGGTACAGGTTTCTTTAATCATAACAGCGATTTGATTATAGACAATATTGAATATGACAGCTCCAATGCCGTGAAAACCTCTTCAAGCAAATCATCTGGAAGGTCAAAGGACAAGGTGATACCTATTAATAACAAGTTCAAGGAAGTCATAAGGCTTTCGGAAAATGGCATGAGTGATACTGAAATAGCCAGAGCATTGAATATGGGAAAGGGAGAAATTCAGCTTATACTTGGAATGAATAAGTAAATACAAATTGTATTATAGGGGACGGTTTCCGTTCCCTATATAAATTATGTGGGGGAATTATGAAGAATTTTCATATTACAAGTATAATATTGGGAATTGGCATTGGTATAGTTTTAACATCAATTGTAAGCATGATTTACCTTGCGGGAGAAAAACCCAAAATGAGCAGGGAAGAGATTATAAATGAAGCAAAGAAAATAGGAATGCTTGAAGGAACTGAATTGATAGGCAGCAAAGAAGCAACGCAAATTCAGATGGCGCAAAAGCCTGAAAGCACTGTCAAGCTTAAGGAAGTGCAGCAAAAGGAGAGCATGCCTGAGCAAACAAAGCAAGAAGGAACGACAGCTACATCTTCGTCGGTTCCCAAGGAACAGGAAATCAAAATCAAGGTAAATCCAGGAGACACTTCTGAAATCGTTTCTGACAGGCTGCTAAAAGCAGGATTGATAAGCGATAAGGCTGCTTTTTTAAAAGACCTCACTGCCATGGGCCTAACTACAGAAATAAATATAGGTGAGTTCAATATAAAATACGGGCTTGATAATAGAAGCATTATTAAGATTCTTACAAACAGAAGGTAGAGTGAGGGAAAAAATAAAAATTATGTAAAACAGATTTGCAAAATAATCCCCAAAACAGAAGCATTGCATATTATGTAATATGAAAATTATCTGTTTTGGGGGTTTTTATGAGCAATTACAGGATTGGAGATATAGTTACAAGAAAGTCCTATGGCGGAGATATAGCTTTTAAGGTTGTGGATGTCATTGACCAGGGCCGCTCAAAGCCAAGTTATGTTTTGAAAGGACTAATTTACAGGATAATGGTTGATGCAGATGATGATGACCTTGTTCAACAGGACAGCAGATCTGCATATCAGAGTATGTATAGATTTCTATCACGTGCTGAAAAATACGCATTTGCCAGCACCAGATCAAGAACAAGGCCGGTTTTCGGGTTTCCGATGCTCTTAAAGCCAAGAACAAGAGCAGGAAAAATACTTCAGCTTGACGGAGACGGAGAGTTCCTGGAAAAATGCCTGTATCACTACAGAAAATCTAATATTGCAGCATTTGGAAGAGCTGCTGCAGAGAATGAGCAGCCACATGTAATTAAAGAGCTGCTGCAAAGATATAGACCGGATATTGTTGTAGCCACAGGGCACGACAGCATAAAGAAAAACGCCGACAAAAACAATCTTAACAGCTACAAAAACTCCAGATATTTCATACAGTCAGTTATGGAAGCAAGGAGCTATGAACCGGACCCTGACAAGCTATGTATATTTGCTGGAGCATGCCAGTCCTTCTTTGAAGGAATTATGTCTGCTGGCGCAAATTTTGCGAGTTCTCCGGGAAGAATTCTTATCAATGCACTTGACCCGGCTCTGGTGGGAGAAAAGGTTTCACTGACAGATTTCAGAAAGGTTGTTACCCCTCAGCAAGCCGCCTCGGTGACAATATCAGGTCGTGAAGGGATTTGGGGAATAGACACAAAAGGCAGAATGAGGGTATAGATAAATAGAATGTTAAAAATAGCTATTGATTTTATGAGGTTAACTGTGTTAATATATATAAGCAGTTAGCTTGGGGATGTGATGGAACTGGCAGACGTAGCGGACTCAAAATCCGCCGATAGTGATATCGTGTGGGTTCGACTCCCACCATCCCCACCAGGTTTCCATTTTAAATGAAACATATAGCTTTAAGGGAGTAGAAAGTTTCTACTCCCTTAGTTATTATTTAAACTTCAGCAGCTTCTATTGGCTTATATCAAAGGTGTAATTCTTTCCTGAATTGTTGTCCCAATTATTTGCGCAATCCTTGAATGCAATATTTATACTGTCGGCATTTGAAACGGGAACCGATACTTCAAAGCCTGTATGTGTTCTTTCCATCCTGTAATCGTACAAATTCCTCCACTCTTCATCAAAACCAACTCGGGCAATAACATCTGTAGCCCCGCTTTTTGAAAGAAGACCATCATAAATGATTTTTACCCTGTCTCCCGGGGATGGAATTGCCGGACTTAATTTAACGCCGTTACTCATATATTCATTATTGCTGGCTTCTGCAGCTTTTTTCGCTCTTGGCATGATGCGTTCCTCCTTTGGTTAAATATTTTTTGATGCATGTTTATTATTCTCAATGGTGAAATAAAAAATACGTTTAATTATGTAAATGAAGCCACAGGAAAATAACTATATTGCCAGGCAGAATAAAACAGCTTTATATGGGAAAAATATATAGGCTTTGAGATTATAAAGCAATCATGGTTAATATTAAGCGAATTAAAACTGCCTTAGCTACAAAAAATTTTAGTAAAGGATTTTGTAATAATATTTGCAATTAATTCATAAAATCGTAAGGTTGATTAATCAATCTTTACGATTTTATTCCATCTTATGCAGTATAAAAAATACGAAAGGATGAAGTAGATGAAAGCTGTTATCATGGCAGGGGGGGAAGGTACGCGGTTACGCCCTCTTACCTGCAACCGCCCAAAACCGATGGTTCCTGTTATCAACAAACCTGTTATGGAGCATATCATTGAGCTGCTGAAAAGCCATGGGATAAAAGATGTGGCAGCGACATTGCAGTATATGCCTGATTTAATAATGGATCATTTTGGTGATGGCAGTGATTTTGGTGTAAGCATGCGGTACTATATAGAAGAAACACCACTTGGAACTGCCGGAAGCGTAAAGAACGCAGAAGATTTTCTTGATGATACTTTCCTCGTAATTAGCGGAGATGCTCTTACAGATATCAACCTGAAAGAAGCGATTGAATTTCATAGGAGCAAGGGAGCAATTGCAACTCTTGTATTAAAGAGAGTGGATATTCCGCTGGAATATGGTGTGGTTGTAACAGATGACAGCGGAAGAATAACAAGGTTTCTGGAAAAGCCAAGCTGGGGGGAAGTGTTCAGCGATACTGTAAATACGGGGATATATATATTGTCTCCCGAGGTTCTAAAATATTTTAATAAAAATGAAATGTTTGATTTCAGCAAGGACCTTTTCCCAATACTTTTGAAGGAACGAAGGCTTATGTACGGCTATGTCACAGGCAGCTACTGGTGTGATATCGGAGATCTTACAGCCTATATTCAGGCGCATATTGATATTCTTGAGGGAAAGGTCCGGGTTAATATTCCGGGAGTTCAGGTGAAGAATGGCATATGGGTGGAAGAGGGCTCGTATATAAGCGAGAAGGCGAAGGTGAATGCTCCTTGTATAATCGGTAAGAATTGCAGAATCAAGGACGATACATTAATAGACAGTTACACTATAATAGGAGATAACAATGTCATTAGTGAAAGAAGCGGATTGAAACGCAGTATTTTATGGAAAAACTGTGTGGTTGACAGAAATGTTCAGTTAAGAGGGAGTGTAATATGCGACAAAGTGCATCTGAAAGACAACTCATGCACATATGAGCAGTCAGTAATAGGCGATGACACAATAATCAGGGAAAAAGCCGTAATAAAGCCCAATATAAAAATATGGCCCAACAAAATGGTGGATACCGGGGTGGAAGTAAACTCAAACCTTGTGTGGGGTTCGAAGTTTGTACGCAATATTTTCGGACACAGGGGTATAGCAGGAGAAATAAATGTGGATATTACGCCTGAGTTTGCATCAAAGCTTGGTGCTGCATACGGAGCTGCATTCAAGGGAAAAGGCAAAATATTGATTAGCTGTGATGGTTCAACATCTGCGCATATGCTGAAAATATCCTTTGAAGCCGGCGTGCTTTCAGCGGGAATAGAGGTTTTTGATTTAGGATGCATGCTTTTGCCTGTCACAAGATCAGCGGTAAGATTCTACAATGCTGATGGCGGTATCCACATAAGCACGTCAACAGAGGATGCTGCAAGATTATATGTAGATTTCCTTGATAAAAACGGTTGTAACATAAATAGGGGAACTGAAAGAAAAATCGAGAATGCATTCCTAAGAGAAGATTTCAGCCGATGCGAGGGTGGTTGCATAAAAGAGGTAAGACAAATTCCTGATTACAGCAGCTTTTACTTAAGAAGCATAATAAACAGTGTAAAATCAAAAAAAATGAATTACAGGATAGCGCTAAACTCTCGTTCAAGGTATATCCTTGATACTATGAGCATCCTTCTTAAGGAATTAGGATGCGAGGTTGAAAACATAGACCTTACACTGCTTAATACAAAGACAAAGAAGCAGAGCGATATTTCCAGTGATGTAAGATTTTTTACGGGTCACATAAGAATGTCCGGGTTTGATTTGGGAGTTACAATTGAGGACAACTCGGAAAAAATGATGCTTGTAGACAATAAAGGGCGCATTGTTACGGAAGATATGTTTATTGCCATGATTTCTGTTATCATGTTTAAAACCATGAACGGAGGAACGGTGGTCGTTCCCATATCCGCAAGTCAGGTTCTTGAAAAAATAGCTAATGAGAACAACGGGAAAATAATCAGGACAAAAACTTCCCATCAGGATATAATGGGAAAAATGCTCGGAAACGAAATTAAGCAGGAGATGCTGGAGCAGTTTACAATGCATTTTGATGCCATAGCTGGCCTTGTTAAAATCCTGGATTTTATGAGCATTAACAATATGAAGCTTTCAGATCTGGTAGATATGATACCTGATTTCCATATAAATAAAAAAGAGGTCGAATGTCCATGGGATGCCAAAGGCAAGGTAATCCGCCAGATAATTCAGGAGAGAAGCGGTGACAGCATAGAGACTATTGAGGGCGTGAAAATATTCCGTGACGGCGGCTGGGTTCTGGTGCTGCCGGATGCGGAGCAGCCGGTATGCAGGGTTATAAGCGAAAGCTATTCGGCTGAGTTTGCGGAGGAATTAAGCAATATATATGTTGAGAAAGTACGTCAAATAAGCAGAAGCTAGTGTTGAAAATTTTAAGGATTACAAATTACGAGGTGATTTAAAGCTTGAGTTTTATATAGGTTAATAAATAGCTTACATTAAGGAGAAAAATGATTGTTCAAAGGCATTTCAATAGCATCTAAAAGATGAATTCGGGGGAAATGTAAGCTATTTATCGTATTTATTATAGACGATGAGTGAAAATATATTCAATTCTACCGCAAAAACCAATAAAAGCTGTTTTTGCGGTAGAATCGAAATTAGATCTCACCGATTGAGTCATAGGTTTCTTCCACATCCGGCTCGAAATAGAAATCTATATACATAGGTTTTCCATTTGAATTTTCGGAAAAAGCCATTCTGAATTCAAATTCAGGCTCCTTGAGCCGGTCCCTTGCATCCCTGTCATATGGCATGCCGTCAATTCTATATATACCCTTAGACTTGAGCTTTTCAAGCACCCAGCCAAGCTCATCATAATCCTGCACATCCATGCACGGAATGCTCCCTTTCTTCATTTCCTTAATAACATCATCAATCTCGCCTGTCTGGTATCTTATATGATAAAACATGCAACCGCCCTCCGTTTGTATTGTAATAATATATTATACCAACAGCTTGAGATTTTAAAGCGGAAGAGTGAAGAAAACTGAAATAATAACTTAAAGGAATTTTTATACATCAGGTAAACTTTGCTTTCACTTGAAATATAAATTATTTGCTGTAGAATATTTATTATAGATTTTAAATTGTTTAAAGATGTTCATTGAGGTGAATATGAATATAAAGGATAAAAGCGCAATACTGCTTTTTATTTTCCTTATTCTCGGCATATTGCTGTCAGTGCAGTTCAGAAGCATTAAGAAGACCAACAGCCAGAAGCCTTCAGCAGTTAATATGATCGGGGAGCTGCAGAAGCAGCTTGATGAGGAAAAAAAACGCGGCGCAATTTTGAATGACAGAATAAAGGAATATGAAACAAGGAACGATGAATATCTTAAGGCTGCCGTAGATAACAGGAATGACCAGTACCTTAAGAATAAGCTCATTGAGCTTGAGCAAACCAAGCTGAAGGCTGGATTAACGGATGTTGTGGGACATGGTATCATTGTAACTATGGATGATGCTTCAAAACGCTTAAATGATAATCCCAATATAAACATAATACATTACGGTGATATTTTGAAGGTATTGAACGAATTAAAGAAGTCTGGGGCTCAGGCCATTTCAATAAACGGTGAAAGAATAATAGCCACAAGCGAGCAGATATGCGCAGGGCCAACAATAAGAATCAACAAGAACAGATATCCGGCACCATTCGTTATAAAGGCCATCGGAAATCCGGATAAGATGTACGACGCCTTGTACAAAAGCGATACGGTAGCTTATATGTTAAGGGACAAGATACGTGTTGATATTAAGAAGGAAAAAGAGATTATGATTGCAAAATACAGCCCCATACATGACAACAGGGTAGACAGGATTATGACCGAATTGGAGGTAGGCGACAAATGAGACTTAAAATGAATCTGGCGATAACTGTGGTATTTCTTATACTAGGCATTATACTTGCGTGGCAGTATAAGAGCATTGAGATTAACAATAAGACAGCAAGCAGTCAGATTAAAAGAGCTGAAGAGCTTATGAATGAATTGATAAGAGAAAGGAAAATCAATGAGGGTCTCGCAAAAAAAATCGAGGAGCTTGACAAAAGGAACAGAGAGTTTGAAAGTGCCTCCGGAGAGATAACAAAGACAACTCAATTGCTTACACAGGAGCTTGAGAAGGCCCGAACCATTGCAGGCCTTACCGATGTTAAGGGTAAGGGCATTATTATCACCATAAACCATAATGAATATTCATATATTGACGACATGAATATTCTTGATGTGTTGAATGAGCTTAGAGCTTCGGATGTTCAGGCAATATCCGTAAATAATGAAAGGATAGTTGCAACAAGTGAAGTAAGGGTGGCCGGCAAATTTATTATGATAAACGGAAGGCAGATGACAGCTCCTTTTGAGATAAAAGCCATAGGTGATCCCGACAAGCTTGAGCATTCTCTCAAAATGATAGGCGGGGTTATTGAGACACTTGAGGCATATCAGCTCAAGGTAGAGGTTAAAAGGTCGGATAGCATACTAATACCTAAAGTTAGGGATGATGGGTCTGTATTAAGGTATGACATGCTTACTCCGGTTAAAAAGTAGCAAGGCCAGGGTATACCCGAGGTGGGAATTCAGAAACCAGAAATCAGAATTCGGCTGTTGTTTGAAGCTTTTGCCAAATGCATAATGGAATGTTTCTACCCGATATAAAATATAATTAGTATAGGTTGCTTGGGATTTTTAGGTCTTTGATTGCCGTACTAAAGACAATAAGCTGCTTGTTTCAGTTTGGATTCTTTAGTCATGTGGAAATCATAAGGCCTTTTTAGTTTTTTATGAAGCTTTCTAAAGATTGGGGAGGGTGTCCTTAATGAATTTAAAGAGATTATTAATATTAAACCTTGTAATAGCCTTGATGATCAGCGGTGCTGGATGCGGAAGAAAAGACTTTTCGGCGCTTAGCGACCTTGGAGGCTTATATCAAAGCAGCATGAAAGATGTTGATTTCAGCTTGGAGATTACGGGCATGCTGTCCGAGGGAGGAACAGGTGCTGCTCTGGAAGAGGATACCATCCAGGCTGCAGGCTCTATGAACGGCGGACAGTCATCAAACAAGCTGCTTAGGTGGGGAATTTCAAGAAAACATAACAACCAGCCTCCGGATGCTGATCCTGGAGCTCCGGAGCTTTTGAGCAAGTATAATGCTTTTTATATCGGAGACACCTCAAAGAAAGAGGTATACCTCACATTTGACGAAGGCTATGAGAATGGATATACACCCAAGATTCTTGATGCTCTCAGGGATAATAATGCGAAAGCCGTATTCTTTATTACCGGGCCTTACCTTAAAGAGCACCAGGATTTGGTGAGAAGAATGGTTGAGGAGGGGCATGAGGTCGGCAACCACACAATACACCATCCCAGTCTTCCGTCTCTAGGGGATGCGGAGCTTGAGGAAGAAATTCTTGGCCTTGACAGGGTGTTCAGTGAGAAGTTCGGTAAACATATGAAGTATTTAAGACCACCCAAGGGAGAGTACAGCGAACGTACCCTTGCACTTACTCAAAAGCTTGGATACTGCAATGTGTTCTGGAGCTTTGCTTATGACGACTGGAACAGGGAAAAGATTCGTGGAGCTCAGTTTGCTTATGATATTGTAATGAGGAATTTGCATAACGGAGCGATACTGCTGCTGCATGCGGTTTCAAAGGACAATGCCGACGCTCTTGACATGATTATTAAGGGCATAAGAGAAAAGGGATACAATATAGGTGACATAGACAACATTAAATTTCATAATCAATAGAGTCAATGGTTCAATACAAGGAGAAATTTATGCCTGATAATAGAAGTGCTCGCAGAAGAAAAAAGGATAATAACGAGAACCCAAAGAACAGCCTGAAGGAAAAAGTAACTGAAATACTTGAGCTTCCAAAGGAGGTAGTTTTAAACGTACCCAAAATAACAATGATTGGGAGAAACAACCTGATCATTGAAAACTACAAGGGAATTATTGAATACGATGAAAGGAGAATCCGGGTAAACACAGGGATAGGAATACTGAAAATAACCGGGGAAAGGATGGCAATAAAGGAAATAACCTCAGAGGACATAATGGTTGAAGGAGAACTACTCTCTATTGAAGTGCTGAAATAGAGGAGGTTAAGAAATGTTACTGCTCAGATTGTGGAATTATATACGAGGATATGTTATCATATTAGTCGAAGGTTTTTTTTTAGAGAAGTTTATTAATATATGCATTCATAGGCAGATATTCCTTTGGGATATCAAGAAGCTTAAGAATTCTACAATGCGCCTTAAGGTAAGCATTCCCGGTTTTAAACTTCTAAGGCCTGTAGCAAAAAAAACGCTCTGCAGGGTTAGGATAGTAAGAAAAAAGGGCTTACCCTTTATAATGAACAGGTATAAGAAAAGGAAAGCCTTTGTGGCTGGCGCGTTTTTTTTTATAGCACTTTTATACACACTGACTTCGTTTGTCTGGACTGTTGAGATTTCAGGGAATAAAAGCCTTGAGACAGAATTCATCCTTGATAAGCTTGCCAGCATGGGCATAAAGCCGGGGATACTGAAATTCGGGATTGACACCGAATCAGCAGCAAGCAGCTTGATGCTTGATATTAAAGAGCTTGCATGGGTTGGTATTTCTGTGAAGGGTACAAAGGTAAGGGTTGAGGTTGCGGAGAGAAAACAGCCTCCGGAAATAGTTGCAAAGCATATACCATGTGATATAGTTGCATTAAGGGACGGAATAATAAAGTCCATTGTGGTAAAAGCCGGCCAGGAGAAGGTGAAGGTCGGAGAAAGTGTCACTAAGGGTCAGCTTTTGGTATCGGGAGCAGTTGAGACAAAAAATGATCAGATAAACACACGCCTTGTTCATGCTATCGCCTCAATTAAAGCAAGGACATGGTACGAGGTTAGGCGAAGGGTTGAAAGCAAGGCAGTAATGAAGGAACGCACAGGGGAAAAGAAGGATTTTTATTCGTTGATGCTTTTTACAAAAAGATTTGATTTTTTCCATGGAGAAGCTCCGTATGAAAATTTTGAAAAGATTGAAATAAAAAAACGCTTGTCGTTAGGAGGAGATATTGAACTGCCCTTTGAGCTTATAACAGACAGATACTATGAAGTGAGGCTGGTGGAAAAAGAGCTTGAAATTGAGGAAGCTAAGCAGTCGGCAATGGAGGAAGCTTACGGGGAAGCCGTCGCCGCTATTCCGGAAAATGCGCAGATAGTTAGTACCGGCAGGAATTTTATTGAAGATGGCCAGGGTGGCATTGACGCAAGTGTTATAATAGAATGTATAGAAGAAATAGGAGTAGCTAAAGAGATTGGAGGAAAGTGATTGAATAGTCTTGTTGAAAGGACTGTTGCATTTGACAGGATTGAGCATGTTATTAACTTGTTCGGCAACTTTGACGAGAATGTCCGTATTATCGAAGATGCCTTAGACGTTAAGATAATATCCCGCGATAATGAAATAAAAATTGTAGGCGGTCAGGAGGGAGTTGAAAAGGCCGAGAAGGTTATACAAAGGCTTGTGGCCGTGGCAGCCCAGGGCGATATAATCACGAGGCAGAATGTAAGCTACCTTGTACAGCTCGCAGGTGAAAACCAGTTAGACAAGGTTAAGGATTACCTGACAGACTATATTTGCCTTACTGCAAGGGGAAAACAGATAAAATCAAAGACTCATGGCCAGAAAAGATATGTAACAGCAATAAAGGATAACGATATTGTATTCGGTATTGGTCCTGCCGGAACAGGAAAGACTTTTCTGGCTGTTGCCATGGCGGTGACAGCTTTCAGGAACAAGGAAGTAAACAGGATAATCCTTACGAGGCCTGCAGTCGAAGCTGGAGAAAAACTGGGCTTTTTGCCGGGAGACCTGCAGAACAAGGTGGACCCATATTTAAGACCTCTGTATGATGCCCTGTATGAAATCATGGGGGCGGAAACATACCAGAAGTATCTTGAAAAGGGCATGATAGAAGTAGCTCCTCTTGCATACATGAGAGGACGTACTCTTGATGATTCCTTTATAATTCTTGATGAGGCTCAGAATACTACCCCTGAGCAAATGAAAATGTTCCTCACTCGTATAGGATTCGGGTCAAAAGCGGTTGTTACAGGCGATGTGACTCAGATTGATCTTCCTGTGGACAAGAAGTCAGGACTTAAGGAGGTTCAAAAGGTGTTGAGGGACATAAAGGGTATAGAATTTGTGTATCTGAATGAACAGGATGTTGTACGGCACGAATTGGTGCAGAAAATAATAAAAGCCTACGAGAAGGCGGGGAAACAGGGGGCAATATAAGTTGTTTTCATCAAAGGCAAGCAATTCGAAAACACAGAGCAAGCTGACAAGATACATAAAAAGCGACACCTTCTTCAGGCTGGCAGTCGTTGCATTCACGCTGCTTGCAGCATTCCTGATAATATATAATAGTGCGGTTCCCAAGAAGTATCGCCTTGTTTTGGGAGAAGTATCAAAATATGATATTATTGCACCAAGGGATCTGGAAAACAAAATTAAAACCATTGAGAACAGAGAGGCGGCGGCAAATGCTGTTCCTCCGGTTACACGGGAAATCGGAAAAGCGTCTATTGATGTTATAAACGCTGCAGATGACTTCTTTTACTATATTGAAATGGTGAGGAAGGATATTGAAAAGAAACTTGAAAACAAGGGTGTGAGCAGAAAGGACAAGAACTACAAGCAGCACCTCGAAGCGGAGCAGGATATGGCAGCCAAAAAGCTTGAGGAAAACATAAAAAGCATGGGAGTGCCGGTATCACCGCAGCAGGTGCGTTATCTCATTGAAAAGGCAAGCGAGGAGGAACTTGAGAAATTTAAGAGGACACTAAGGGATCAGATAAGCAATATAATGTCTGAGGATGTCACTCTTGAAAATCTGGCCACAAAAGTAAACAAGGCGCAAAATCTTCTTCAGGCCAAAGATATGAGTCAGGACTTGAAAAATATAGGCGAGCTGGTTATTAAGGCTGTTGTTGTTCCAAACAGGGAAATTGATGAAGAGCTGACGAAGAAGGAAAAGGACAAGGCATACCACAGGCCGGAAAACATAGTAATGATACTGAAAGGGCAAAGGATAATCAGCAAGGAGGATCTTGTAACACAGGACAAGCTGGCCATATTGAACGAGCTTAACCTTGTGGAAACCGGCAGCAGGTTTGAACTGGGCTTTGCCATAGGAATATTCATAATTCTTTTGCTTCTGGCTGTTATTCTTTTGCTTTACATAGCGAATTTCTGCCATCATATTATAAAATGCAGGAATGATATGCTTCTGATAAGCGTTGTTATATTGCTTACACTGCTTATTACCAGAGGCTTTTATGAAATTACCCCTGAATATTTCATGCTGGCGGCGCCTGTGTTTATTGCTCCGATGCTGATTTCAATTTTGCTGGATCTGAGGCTGGCAGCTGTAGTAAACTTCGTACTGGCGGCAGCAATATCGCTTATTGCAAGGGGGGATTTGAGATTCATTTGCATGGTATTGATTTCAGGTACTATTTCAGCCTTCCTTGTTTCGAAAGCAAACCAGAGGAGCCGCTTATCCCTGGCTGGAATTTTTATTGGAATTATAAATGTACTAATCATCGTCTGTATTGGAATAATAAATAAAGGCGATATAAACACCATAGTGAGGGAAGCTGCCGTTGTTTTTGTCAACGGTATTCTTTCAATAGTATTGACATTGGGAACTCTGCCGTTTTGGGAGCTTACTTTTAATATTATCACACCGCTTAAGCTTCTGGAGCTGGCCAATCCTAACCAACCTTTAATCAAGAGGCTCCTTATGGAAGCTCCGGGAACCTACCATCACAGCCTTATGGTAGGCAACCTGGCTGAGGTGGCAACTGAAGCCATAGGAGGAAACTCTTTGCTTGCGAGGGTAGGCGCGTACTTTCATGATGCCGGTAAGCTGAAACGTCCTAACTTTTTTAAGGAGAACCAGATGGCAGACAATCCTCACGACAGGATGACTGCCAACTTGAGCACCTTGGTAATAACCTCACATACACAGGATGGGGTGGAGCTTGCAGAAAAATACAAGATTCCCCTTGCAATCAGGGAAATAATCAAACAGCACCATGGAACTACTCTGGTAGCGTATTTTTACCACAAGGCAAAGAAGTGTGAAAAGGTGGAGTCGGTGAAACCTGAGAATTACAGATATGAAGGCCCCAAGCCGTCTACCAAGGAATCAGCCGTAGTCATGCTGGCGGATTCTGTTGAGGCTGCGGTGAGAGCCATGGTTGACAAGACTGAGGGAAAGATAGAAGGACTTGTGAGAAAAATAATAAAAGATAAACTTGACGACGGACAGCTTGATCAATGCGAGCTTACACTTAAGGACCTTGATAATATAGCAAAAGCTTTTATGAGAGTTCTCAGCGGTCTGTTCCACGAACGGGAGGAATACCCGCAGATAAAGGCAAATAGCCAGGCTGTGCAGATTGATAAGCATTTGGAGCAGCTTGAGGAAATTTCAGATGCAAGTATCATTCAGGATGAGGAGATTAAAAATGTCAGTGTTGATTGAAAACATGCAGAATAAGATTGCAATAACAGACAATATTAGTGGTTTGCTCAATAGAATAGTAGATATGGGCCTTAAGCTTGAAGGCCTGGACACGCCATCAGAAGTAAGCTTTATGCTTGTTGACAATGAAGCGATACGGGAGATAAACAAAGAATACAGACATATAGACAAGGCAACAGACGTGCTTTCTTTTCCAATGGTGGATATGGTTGAGGGTGAAATAATCAATGACACAGGTGATTTTGACCTCGATGAAGAACTGCTTGTTCTTGGAGATATTGTAATTTCTATGGAGAAGGTTGCGGAACAATCTCAATCTTATGGGCATTCCTTTGAACGTGAGCTTGCATTTCTTGCTTCCCATGGTCTGTTTCACCTGCTGGGCTACGATCACCAGGATGAAGAGCACGAAAAAAGAATGCTTGAAAAGCAGGAAGCCGTACTTCAGCAGCTGGGCCTCGGAAGAGAGTAAATAAGCAAAAAAGAAGATATCAGTAGGGACGTCCCTTGATAAAAAAGGAATTCCCCTATTTGGAAAGGAGTGCAGCCTCTCCTTGAAAAACAGGAATTTGATTGAAAGCTTCAACAATGCAATAAATGGAATAATATACACAATTAAAAACGAGCGTAATATGAAAATACATATAGCTGCTGCGGGTATCGTGTTGCTTTCAAGCCTTTACTTTGAGCTTGAGCGTGTTGAATTCCTTATTGTATGCCTTACGGTGGCCCTGGTCATAATATGTGAGTTGATAAATACCGCAATGGAGCTTCTTGTGGACATTATAGTTGATGTTTACCATCCCAAGGCAAGGATTATAAAGGATGTGGCTGCCGGAGCCGTCATTGTATCAGCTTTTGTTGCCTTACTGGTAGGATACTTTATTTTTTTTGACAGGTTATGTTTGGTTCTGGAAAAAGGTGTGGGAATAATCAGGCATTCTCCGATAAATATTACAGTTATAGCCTTGGTAATTACTGCACTTTTGACATTGGTTTTTAAGGCCAGATTCAAAAAGGGCACTCCCTTTCATGGGGGTATGCCAAGCGGACATACGGCATTGGCTTTCTCTGCAGCCACGGCTATTACTTTCTGGTCTGGAAATGCAAGGATTGCCATGCTTGCTGTTTTGTTATCCCTTCTGGTGCTTCAAAGCCGCATCGAGGGAAAGATACATAGCTTGCTGGAGGTTGTGGCTGGAGCATTGCTGGGTTTTTTGGTAACTCTTCTGCTTTTTCAGTTGTATTATTTTTAATGGGAGGTTTAACTAATTATGGAATACAAGGAATTGGTTAAAATAGCTCAAGAAACAAAGGACAAGGCTTATGCACCTTATTCCGGCTTTAAAGTCGGAGCTGCGCTTTATACGAAAAGCGGCAGGGTATACACAGGGATAAATATTGAAAATGCAACATATGGTGCAACTATATGCGCGGAAAGAACTGCTGTGTTTAAAGCTGTTTCAGACGGGGAAAATAGTTTTGAAGCTATTGCTATTGCCAGTGACAGTGAAGATTATGTTTACCCATGCGGTATTTGCAGACAGGTGCTTGCGGAGTTTTCCGGTGATGACTTGAAAATTATATGCAGCAGGAAAGATAGGCAGTTTATGGTACATAGCCTTGGAGATTTGCTGCCTCACGCTTTTAGAAGGATGGTGGAGTGATGACATTCAAATCAGGCTTCGTAACAATTATCGGAAGACCCAATGTAGGCAAATCAACTCTTCTCAATAAACTGACAGGAGAGAAGATTGCTATAATGTCGGACAAGCCTCAGACTACAAGAAATACTATAAGAACTGTTGTTACTGAGGATAATTTCCAGGTTATATTTATTGATACACCCGGGATTCACAGGCCTAAGAACAAGCTTGGAGAATATATGGTAAATATAGCGCAAAGCACGCTTAATGAGGTGGATGTTGTCCTTTTCCTCGTGGAGGCAACAGACATCAAGCCCGGACCCGGGGATATATTTATAGCTGAGCAGCTGAAAGAGCTTGATGCCAACGTGTTTCTTGTAATCAACAAGATTGATCTTATAAATAAGGAACAGATATTGTCAGTAATTGCAAACTATAAGGATTTGCTTGACTTTAAGGCTGTTATTCCAATATCTGCAGCTTTAAGCGACGGCCTTTCAATTCTCAAGCAAGAGATAGTCAGGGTACTGCCTGAAGGACCGAAATACTTCCCCAATGATATGCTCACAGATCAGCCTGAAAAGCTAATTGCTGCCGAGCTGATAAGGGAGAAAATACTTCATCTGGTAAGCGATGAAGTTCCTCACGGTGTCGGAGTTGAGATACTGACCTTTAAAGAACGTAAAAACAAGGACATTGTGGATATACAAGCTAATATATATTGCGAAAAGGATTCTCACAAGGCTATTCTCATCGGAAAAGAAGGGAAGATGCTCAAAAAAATTGGAAGCCTTTCAAGGGTTGATATACAGAATCTCCTAGGCACAAAGGTGTTTTTGGAGCTCTGGGTGAAGGTAAAGCCCGATTGGCGCAATAGTCAGGCAATGCTGAAAACACTTGGCTATAGTGACTGATTTTCCAGGTATACAAAAATTTTTTTAGAGAAACCTAAGAATATATAGAGAGTGTCAGGTATGAATACTAAAGAAGAATCAAGGGGGAAGTGACAATGCTAAAGGATTTTGCCTGGAAGGCATTTGAGAAAACCGGCAGTGTGGAAGGGTATATGCTTTATAGGGAAATTCAGCTTGGAAACAATGTTTTGACAGAGATAAATGTTGTTGAAGACGAGGTTGCCATCAGTACTTCACTTCTTCAAAAAGCTCTATGAGGAATTATTTTAAGACCAAGGGAATAGTAATTAAAGAAGTCAGCACCGGGGAAGCGGATAAGATTCTTAGCATACTGTCAAGAACCCAGGGGAAAATATCCTGCTTTGCCAGGTACGCTAGAAGACCTAAAAGCCGTCTTGTAGCTGGTTCGCAGCTTTTCAGCTACGGAGAGTTTGTGCTTTTTAAGAGCCATGACATGTTCTCCGTAAATAGCTGCGATGTTATAGAGTCCTTCTATGAAATAAGGAATGACATAATTAAGCTTTCACATGCAGCTCACATAATGGATATTATAAATGACGTGATTCAGGAAGGCCAATCATCCCCGAAGTCTCTGCAGCTGCTTTTAAATACTTTGCATATGCTTTCAAAGTCACAGAAATCCCCGGAGCTGATTACAAGGATATTTGAATTCAGGCTTCTCTCAATTCTAGGCTATGCTCCGTATGTTAAAGGCTGCATTATATGTGAAGCATATGAGGATAACATGATGTTCAGCTTTAAAAAGTGCGCCTTTTTATGTAAGGCATGCAAAACAAATGACATTAATGCAATTCCTATACATCCAGGCACAGCTAAAGCCATAAGCCATATAGTATGTTCGCCAATGAAAGAGCTCTTTAGCTTTGATGTGTCTCCACAGGTTCTGTCAGAGCTTGGAATTATATCGAAGCGTTACTTGAAGGACAGGCTTGAAAAGGAATATAACAAGCTCGACTTCCTAAAAATGATTTAGCCTTTGGTTTTACCTGGTTTCAAGAGCCTGAATAATTCGCTGCATAACCTCGGGCGTGGGTAATGCCATGACATTGTCTATCCTTTCCGGGAGGCCTTCCACAGGCACAACGGAAATATCATTGTCAATTCCGGCAACGCCCGTCCTGAACCCATGCTTTTCCCATGCAATTTTTTGAATGTCCTTATCTTCCAGTGCGGCAATAAGCTTCGAGGCTGAAGGCTTCAGCACTATAACCGGATGGGCGCTCCATACGGTTGGAACGGGATAAAGTATCCTTACCTTGTCTTTAATGGTTTGCCAGGCTTTTGGGTTTTCTCTTGAATACTCAATAATCTGGCTTTCATAGCCGGCTATTATTGGATTGGCGCCGGGCCCGGTTATAAGGTACTGGTTGAAAAGGTCTGATGAAGAGTTTTGAAGAAAGCCCTGCTTTGAATAAAACTGCTTTAACTTTGGTATGATTGCTTCCACGTTGCTGTTGTCAATAACCCCATCATTCAGGATTCCCGCAAGGAGTGCCGTAAACATATTTCCTGAATTGGATCTGGTGGGGTCGGTGGAAATAACGGTAACAGACTTGTTTTTTCCAAACTCACCAATACCTATATCGTTCCATTTTTTGCCCTCCATTATCATGTCAGTAAGCTTTTGGAAGTTGGAAACATACAAGGTTTTGTCTTTTCTGGTCACCACGCCTTCCTTCTCGAGGGCGTTTACTACTATGTCCCAGCTGTAAAACACTATGGGTGAATTGATTATTACCGCACTTTTTACAATTTTCTGAGCCTTGGAGGCCTTGAAAATTTCAAGGGCTATCTGGCTGGATGGGAACAGGAAGTCATTTTCTCCCTCCTCTTTGATCATATCCAGCGAGCCTGCCTTGGAATAGTCTATGGTTATGCCGTATTTAGCCTTAAGTATTTTTTTTACTTGGGGATCCTCCAGAAAACCAATCTTTTCTCCTCCGACCAAGCCTTTCAATGTTACCTGCTCGACGCCGCCGCCCTGAAGGTAGTATATGGCTGTTGCAGACAGTACTATTATAAGCAGGATTACGATTCCTATTATTTTTTTATTCATCTATAGTCCCTCCGATTTCAGTGTTTTTTCAAGGACGGATATTTCTGCATCCAAATCTGAAATGTCATCCTCCATCATGCTGCTTATCTGCTTGCTCAATGCTTGGTTCACAGAAGACAGGATATTTTCGCATTTTTCCAGCAGGCTTTGAATTTCCGGCGTGCGGATTTTAACTTCATTCAGCTCTACATATTTTTTTATTATACGCGTAGTGGAATCCAGATAATAGTTTATAAGGCTCTGGGAACCCATGGGATTTTTCTTCTGGTCATCAAGTATGCTGAGGGCTGCGATGCATAGCTGTTCAACATCTCTTTTAACTTTATCGTTTTTTATATTTAAAGAACTGGCCTTTATTTCATTTATTTTTGCGTAAGCATCGTCCAAGGCGGAATGAAATGCCTTGGACGTATCAACTCCCGATTTGCTGCCGGTTTTTGAAGATAGCAAAAGATTGATGCCAAGGTATGCACCAAGTGCTGCAGCAATTCCGATAAAAGGAGAGTGCAGCACGAAGAAAAAAAACACAAATACTCCACCCCCAATAAGGCCACCAATAATTTCCTGCATCAATTGTACCCCCTGGCCTTTTTGAAGGCATCCACAAGGTTGTGCTTTCCGTCAAAAACCCTTGCCCTTGTGAGAGAGGCTATTTCCTCGAGCTGTTTTGCGTCTGCGCTTCCAAACATTATTGAAAATACCGGTATATCCTTGTTAATGCCGCTCCAGCTTGCTTTAAGATTGTAGAATGATTTTCCCGTGTTTGATTTGCCGTCTGTCATTAATACTATTGACGGAATGTAATTGTCTAAATTTTGAGCATCAAGCTTTGAAAGAGCTTCAATAACGGGACTGTATATATCGGTTGCGCCTTGGGGTGAAAGACTGTTTATCCTTTCAAGCAGCTCCTTGAACTGTTGAGGGTCATTTCCCCTGACCTCCCATATATCAAAAATCTTGTCACTGAAGGGAATAACTGCAACAACATCTTCAGCTGAGGAATGAAGGAGATATTTTTTTGCAATATCCTGATTAAGTATCATTGTCATGGCCTCTTTGAGCTTTTTCTCTCCTTCGCCGCTCATGCTTCCTGAAAAGTCAAGGCAGTAGATTGCGTAGGAGGGCTTTTTAAACGCTGTCTGATAGAGGTTCAGAGCCTCTTCGATCACATCGGGGGAGGGAAGCTTTATGGGGGAAAGAAGCTTTTTTGAATCAATACCCCAGTCAGGATTGAATACATTTGGATCTGTTTTTGAAATAATTCCGCCAAGACCTGTACGCCTTCCAAGAGCGGATATTTCTTCCTGAACCTTTTCAGACAGCAAATATTCCTGAAGCCTCTTAAACATTTCTTGTTTTTTCGCATCGCCCCTGTTGACGTATCCCAGCGGGGAGTCGGACAATACAAGACCGTCATGAGGATAAACCACATACAGAGGTTCTTTTCCTTTCTTGATCAGCTCCTTGTTTGTTTCAATAATTATTGACTCATAATTGACCATGGCATCATAGCTGCCCTGCAGAAATAGATCCTTAAGCCACCCTGAGCTGGCGGAGGACCTGTTGATTCCTGAGAAGAGCTTCTGAAGC
Organism: Clostridia bacterium; assembly: GCA_026417615.1. Taxonomy (GTDB): domain Bacteria; phylum Bacillota; class Clostridia; order Acetivibrionales; family JAFADI01; genus SKW22. The sequence goes on from JAOACY010000075.1 coordinate 30,216, forward strand.
TGCAGCTTGAGCTCCGGTTTCCTCAAGTCTTCCTTTGTTATGTTTTCCGTATTGTCAAGAAGAGCATAGAGAAACCCGATATATGCGCTTGCGCCTGAGTTCGATTGCGTTGCGGAGGTCATCATAAAACTAAGCTTTTTTGCTGTTATTGCATTCAGAATATCCTTTACTGACACATCGGTGCCTATAAAACCAAGTTCTCCGGCGAGGCTTTTTCTTATTCCGAATACAACGGGAGAGGTCATAATTGATTTAAGATGCTTCACAACTCGTTTTTTGTCTCCGATAGAAACCCAAAGGCTATTGGCTGGCCATACTGCATCAAAGTCCGTGGTGCTGTTTTCCAGCTCCAGCATAATGTCAACCGAGCCCTTATACTTCATTTCAACTTTTATGCCGCTCTGCTTCTCAAATTTTTGTATGATGGGCTCAAGGGCTTCATTTTCAGAACCTGACAGGACAACAAGTGTTCCCGAGCTGCTTGAGCAGCCCGATGAGCTTAATATGGTAACAAGGAATATTAATAATATCAAATAGCTAAGTTTTCTTCTCATATTACAATCAACACTCCGTATCAGAAAAAAATACATTAATATTTTAACACATCCATGTTAATTTTAAGTTAATTATTAAAAAAATTACTGCTTTCCCTCCATAAACCACTTATTGTCTTCGAGAAACAGATATACATTTTTGCCTCTGACCCTGCATGTATATCTTATGCCCTGTCCGCCGGCCTTTAGACTGGCAGCCTTTTTCCGTTCAATAACCTTGTCTATTTCATAGCTTGCACCGTCCTCCCAAACGAAGGAAACAGGCTCAATACTCCCATCTCTGGTGTGGCGGGCCATTACATCAACAAATACCTTTTTCATTCATCAAACCTCCTCCGGGACATTTCTTAAAGCAAAAGGAATAACACATACCAGGGAAGGAGTGTTCCCTTTTTTACCTAAAATACGATACGGGGTGGATGACGTTGTCCTCCACGGGGTTTGCGTTCAGCGCCCTGTCTTTCAGAAAAAGGGCACGCAAAACAGCGTAGTGGCCGAATCTGCGCCTTATGTCATCTATGCTGGCTTCCAGCAGCTCCTTTTTAATGCTCCTGTTGTAATCGTCAAAAAGCGATAGCTGTGTACAGGTGTCGGCGGTGACCAGGTCAGTTACTCTCACGCCCAGGGAACGTACAGGCTTTGCCCAGTCCCAGTTCCTGCGAAAAATCTCCATGGCCTTTAAGGCTATGTCTGAAGAAGTACAGCTGTATTGATCAAGTTTTGACTGCCGTTCAATTGATGCCAGCTCATTGTCCTTTATGTATATCTGCACCGTACGCCCTTTGAAGTTGTGACTGCGGAGTCTTTCAGCCACCGATTCTGACAGGACGTACATGGTGAGCTTCACATCCTCGTCGTTCAAAAGATCCCTGGCGGTTGTCATGCTGTTGCCTATACCTTTTATGGTGTTTTCAAACTCCATAGGCATGACCGGACTTGTATCATAGCCGTTGGCAAAGGTCCAGAGGGTATCACCCCATTTCCCAAGGAGCTTGTGAAGGAATTTGACGGAGGCGGTTGCCAGATCTTCGATGGTATAAATACCAACTCTGTAGAGCTTGCGTCTGGTAGAGCGGCCCACATACAGGAGCTCATCCACAGGAAGCCCCCATACCAGCTGCTTGTAGTTACCCCTGGTAATAACGGTTGTTGCGTCAGGCTTTTTCAGGTCGCTGCCCAGCTTGGCAAAAATTTTATTAAAGGAAACGCCTATTGACGCTGTTATACCAAGTTCATCCCTTATTGTTTGCCTTATTTTATCCGCTATTTTCTCTCCCTCTCCAAAAAGTCTTGTGCTGCCGCTTACGTCAAGCCAGCATTCATCAATTCCGAAGGCTTCAATATGGTTGGTGTAGCGTGAATATATTTCCCGGGCCTGTTTTGAAAACCTTATATAAAGGGGATAGTTGGGCTTTACAACCTTAAGCCCAGGGCATTTTTGCTTTGCCTGCCATATGACCTCACCCGTAATTACTCCACACCTTTTGGCGATATAGTTTTTAGCAAGAATAATACCATGACGCAGGTCGGGATCTCCGCACACTGCTACCGGCAAATCCCTGATGGAGGGATTATAAAGGCATTCCACCGAGGCATAGAAATTATTCAAATCACAGTGCAGTATAACGCTTTCCATACAAATCATTACCTTCATTTTCCAAGAACATGTGTTCGTGCTATAATTATAAATCCGAAGTGGTGCTTTTGTAAAGGGGTAACAAATAAAAAAGAATTGAAGGGAAATAAAAAGGGCGGGATGATCCCCGCCCTGATGATACCTGAATTTTACAGTCCATATTCCTTTTTTATTGCCTGAATTGCCCTGTCAACATCCTTCTCATAAATAAGACAGGAAATATCCACCTCGGAGGTTGTAACGAGCTTCATTTCAATACCGTTGGCGGCTAGTACTGTAAAAAGACGTGCCGCAACGCCGTGCAGGTTTTTCATTTCCTCGCCGTATATGGATATTTTGGTGTTGTCTGCGTCTACATCAATATGGAGGTTTGGGACATCTTTCTTAAAGCCATTCAGAGCTGCAATAGCCTTCACCAGATCCTCGGAGGGTATGCTGAAGGAAAGACTTATGCTGCCCTTGTAGGGAGGAGTCTGGCTGATCATGTCAATGTTGATTTTCTGCCGGGCTATGGAATTGAAAATTTCAGATATGATATTTATGCTGTTAGGCAGATTATCTACGGTAACAAGAGCTACGTTATAGGATACGGAAATATTTGTTACAGGCTTACGGGACATGCTACACACCTCCGGACGCGTATGCTATTCGCTTGCAATCAGATCATTCATATTATAAAGACCGGGTTTTTTATCATGGAGATACATTGCCGCTCTTAGAGCTCCCACGCCGAAAATCTCCTTGGACATTGCAGTATGGTTTATCTCTATTATTTCATCATTTCCGGCAAAAATAACAGAGTGATCGCCTACAATGGTACCGCCTCGGACAGCATGTATTCCTATCTCTGAGCGGCTCCTTTTCTTTCTTCTTGAATGCCTGTCATATACATATTCCTGTTTCTGCTGCAGGACGGAATTTATGGCATCCGCTATGGCGAGAGCCGTACCGCTTGGAGCATCAAGCTTTTGATTGTGATGCTTCTCAACAATTTCTATGTCAAAGCTGCTCTCAAGAATCCTGGCTGCCTTCTTTACAAGCTCAATCAGGAGATTTACGCCAAGAGACATATTGGCGGAGAAAAATACCGGTATTTGGCTTGACGCAGCTTCAAGGCTCTTTACCTGCGCTTGAGTAAGGCCTGTTGTAGCCATTACCAAAGGAATTTTTTTATCCAAGGCAAAAACAAGAAGGTTAGCCAGGGCATCAGGATTTGAAAAATCAATTATCACATCAATCTTTTCCTTAATGCCGTTCAGGCTGGTATAAACCGGGTAAGGGTTTTTTATGGAATCTCTTATGTCATATCCTGCCGCTATCCTTAAGCTTTCGCTTTCTCCCGCCAGACGGGTTATCACCTGGCCCATCTTTCCGTTGCAACCGCTCATTAGTATATTTACCATATGTTCACGTCCTTAACTTATCAATCCGTAATTTTTCATTGCGTTTCTGAGTACCTCAAGGCCCTTGTCGCTTATGTCCACCAGGGGCATGCGGCATTTGCCGACATTCATACCCATAAGGTTCATGGCAGCTTTTACAGGAATAGGGCTGACCTCTGCAAAGAGAGCATTGATGAGAGGCATCGTTTTTAATTGAATTTTCCTGCTGCCCTCAACGTCGCCGTTAAGATATTTCACTATCATATCATGGGTGTCCTTTGGTATTATATTGGCCATTACCGAAATGACGCCCTTGCCGCCGAGGGACATCATGGGAACTGCCATTGCGTCATCGCCGGAGTACACGGTGAAGTCTTCGGGACAGGAGTTTATAATGTCAGCCACCTGGGACATGTTGCATTCTTTGATGGCCACGATATTTTCAAAGGCAGACAATGCTTTTATTGTATCAACGTTGATGTTGAGATTTGTTCTCGAAGGGACGTTATACAGGACCACGGGTATGCTTATGCTGTTGGCTATAGCCTTGAAGTGCTCGTATAATCCCTTTTGAGTAGTTTTATTATAATATGGCGTAACAGTAAGAATAGCATCAGCTCCAACTTCTTCGGCAAACCTGCTTAACTCAATTGCGTGACGGGTATCGTTGCTGCCTGCCCCCGCAATGACGGGAACTCTCTTGTTAACCTTTTCAACAGTGAATTTGATTGCTGCCTTGTGTTCTTCATCCGGCATAGTGGAAGCTTCTCCGGTGGTGCCGCAGATTATTATGGCATCGGTGCCTTCCTTGATCTGAAATTCTATAAGCTCTTCAAGCTTGTTGAAGTCTACGCCGTCATCTGTAAAAGGTGTTACTATGGCTACGCCTGAACCTGTGAAAATTGGGTTTCTCATAACAAAGCACTCCTTTCGCTAACCAAAATACCCTTCGGCCTTGAGAAGCTCTGCCATAAGCACTCCGCCTCCTGCAGCGCCTCTTATTGTATTATGTGAAAGGCATACGAACTTGTAGTCAAATATTGAATCTTCACGAAGCCTTCCAACTGATATTCCCATACCATTTTCAATATTTCTTTCAAGCTTGGTCTGAGGCCTGTCGGACTGTTCAAAGTAGGTGAGGAACTGCGCGGGGGCGCTGGGCAGCTTAAGCTCCTGAGCCTTACCTTTAAATTCTCTCCAACAATTAATTATTTCATCCTTCGAGGGTTTATTCTTAAAGGATACAAATACGGCAGCCATATGTCCGTCGGAAACAGGAACCCTGTAGCACTGGGCAGTTATTAAGGGACCCGGGGCATTTACTATTTTATTGCCCTCAATATTACCCCATATCTTAAGCGGTTCCTTTTCACTCTTTTCTTCCTCTCCGCCGATGTATGGTATAACATTGTCAATTATCTCAGGCCACTCGCTGAAAACCTTTCCCGCACCGGATATAGCCTGGTATGTGCATGCCAGGATTTTTTCCGGTTTAAATTCCATAAGGGCATGTACGGGAGGAACATAGCTCTGAAGAGAGCAGTTGGACTTGACTGCTATGAAGCCCTTGCTGGTTCCAAGGCGCTGCTTCTGCTTTTCAATGATGGCAGCATGGCCGGGGTTGACCTCTGGTATTATCATGGGAACATCCTCTGTCCACCTGTGGGCTGAATTGTTTGAAATAACAGGGATTTCAGCCCTGGCGTATTTTTCTTCCAGCTCCTTGATTTCTTCCTTTTTCATGTCTACGGCGCAGAATACCATGTCAACTTCATCTGCTACCTTTGAAATATCCATGACGTTTCTGACCATTATACCCTTTACACTTTCAGGCATTGGCACATCAATCTTCCAGCGTCCTCCCACAGCCTCTTCATAAGTCCTTCCGGCAGACCTTTCACTGGCAGCAACAGAAACAACCTCAAACCAGGGGTGGTTGTCAAGCAAGGTTATAAACCTTTGGCCAACCATGCCTGTACCTCCTAAAACACCTGCTTTTAATTTTTTATTCATGACGTTTACCTCCTAATTACTAGAATTTATTATAAAATTGCTTAAGAACTAAAAAAAGCCGGCATCTTAACAGATTACCAGCAGTTCTTTTTAATTCTGCAATGCCGGCGTCGGCATTT
>JAOACY010000091.1 GCA_026417615.1 Clostridia bacterium
GGCCTGTATATTTTTTCTTCAGGAACATTATGCATGCAAACCGGTATTCTAAGCATTGCAGCAAGAGTAATAAGGTCGGCTCCAATATGTCCGTAGCTGAATGCGCCGTGATTTGCTCCCCAGTTGGCCATAACCGAATAAACATCGGTGAAGGCTCCCTTTCCTGTAAGAATCGGGGCGAACCAAGTCGTAGGCCAGGTTGGATTTGTGCGCTTGTCTAGTGTATCATGCACATCCTGAGGCAATTCCACGGAATATCCTTCAGCTATCTGCAATACAGGCCCAAGTCCTTTTACCAGGTTTATCCTGGACATTGTCACAGGCATTCCCCCTTTTGTCTGGAAATCGGAAGAATATCCGCCTCCCCTGAAATATCCGACATCGGCAGGTCTCCAAAGCGTGGCGTCGAGGCATTTGCCTGCTTCCTCAGGAGTTATTTCCCAATAAGGCTTAATCGCCGGCTTGCCGTCAATGCTCTGCTCCCCGCATCCGTCAAGTGCGGCTGGGCCTGAGTTTATAAGGTGTATCAAACCATTTGCTGCAATTCCTGTAAGCTCTTTTCCGGTAACACGCTTAACCGCATCAGGGCTCCAGTAAGTCCTGACATCCGCAAAAATTTGCGCAGTTCCGGTCAGAAGATGTCCAAACAGCATTGCAACACCATTTAAGCTGTCGTTTTCTGTCGCAAGTATGTATGCCTGCCTAATTCCGTTCCAGTCAAAGGATGAGCATAAGATAGCCTCCATGAAGTCTCCGTTGGGGAAGTGGTCAGTCCACTGCCTTTGGCCCTGAAAACCTGCCGCTATTGCATTATGGCCCATGGCTTCTTCACCGAAGCCCAGCTCGGCCAGTCTCGGATTTCCTACCATGAGGTCTCTTGCTATGATTGTCATTTTTACAACAGTTTCCCAATCCCTGTCCTTTTTCTCCCTTGAGGTCTGAACCTCCGGAGCGTTGTCATCGGGACCTTCCTTGCAGTTTTCCTTTACCCATTTCAAGGCTCTTTCAAACTCCTCCTTGTCGTAAATCTCCTCATTCATTCTCCTCACAAACTCGGACATGTCAACATATTCATTTCTCATGCCAAGATATTTCTGGAAGAAGTCTTCGTTGACTATCGAGCCTGCAATACCCATGGATACAGACCCCATGGACAGGTATGACTTGCCTTTCATGGAAGCAACGGCAAGGCCTGCCTTTACAAACCTTAATATCTTGCCCTTTACATCTTCTGGAATCTCCGTGTCTCCTGCGTCCTGAACATCCTTTCCGTAGATGCCGAAGGCAGGCAATCCCTTCTGGTTATGTGCGGCCAGTACCGCGGCAAGATACACCGCACCAGGCCTCTCAGTCCCGTTAAAGCCCCAGATTGCCTTTGGAGTCGAAGGATCCATATCCATTGTTTCAGAGCCGTAGCACCAGCAGGGTGTAACGGTAAGTGAAACTCCCACCCCTTCCCGCGCAAATTTCTCAGCGCACTCCGCTGCTTCCGCAACGCCTCCTATACAGGTGTCGGCAATGACACATTCCACAGGAAGCCCGTTTGGATGCCTGAGATTCTCACTGATCAATCTGGCTGCGGCCTTCGCCATATTCATGGTCTGTTCCTCCAGCGACTCTCTTACTCCTTTGCGTCGACCGTCAATGGTCGGCCGTATCCCTACCTTGGGCATACTGCCGCGAAGTCTGTTTACAGGCGCATTTACCTTCAAGTCCTTAATGTTGGCCATAATAAATTCCTCCTTTTTTGTTGTGCAATCGATTACAATTGATTTATAACTAATACCTGAAGCTAATTTCAGGCAATAGGTTCAGCTTATAAAATCGTCAAATGAGTCTTAAGTCTTATAATCTGAGGGAAAGAAAGCTCTTCGCCGTTTATCCTGGAAAGCAGAAGCTGTGCGGTCTTGCTGCCAATATCCATTACGGGCTGCCCTACAAGTATCCTGCAGAACCCTAGAATCGAAGATAAATCTATATCGTCAAAGCTTGCTATTGTTATGTGGGATTTAAGCTGCTCCCTCTTTTCAAAAAGGAACTTGGTAGCACCTATATGCATAAAGTAATTTGATATGAACACATAGCGGGGAGGCTCATCAAGCTCCATTAGCTCCTTCATTTTCTCATAACCGCTGTCAATGTGGAAATCACCGTACTTCATTAAAGATTCGTCTATTGGTATACAGTAATCCCTCATAGCCCGCCTAAAGCCCTCATCCCTCTCTCTTGCCGTAGTGAGCCTTAAATCCCCGCCGATATACCCTATTCTTCTTTCTCCGTTGTTTATCAGATGCTCGACGGCGGAGTATGCGCCATTTACATTATCGACCAGCACGGAATCGGACACAAAATCCTCCGTCAGCCTGTCTGCAAGAACCACAGGGATGTTCATTTCCTTGAACCTGTTGTAATGCATGCCCTCATCGGATGCAGGTATAATAATAACACCATCTATGCACTTTTCCAGCAGAAGGTCAATCCGTTCCCTCTCCTGCTCAGCACTTTCATTAGAATTGCAGATTATCATGCTGTAGCCGTGCTTTTTAAGTTCATCCTCAACGCCTTTGGCAATATTCATAAAAAAGCTGTTTGGAAGCTCCGGGCATATAAAGCCTACCGTATAAGTCTTGTTTGTCTTTAAGCTCCTTGCAATATTGTTTATCTTATAGCCCAGCTCTGCAATGCACTGCAAAACCCTTTTTCTGGTTTCGCCGCTTATTCTTGAGTCGCCGTTTATAACCCTTGAAACTGTCGCAGTTGAAACACCCGCCGACCTTGCGACGTCTTTGACTGTTACTCCCATTTTAAACCCAGCCTTTTTTGTGCATACGATTACATTTATATATATTCGTTGTAATTATTAAAATTCCTTCTAAAAAATATTATTATTTGATTCTCCCGCAAAAACAGCTTTTCTTGGAACAAGATGAATAAATCACTCGACGATGTTGCAGCAATTCTGAAGCCAAAATGCCAAGGAGGGCATTTTGAGCATCATGTGACACGACGTCACATTGATGCGTGCGAGGAATTGCAAGACAAGTCGTTAGTGATTTCATCGAAGTTTCAGAAAATGGGTTCTTGCGGCAGAATCTTATTTGAATCCATATCAGATTTTTTACATCAATTTTTCAAATTTTTCGTTTCTTTGTGAGTGTTTTGTGAGAGGTATATTGTAGAATTTAATCGATAATGCCCAAAAAAGAACGGAGAATGCTTATATGAGAACAAAAAGGTTAAAACGCTTCAAGAGGTCAAAAATCGATGTTATTCTTCTTATGCTTTTGCTGATGGCGAGCTTTGTAATGCCGTTATCGCCAAGCCAGCCTGTTTTTGCAGGAGTTCCCGACCCTCAGGCGGGCTTTAGGATTTCCGATGCAAAAATAACATTAAACGGCACCCCCATTGATGCCGTTACAACCCCCATAGCCCAGAATGCTACTGTAAGGCTGCAGTACACCTGGAGCATAGCAGATACTGATTTTATTGAAGAAGGCGATGAGATTTCGGTGAACCTCCCCGATGCCTTAAACCTCGGAGATTCAAACCGAACAGGAACATTGATAGGCCCTGGAAGCGTCTCTTTCGGAAGCTGGCTTCTTAATGCCACTGAACGCAAGCTTATCTTAACCTTAAGCAATGTCCCGAAGGATCTTTCAAATGTTTACGGCACCGTTGAATTCCAGCTGAATTTCAGAATAAACACAATGCTTGTGGACGTTCCATACCATATGATTATACCGCTTAGCGGTACAGACGCAAAGACATATGATATTGTCTTCAGCGTCCCCGGAATGACAGCCCTTGCCAAATCAGGCATACAAAGCCCGTCAGATGCAAATGTCCTGACATGGACTCTTGATATCAACCGCGACCTTAAATCAGTCACAAGCCCCGTTGTTTCTGACACAATTGACAGCAGGCTTGACTATATGGCAGGCTCAATGAAGGTATACTCTCTTGCCGTTAAATCAGACGGAACAGTTGCGCAGGGTGCTTTGCTTGATGCAAGCAATTATTCCGTTAATTACAATGCTTCAAGCAAGCAATTGACAGTTTCTTTCAATTCCCCCATAAACCTCGCTTACAGGCTTGTATATGACACAAGCATTGACCCGGCGCAGGTTGACACCTCAAAGACAAGCTTTACATATTCCAACAATGCGTCCTTTAATTCGGTTGCCCGCACCGCATCGGTAACTGTTGTGAGGGGGCCTCTTATAATAAAAAGCGCACAGGGCGACAGAGCATACAACGCAAATAAAATAAAATGGTCTATAGGAATCAACAAATCAAACTACCCTCTAATAACAAATGCAAAGGTTGAGGATAACATCCCAGCGGGCCTTACACTTGACACGGACAGCCTTAAGGTTTATAAAATGCCCGGAGCCGTTGCTGTTACCCCATCCGCTTACACTGTAAGCTTTGCTTCGGGGAACACAGGCTTTACATTGGAATTGGGAGATATTACCCAGGAATACCTGGTGGAATATGAGACAAGCGTAAATGAATCCGAAAAAAAGAACAACAGCGTCTCCATGTCCTTTACAAACAATGCGAAGCTTTACCAGGGACCGGAAGGCTCCGTTAAGATGAATTCGACTCAAAGCGCTATTTCACTTGCCAAAGGACAGGCAATAAGAAAATCTGGCACAGCTATTATTGGCTATAATGATGAAAAGTATATTAATTGGACTCTTGATGTGAACCTTTCTGAAATAGATCTTGGAACAAGCCTGATTACTGACGTCATAAGCCCCACAGGCAAGCACAAGCTGGATATTGCAGAGGGTGTAAAGGTATACCCTCTTACAATTGACCATACCAAGACCTCCAATAACATAACCGAAGGAGCGCTTCTAACTGAGGGAACAGATTACAGCCTAAGCATGGGGTCAGATCCCGTAAACGAATTCACTATTGCTTTTCCTTCCAATATTCAGCAGGCATACAGGCTCAAATACCGTACTATAATAACCGATAAAAACACACAGACCTTCACAAACAAAGGCTTTGTAGGACCAAACGGAGGGACTCCAAATGTTACTGCAAGTGTGACACCCACCATATCAAACACCTATACAAAAACAAGCACCAGCGTGAATTATTCCACAAAGGTTTTTGGCTGGAGGCTCAACGTCAACCCTGTACAGCAGGCCATCAATAATCTTGTTATAACTGATACCCTCTCAGCAGGCCTTATGATGACCGAAGCGCAGTTTGACGCAATAACGGTTGTAAAAGGCAGCGCAACTCTTGTAAGGGATACCGACTACACATTGACCCAAACCATGTCCGGCGGGAAAATAAAGGGCTTTGTAATTAGCTTTGCCGACAAGGGCCATGTGGTAAACAACAATGAGTACATAATTACATACAATACAACAATTGATCCCGACGAGCTCTCTAACAACGGCAGCCTTAATTATGCCAACACCGCTGTTTTTTCACATTCAGGCGGAACCGTCACAAGGAATGTGTCGCCGACAATAAACAATCCTGCAAAATATAACGGCTCAAAGTCTGGTGTCCTTGATGCAGCAAACAAGAGATTAAACTGGACTATAGATACAAATTATTTGTCAAAAAACATCAACAACCTTGAGCTTACTGATACAATGCTTGGCAACCAGAAGCTTGTTCCGGGCTCAATTAAGATTTACAACTATTCTGTCGCTTCAAACGGGAGTATATCTGAAGGCTCACAGGTTGACGCTTCGGCAGAAGGCTTTGTGATAGAGGAATATGCTGGAGGAACAGGCTTTAAAATTACATACCCCGCTTCTATAAACAAGCCCTACAGGATAAAATATGCTTCAGAATTTACCGGCATATCACAAACAGTATACAGCAATACCGCAGCAACCAATGTCAATGAAAGCTACTCGGCAAACGTAAACCATCCGGACGGAGACAAGTTCGTATCAAAAACAGGCACAAGAGTTGGAACTTCGCATATAAACTGGAGCGTTACAATAAACAAAAGCCAGTCAACCATCAACTCCTTTACGCTGACCGACAGGCTAAGCGAAGGTTTAAAGCTGGTTGAGGACAGCTTTGTTGTCAAAAACACCTCTGGCACGGCTTTGAATTTCAATGATATGTTTACTTTGAATGTAAGGCCTAGAACCCTTGTTACAGATCCGCAGATTTTTGACCTCGTTTCAAAAGTTCCCATAGACAGGACATATACGATTGAATACAGGACTGATCTCATTTTGGATGAAATTCTAGAAAACAAGGTGTTCAATAACGTAAGCTTTTCAGGAGAGCAGGTAGTTTCCGGGGTAACGCAAAGCGCAATAACAATTACGCATGCCTTTGTTACAGGCTCAGGAACCGGAACTGGCGAAGTCGGGAGCATAAAGCTCAAAAAGACAAACGAAGCAGGACAGCCCCTCCAGGGAGCGAAATTTGAGTTCTACAAGGGAGCCAAGCTTTTAGGCCTGCTCGTCACAGACTCAAACGGCGAAGCAACTGTAAACCGCCTGAAATATGCCGCATATTTGCTAAAGGAAATCGAAGCCCCTGCAGGCTATCAGATTACAAGCCAAAACACCAGCGTAACCATTAACAGCACAGTTCAGCAGGTAATAACAATAAAGAATGACAGCTTAAGAACCCTGGAAATAATTAAATCTGAAGCCGGGAAGCCTGAGACATACCTTTCAAACGCTGTTTTTGAAATAAGGGATTCGGCAAATACGCTTCTTCACACAATTGCAACAAATAGCGAAGGCAAAGCGCAAGTTGATCTTCCCTACGGAGTTTACAAGGTAGTTGAAAAAACAGCTCCTGTTGGCTATATAAAGGATTCAAGCGAGCATACAGTAAGTATTTCCCCCACTGACCTTATGCCTGACGGAGTTACACCAAAAACAAAATACAGCATAAAGGTTGAAAACGCTAGATTACCCGAGCCTCTGGAAAAAGAAAAAGATAAGGAACCGTCACCGGCTCCGGCGCAAAAAACCGCACCCGCCCCTTCTCCAGAGCCGGTAAAAGAAAAGGAGCAGGTAAAAACTCTTGAAAAAAAGACTGTTGACGGAGAGGTAAAGCTCTCTGAAGGAAGCAAGCCGGAAATAATCAAGCAGCCTGAAAACGGCAAGGTAGAGCTTGACCCGTCAGGAAAGTGGAAATATACACCCAATGAAGGCTTTGTGGGAAAAGACAGCTTCGTTATCGAAATAAAGGATGAAGAGGGCAATACTAAGGAGGTATACATTGATATACTTGTCGAGGAAGTGCCTTTAGCTCCCGCAAAGGTGCCATCCGGGGCAACGCTTCCAAAAACCGGCGAGGACAGCCCTTTGTTGATATATGCTTCAGGCTTTGCCCTGCTGTGTGCCGGAATATTCATTCTCTATATGAGGCGGAAGAATCAAAATGCTGTCAAAAAATAAACTGGCCTGGTGTTTAATTTTTGCCGGTGCATTACTGCTTGCATACCCTAAAGCATCCGAAAAGCATGAGTCAATAATGCAGGAGAAGCTTTTATATGAGTGGCAGGAAGCTGTAATTACGCAAACTACCAAGCAAAGCACAAAAAATGAGGAAGAGGATTCCAAATCTCATCTTCTTCCTCCGCAGCTTCCCAAAGACGATGCACAAAAGCAGGAAAAAGCAGAACCGGACAAAGTTTTCGAGGGTGTTGAGGGCATATTGGCAATAGAAAAAATAAGCCTTAAAGTACCAATACTTACTAATGCGACAAGCCAAAACCTTAAGGTGTCTGTTGCAAGCATCGAAAACACCGGCTCTGCAGGCAAGCCCGGCAATTATGCCATCGCCGGGCACCGCAGCAAAGCCTGGGGCAAAAACTTCAACCGCCTGGACGAGCTTGAAGCGGGAGATACCGTCGAAGTTGTTACAACACAGGCTGCTTTCAAATACACCGTTGAGCAGAAATTATTTGTTCGGCCGGATGAAGTCTGGGTCTTGAACGGAAACGGCAAGGACTGTGAAATAACGCTTGTTACCTGTCATCCCGTTATTGACCCTACATGCCGCCTTGTAATAAAAGGCAGAATAAAAAAAGAATAGTTTAAAAGACCTATGTACAAGCCAGCCAATTTATGCTAAAATTAATACATGGTTCTGCTGCAAGAACAGCTTTTCTTGGAACAAGTCGCTGGTGATTTCATCGAAGTTTCAGAAAATGGTTCTTGAAGTAGAAGCATATTTGATTGGTTTAAGGTGCTTTCCACCGACAATGGCAAATTCAGCGAAAGCTGAAGACGCAAAGCTACAGGGCCTGCTCCTGGTATTCAGGAATGGCTGCCAGCTACCGAAAGGAGAGTTTTTTATGTTCATAAATAAAATTCGTTTTATATTAATACTAAGTCTTACTTTAATGCTTGTTTTTTCTTCTGTTGCATTATCTTCTACAGCAAACGCAGCCTTTGACAGCCCTTCCGTTGATGAAAGCAATGCTTCAAAAGGCGTAATCAGGGTTGATTTCTCTCCAAAAACTTCTGCAAGGCACATTTTAAGAATACAAAAAGAAAATTTGTATTATGATTTTGAGCTGTCAAAAAAAGCTCAGTATCCTTTGTACATGGGAAGCGGGAAATACAGCGTTCTGGTTGCTGAGCAGACTGAGGGAACAAAGTACAAGGTTGTCTTTAAAAAAGAGGTATTCGTGCCCAGAATAGACGAGCAGCAATTATTCCTGCAATCTGTTCCTTATATCTGCTGGAATCAGAACAGCGCTCTTGAAGCCAAAGCGAAGGCTTTGACCAAAAATTGCTCAAGTGACCTCGACAAGGTGAAAGCCATATACTCTTATATCACTTCAAATTTCAAATATGACTTTGAAAAGGCTAAAGCTGTAAAACCTGGATATGTTCCTGACCTTGAAGCTGTGCTTGCGTCTTCTGGCGGCATTTGCTTTGATTATTCGTCTGTTTTTGCAGCCATGCTTAGAATTTCAGGCGTTCCTTCCAAGCTTGCAACAGGCTATAATACAGACGATTTGAAAACATACCATGCCTGGAACGAGGTTTATGTAAAAGAGCTCAGAAAATGGGTAACCATTGATTCAACTTATGACTCCATACTGCTTGGGAGCGGACAAAAGCCTGTTATGTTAAAAGATCCATTAAAATATAAGACTATAAAAGTATATTAATTTCATTTTCTGCTTCCACCGTGTATTTTATTTTTAAAAAAGAAGGAATTTTGTATATTAATATCGAAAAATATTTGTTAGTGATGCAAAATAACAGCTTATTATTATAACATGGGAGGAAGCATTATGCAGTCTGGCGAAAAAAAATCATTTAACCTTATGAAAGTTGTTTTCATTATCATTGTTGTAGTCACCTTAACTTCCGCAATAATTTCTGCAACAGCAATCAAAGCAGGTTTTCCGGCCGCTTTGGTTGTGATTGTGTCAAATGCCCTTACATATGGTCTGTTGATACTTTCGGCAAACCAATCAATTAAAAAGCTCGCAAAGCGTTTTTCTTCCGAGATGGAATTGATTAAGCAGGGGGATTTTTCCCATCTTGTTGAATCAAGGAACTATGAAATTTTAAGTGGTGTTGCATCGACTGTAAATGTTGTTTTAAGCGATATCAGAGCACTTATAGATGGTTTCTTCAATCTGTCCCTGTCTATTGTGCACGCTTCAAGAAAGGTAACTAAAACCGCCCAGGAAGCTGCGACTTCAATCGAGGAGATTTCAAAAACCATAGATGAAATTGCCAAAGGCGCCTCCGATCAGGCTCATGATGCGCAGCAGGGAGTTCATTTGGTTGAGACTCTGTCAGAGCAGATAGACTTTGTTTACCAGAGCTACAACAGAGTGACTGAAGAAACAAGCAAAATCAACGAGCTTAACAAGGTTGGCCTTGATTCTGTCAAGATACTCCGTGAAAAATCAGAAGAAAGCTTTGAAACCACTGAAAAGATATTCTCTGTTATTGAGAAGCTTACAGATACAACAAAAAATATAGGTCTTTTTGTTGAGTCCATAGAAAGCATCGCGGAGCAGACAAACCTGCTTGCGTTGAATGCAGCCATAGAAGCTGCAAGAGCCGGAGACGCAGGAAAAGGCTTTGCCGTTGTTGCCGAGGAAGTAAGAAAGCTGGCTGATCAAAGCAGAAAATCCACCGAGGAAATCAATAACCTCGTTCAAAGCATACAGGAAGAATCCGTTCGTGCCATTGATTCCATGGGAATAATGAAGAGAGTGTCCCAGGAACAGAATACGGCTGTTAATGAAACAGACAGAGCCTTCAATGATATAGCAAACGCAATAGTGACAATAGTTGATAAGATTAACGCTGTAAATCAATCCGTATCACAGATGCAGAAGGATAAAGATGCAGTAATCGCCGCAATTGAAAACATCTCCGCAGTTTCAGAAGAAACCGCTGCATCCAGCCAAGAGGTCGCTGCGACCACAGAGCACCAGCTTAAGGCTATTGATGATATGAAGCAGGCAGCCCATGGTCTTGACGAACTAGTGCAGGAGCTTGACAAAAAGCTTAAAAAATATAAGATCCGTTAAGCATTATTTTAAAAGGAGACAGGCTGAAATGCCAGTCTCCTTTTTTATGCATTAAATGAGGTCAGATATGCATATCCCTCATCATTTACCGTCACCCTTGCAATCCCGCAGTTATCAATCCGAAAGCGCCAGCTTCCCTCTATGCCCATTCCGAGTAGGTAGGCAACCAGAATCCTTATGCATCCAAGATGACTGACCAAAAGGAATCTTCCAGCCTTTCGCCTGCTGATAAGACTGTCAATAAAACCGGCTGCCCTGTTTAACACATCCAGGGAACTCTCTCCGTCCCTCATGCAGTAATTAATCCAGTCAGCAGTCCATGAATTGTATTCTTCAGGATATTTTGAAATTATCTCGGCGCAGGTCAGGTTGTCCCATACTCCGAAATTGCGTTCCTTTAAAGCCTCAACAAGCTCGATATTAAGGTTGTGATGCCTGTTTATAGCCTCAGCTGTTGCAATGCATCTTCTTAAGGGACTTGAAAACATCCCGTCAAGCTTCTCATCCTTGAGCTTGTACGCTGCGCCTTGTGCCTGCCTTTCTCCTGTCTCGTTCAAATCAACGTCCGTCCAGCCCAGATATGTACCCTTCTTATTGCCGTCAGTCTCGCCATGCCTTACAAAAATCAGTTCCAGCATATTACACCTGCACACAGTAAAAATATAGTTTGGTTTATTTCACATACCGCTCCAAGAATATCTCCTGTGGAGCCGCCTATTTTCCTGCTGAACAGCCAGATCAGGAAAAAGGAGGATGCAACCGGTATTATTAGAAGATATGCCCACACAGATCCCCCGGCAAAAATAAATATTAAAGCATATAATACAAGCCCCGCAAGGATTTGTTTAATGCCGCAGAAATCTATAAAGGATTTGCCAAGACCTTCCCCGCTTCTGGCATAGCGGGAAGCTCCCGCTCCGATCAGAGAGCCGATTCTTCCTGCTGCCGGCATAAGCAGTAAGGCTTTTACAATATTCCTGCTTCCAAGGCTAATAAGAAGTGCAGTGTTTAGCGCCAGTACGCAAAAAATTGCGAGAACCGCATTAGTCCCAACCCTGCTGTCCCTCATTATTTCCAGAATCCTTTCCTTGGGTCTGTTTGAAAACAGGCCGTCGAAGGTATCGCCCAGGCCGTCAAGATGCAGCCCTCCCGTAAGCATAATATACGAAACAACAACAAGCACCGCATTTACATTAAAAGGCAGGAGCATTTCCAAAAGCAAATATTGGGCGGCAAGAATACCTCCGATAATCAATCCGACAACCGGAGCAAAAACCAATCCCTTTCCGAAGTCCTCCTCCTTGACGTCAAGCTTAAAAGGCAGAGGAATCGCAGTCAAAAACTGCATCATCAATAAAAAACGCTTAATCACAACCATAGCTTTTGTTACTTCTTTCTTATTTTTATTTAATCCTCACCGGTATTCCCGAAACACAAAGGTATACCTCGTCGGCTGACCTGGCCAGCATCTGATTGACCCTGCCTGCAATATCCGTAAAAAGCCTTGAGAGCTTGCCGCAAGGCACGATTCCCATACCCGTCTCATTTGTTACAGCTATAAACGGAATGCCGAAACCCTTTGCCGCCCCGATAAGCTTTTGAATTTCGCTCATTACCCTGCTTTCAACCTGCTCCATGTCTTCTGCGGCAATATTATCCCAATCGTGGGATGTCTCAAACATAAGATTTGTCACCATAACGGTTATGCAATCAAGCATAACCGCAGACTTTCCCGATATCTTCCCTTTCATGGCTTCCCCTATGTCCCTGAATGCCTCAAGCGTCTCCCAGTGCGCAGGCCTTTGCTCTTTGTGTTTTTTTATTCTCAGCTTCATTTCATCATCAAAAGGAATTGAAGTAGCAATATATAATACACTGTCACCGAATTTGCCGGCAAGCTCCTCGGCAAAAGAGCTCTTGCCGCTTCTTGCCCCGCCCGTAACCAAAATCAGCTTCCCCATTTGCGCCTCCGTTTCATCTTTCATATAAAACGCTTTTAAAGGTGTCAATAAGCTTCTCATTGCTTGCTCTGTCCTTCACAGCCACTCTGACAAATCTATCGTCAAGGAAGGTAAAATTGCTTGCATCCCTTATAAGTATCCCCCTGCGGGCCATCATATCCCTTAATGACTTTGCAGTAAGGCCTTCATCGAGTATTTTAACCAGTATGAAATTGGTTTGCGGATAAAACACCTTTAAATTTCCAAGTCTGTTCAATTCGTTAAATAGCCTTTCCTTCTCTTCTTTAAGCCATAACGAAGTCCTGTGCAGATATTCTTTTTCCTGCCGGAAGACATTACCCAGGGCACAGGCTAAATTGTTCACAGACCAGGGCTGCTTTCTCTCCCACATGGCTCCTATAATATCACTGCTTCCTATTCCGTAGCCAAGCCTTAGGCCCGGTATTGCAAATATCTTCGTAAAAGCCCTTATGATGAATATATTGTCAAATTCCTTAACCGCCTGTACAATCGAATTCTCATTGCCGCCGCAAGTCAGCTCGATAAAGGCTTCGTCCACAATAACCCGTGTATTTCTCATTTGAGCCTGCCTGGCCAGATATATCAGCTCTGATTTGCTGATAAGGCTTGAAGTGGGATTATTGGGATTGCAAATGAATATTGCGTCAACATCGGCGGCAATATCATCAATAAGCCTTGGAATTTCCAGCGCAAAGCCTGCTTCTTCCCTCATTTCATGGTATATGATTTCACATCCGGATGCCTTGGCAGCCTTGCTGTATTCCGCAAAAGCAGGCGCAGGGATTAGAACCTTTCTCAGCTTAAGTGAATCATAAAGCAAAAAAACTATTTCCGTTGCTCCATTGCCAACTATTATGTTCTCCGGCGGGATATCAAGATATCCTCCGATGCCCTGTCTTAAAGCAATGCATTCAGGGTCGGGATAGTTCACAAGGCTGTCTATTCCTTCTGCCAGAGCCTTTCTTACGCTGTCCGGGATACCCAAAGGATTAATATTGGCACTGAAGTCAAGTATGTCCTGTGTATTTATCCCGTAAAGCTGTGATGCTTTGTATATATTACCGCCATGAATGTCGGTGCTCGCTTTGCTCATATTCCACCGCCCTTTTTAATATTTCTTATTTTGTTGATAATATAATGAATAAAAGCTGTTCTTGCATTGGAATCGTTATAGTTATTTAATGCGCACAAAATATAAAATAAAAAAGCTTAAACCCATTCCTGCCGCAAGCACCAGAAATGAGGTTATATACATGATTATGATTGTATCCGGTATGTCATTTGCTTCAAGAGGCTTTGCTGCATCTCCTATGGTAGGCTTTTCCACTACTTTGCCGAAATAAATATTTGCTCCCCCAAGCTGCACCCCCAGCGCTCCGGCAACAGCCGCCTCAGGGTACGCGCAATTGGGGCTTTTGTGGTTCTTCCGGTCACGAAGCATGATTCTGAAGCTGTTTAAAAAGCTTTTTCCGCACAAAAAGGCGGCAACAGGCATTATCACTCCGGAAAGCCTGGCAGGTATATAGTTGGCTGCATCATCCAGCTTTGCAGATACTCTTCCGAAATTAATATACTTGTCGTTCATGTAGCCCACCATTGAATCAAGTGTGCTTACTGCCTTGAAGGCGTACACAAGCGGGGCTCCAATGCCAAATATCGACCCGGCAAATGCATATATCATCGGCGAAACAATACCGT
Source organism: Clostridia bacterium (assembly GCA_026417615.1). Classification (GTDB taxonomy): domain Bacteria; phylum Bacillota; class Clostridia; order Acetivibrionales; family JAFADI01; genus SKW22. The sequence goes on from JAOACY010000091.1 coordinate 14,200, forward strand.
CCACAGTGTTTTCCGCAGTAGTCTCGACCACACCTCTTATCACCTCAGGCTCGCTCAGCCCTTCTGTCTGCCTTCCAACAAGCATACCTAAGCATTGCCTGGCCTTGACGATATCTCCTTCCTTCAGTGCACCGTATACCTTGCCGGCCTCAACGGCCAAACAGGTGGAGGCAAGCGCAGAATATATGAAATATATGTTCAGTATGTGAAATAATATAGGGCTTGCCAGCTCAGCCGCCTTCAATATCGCAAAAACCAATATGAAAACTGAACTTACAACAAAAAAAGCCAAAGCAGCTCCGGCCCTTCTTTCCTTCTTTTCTACATCTGCGCCGGTTATTCCTGCTCTTAAGAATTTCTCGGAAATTCTAACCAGCCACCCGATAAACCTTACGGGATGAGGAAGCCAGTATGGGTCGCCTATTATCAGATCCAGAATGTATGCAATTATTATGTCAATAAGTAAGATGTTAATATCCAAAAAGCTAATCCTCCTTATGCGTCAAAGCCTTACAACACAACAATTTCCGCCTTCAGCCCAATATTCTGTAAATGGCCTCCATGTCAAGGCTTTCCCTCAATATATCCGCCAGCTTGTCGTACTGGGCTTCCTTATAATCTTTGAAATCCGCAAAACTGTCTTCAAGCGCAGCCAGTCCCTTCTTCCTTCGCAGGTTGTTTATTATGCCTCTGGAGAATTCCATATTGTCGAAAATACCATGAATGTATGTCCCGAACACAGTCCCGTCGGTATTTCTCACTCCGTCAACCGCGCGCTTTTCTTCCCCAAAAACCTTGTCAATAATCAAATATGGAATACAGCCCTCCATATGCTCCGTTACACCCATATGTATTTCGTATCCTTTGACTGCCAATCCATCAAGCCCTTCAATCAAGCCCGGCCCCTTTTGGACTGATGCATTAACCTGGGTTGTTGTCTTCTTCTGGCGGAAAATCGTCCTCATGTTCAAAAGACCCAATCCGTCTATTTCTTCGATGCTCGACTCAGTGTGGTGGGGATCATGAATTTCCTTTCCAAGCATTTGATAGCCGCCGCACACTCCAAAAATAGCAACCCCCTCACTGCTTAGCCTTTTGATTTCTTTTTCAAAACCCGATTTGCGAACAAAAAGGAAATCCTCTATGGTATTTTTCGAGCCGGGAAGAATAATCAGATCTGCCGCTCCAATTTCCGAAGGCTCCGTTATATACCTGACCCTTACTCCCGGAAGGTTTTCCAAAGCATTGAAATCAGTAAAGTTTGATATGTGAGGCAGCTTAACAACAGCTACATCCACCTCACCCCGAACTGAATCGGCAATGCGTTGCGAAAATCTCTCCGCCAGACTGTCCTCATCCTCTATATTAAGCCTTGTATACGGTATGACCCCCAAAACCGGTATCTTGATTATATCCTCAAGCATTTTGATTCCGGGCTTCAGGATCTCCAGATCTCCCCTGAACTTATTGATTATAACCCCTTTGACCCTTGCTTTTTCTGCTTCATCAAGGAGAAGCATTGTTCCCGCAAGAGCCGCAAACACTCCGCCCTTATCGATGTCACCCACAAGCAGCACGGGTGCATCCGCAAGCTCAGCCATGCCCATATTTACTATGTCATTTTCTCTCAGATTAATCTCAGCGGGGCTTCCTGCTCCTTCTATAACAATAATGTCATTTTTTGATGCAAGTCCTTCATATATCTCTTTGACCATTCCCGCAAGCTTGGGCTTGAAGTTGTGGTAATCCGCAGCGGACATATTTCCATAAACCTTGCCTTTGATAATAACCTGGGCCTTTTTATCCGTAGTAGGCTTAAGCAGAACAGGGTTCATTTCCACAGATGGCTCAATGCCTGCGGCTTCCGCCTGCACCACCTGCGCCCTGCCCATCTCCTTCCCCTCACGGGTTATAAAGGAATTTAAGGCCATATTCTGTGATTTGAATGGCGAGACCTTGAAGCCATCCTGCTTGAAAATCCTGCAAAGCCCCGCCGTTATAAGGCTCTTTCCCACCGAAGAAGCAGTCCCCTGTATCATTATGCATTTAGCCTTGCATGTTTTATCCCTGCTAATTTCTGTTTTCATATTTCAATATAATCTCCCAAGCGCAGTTTTTTCTTCCTTTAATCATTTTCTTGCCCTATACTGTATGCAGCTATTCACGAACCTTTCAGCAAATCCTGTATTGCTCCATAAATGCAGGTGTGGATACCCTGCCAGAAGATTATTTATTTTATAGCCGCACTGCCACGTTCTGTTCTCTTTTCCCCTCCTGCGCTTTATCACTTTAAAGCAGGCTGGAATTTGCCAGTCCACTGCCGTAACCGAGTAATGAAACTCATGGGCAAGCGCCCGGTAGCCTTTTTTTGCCAGAGCATTGTCATTTGTAACCTCCAGCTCAACATAACCAAATCTTTGCAGAGAGCTTGTCATTTCACTTTTCCCCGGTATTGCCCCAACCATGCCGAAAACTTCCCCATCCCTTGATCTTATGCTTTCGCAAAGGTACATAAAGCCTCCGCATTCGGCATATGCGGGTATGCCTTCCTCAATTGCCTTTTTTATCTTTTCTCTCATAGGCAGGTTGTCCTGCAGCTCCCCGGCGAAAATCTCAGGGTATCCGCCTCCTATATAAAGGCCGTCCACATTACAAGGCAGGCTCACGTCCTTCAAAGGACTGAATTCCACCAGTTCTGCCCCCAGCATTTCAAGCAGGTCTAGCCCGTCCCTGTAATAAAAGCTGAAGGCTTTATCCCTCGCTACAGCTATCCTGCAGCCTGGACTTCTCCTTGCAATGTTGAAATGCACGGACGAGTCATTGGTCTTTTCCGCTTCGTTTGCTATCTTAAGCAGCAAATCCAGATTTACAGTCTTCTCTATCTGAAAAGCCAGCATATTGATTTTATCCCTGAGGTCTGCAATCTCGCTGCTCTGAACCAGTCCCAAATGCCTGCTCGCCATGGTGCAATCCTTTATTTTGGGAACATACCCCAAGACGGCAAGCCCTGTCTGTTCTTCAATAATTTCCTTCAGCAAACGGAAGTTGTGCTCCGAATTGACGTTATTTAGAATTACACCCCTTATCAGAGCTTCCCTGTCAAAGTCCATGAACCCCTTCACAATTGCGGCAATGCTTAAGGAAAGCCCCTCGCCGTTAACAATTAGAAGCACAGGAGCCTTGATTATTTTTGAAACATGTGAGGTGCTGCCCTCTTGCGAATATCCGCCATAGCCGTCAAAAAAGCCCATAACTCCTTCGACTATGGATATATCGCTGCCGGCAGCAGCTTTATTGAAAAGGTAAGCTGCTATATCTTCTCCCAGCATCCAGCTGTCCAGGTTTCTTGATTCATTCCCGGTCACAAAGGTATGAAACATAGGGTCAATGTAGTCTGGCCCCACCTTAAAGGGCTGAACCCTTAAGCCCCGCTTTACCAGGGCAGCCATAATGCCCGAGGTTATGGTGGTTTTGCCGCACCCGCTGTTGGTGCCCGCTATAACAATCCTTGGAACAAGCATTTCATTCAACCTTCAAATATATTTTCAAGTATATCTTACTTTTCACACCCAATTATAACACACTAAAATCCATATGGGATTAAATAAATTGGCGAATTTTTGAACAAAACCGCTGAATCTTAACAAGTCGTATTTACCGGCTTCTTATGACATGAGAAGGCGGAAAGCCGTAGTGCTTTTTAAACAGCTTGCTGAAATGGTAAACATCAATGTAACCGACAGCCTCAGCAGCCTCTTTTATAGTAGTCCTCCCCTCCTTAAGCAGCTCCTTTGCTTTTGATAAGCGCAAGCTTATCAAATAGTTTATCGGAGAATCGCCGGTCTCCTCCTTAAAAACCTTTGAAATATAGGCAGGACTTAAATACATGTTTTTTGAAATGCTCTCAAGAGAAATTTGACGCATGTAATTGTCATTGAAAAATGAAATAACAGTGCTTACAATACTGGATTTTTCGTGTGATTCAAAGCTTATCCGGCTTTGCGCCTGCCTCTTTTCCCTTAAGTAGGTTTCCTTAAGCACAATTACAATCATTTTCATTATATTTGATTTTATAACAAGGTCATAGCCCGGTTCCCTCTTTTCCTGTTCAGCCATGGTCTCGCTGCAAAGCCTCATGAAATCAGCCTGGTATTTTTCAAGACTTATTACCGGACAGGCACCTTCCTTAAGAAGATAATTATCAGGGTAGTTCTTTATGGCTATATCTGTGAAGCCTGCATTAAACTCAATGAATTCCTCCCCCTCGCTAATTACCTTTTTATGGACGGCGCCGGGATTGCATATTATTATGTCACCCTTTTTCACCCCATACAGCTTTCCTTCTATGCTATAGGATGAACTGCCGGATAAAATGTATTTCAATTCTATGAAGTCATGGGAGTGGAAATCGCTTTTGCTCTTTATATTGTACCTTTCCTTGAAGGTATAGAGGATATACGGGTTGAAGTTTTCAGGTTTTATTCCCAGGTCGCACATATTATTCACCGTGTCTGCTGTTTTCTCATAACTATTTTAGCATTCTTTTGAATGTAAAGCACCATCAATCGGAATTTTTTATATAAAATTGCACATCAAAACCATAAGATAATACATTTAACCACAGAGAAATTTAGTTCATACTTTTCTAAAAAGATAAAAAAAGGATGAAACAGAATGACATTCAAATGGATATGGGGTTATATCAGACCCTACAAACACCTCATGCTCTTAGGTTTGCTTATGACCCTTGGAGCTTCTGCGCTTGCCTTGGTAAACCCTTTCATGACCGAAATAATTGTTGACAGGGTAATAAGCAACGGCGAAACAGGACTGCTCACAGCCATAATAGGAATAACCGTAGCCGCTACCCTCTTGAAATCCATAATTCGCTATGCTTTCCAGCTTATATTTGAAAACGTGTCGCAAAATGTTTTTAAAACTATCAGAGAGCAAATATACGACAAGCTTCAGAAGCTTGATTTTGACTTTTTCGATAAGAACAGAACCGGAGACATCATGGCAAAAATGACGGGTGATATGGAGGCCGTAAGGCATTTCGTAGCCTGGGTGATTTATATGGTGTTTGAGAATGCAATGATTTTTATCATTGCAGCTATAATGCTGTTTATAATTGACTGCAAGCTTGCAATGCTTATGATTGCAGTTACTCCTGCCATTGCATGGTTCGCAGTCAGGCTTGCCATGGAGGTTAAGCCGACATTTTCCTCCATAAGGGATCAGTTCTCCAGGCTTAACTCGGTTGTACAGGAGAATATAAGCGGAAACAGGGTTGTGAAGGCCTTTGCAAAAGAGAAATTTGAAATAGAGAAATTCGAGAAGGAAAATTCCGCCTACCGCGAGAGAAATATTGAATCGGCAGAAATATGGGAAAAATATCTGCCCGTCCTTGATTCTCTTGCAGGCTCTCTCTCGGTCGTAATGATTTTCGCCGGAGGTATCAAGGTCATAAACCGAAGTCTAACCTTAGGTGAGCTGGTAGCTTTCAACAGCTTCATCTGGGCCCTTAACAATCCCCTGCGCATGGCAGGCTGGCTTATCAATGATATCGAGAGGTTTTCAGCTTCAGCAGAAAAGATTATGTCCCTGCTTGAAACAGAGCCAAGGATAAAAAATCCGGAAGCTCCTATGAAAAGGGATGGTCTGAAAGGCTCGGTGCAGTTTAGAAATGTTGGCTTCAGCTATGGGGATGAGAAAGTCCTGGAGAATATCAATTTCACTGCCAAGGCAGGCCAGACGGTTGCCATCATAGGCCCCACCGGTTCCGGAAAGTCAACTGTGGTAAACCTCATTTGCAGGTTTTATGACTGTACCGAAGGTGAAATCCTGGTAGATGGGATCAACATATGTGATATTGATGTACGAAAGCTTCGGGAAAGTATTTCTGTAGCCATGCAGGACATATTCCTTTTTTCTGATACTATTGAAGGCAATATTGCATACGGCGTTCCCGATGCAACCTTTGACCAGGTACAGTGGGCTGCGTCGGCGGCAGGTGCCCATGAATTCATATGCGGCTTTCCCGATGGCTATGACACTATAGTAGGAGAAAGAGGAGTAGGCCTGTCAGGCGGACAAAAGCAAAGGATAGCCCTCGCAAGGGCTCTGCTAAAAAACCCCTCTATTTTAATACTAGATGATACAACCTCCAGTGTGGACCTGGAGACAGAGCACAAAATCCAAAAGACCCTGAAATCCTTCTACAGGGACAGGACTACTTTTATTATAGCTCACAGGATTTCATCCGTAAAGAATGCCGACCTGATTCTGGTACTTGATGAAGGAAGAATAATAGAGCAGGGACGCCATCAGGAGCTTTTGAATTTAAAGGGTTATTACTACAATGTATTTGTAAACCAGTTCGGAGACTTTGACAGCGTATATGAGCAGGAGGTGGTTTGATTGGCCAGAAATAAATTTGACATAGACGAGGAGTTAACAAGTCCCTTTAATATGGAGCATGCGCTAAGGCTCTTAGCATATCTCAAGCCCTATAAGGCAAAAATATTTATTACGGTTGTATTAATGCTGATTTCAAACATTGCTGCGCTTTCAGGGCCATATCTGATCAAAATAGCCATAGACGAATTTATTCCTCAAAAGAATATTCCCGGTCTTGGCCTTTTATCGGTTATTTTTCTTCTAACCCTTATCATAAGCGGTATATGTCTCAAATTCAGGATAAGGCTTATGTCCGAAGTAGGCCACAGGGTAGTTGAGAATATCAGAAGCGATATTTTCGCCAATCTTCAAAAGCTTCCTTTTGCCTACTATGACAGCAGGCCGCATGGCAAAATACTTGTAAGGGTGGTTAACTATGTAAACTCCCTCAGCGACCTGCTTTCAAATGGTATAATCAACCTCATCACCGATCTGTTCAGCCTTCTGGTAACCGTGGGATATATGCTTTATATAGATGTCAGGCTCACCCTGGTCAGCTTGGCCGGACTTCCGCCTCTCGTCATTGCCGTCTTTCTGGTTAAGGATATTCAGAGAAAACGAATGCAGGCTCTAAGCATGAAGCAGTCAAATGTAAACGCTTATATACACGAAAGCATATGCGGCATGAAGGTAACCCAGTCCTTCGGCAGAGAAAATGAAAATTTCAGGATATTCTCAGAGCTTGGATCGGAATACAGGAAATATTGGATGTCCTTTGTAAGCTCCCTCTTTATAATGTGGCCTATAATTGAAAATATATCTGTTCTTGGAGCAGGATTTCTTTATTTAGTCGGCATCTCGCAGCTGGGAAAAGGAGTATCGGTCGGTGTGCTTATCGCCTTCGTGTCATATATTTGGAGATTCTGGATGCCAATAACCAACCTTGGGAATTTCTACAATGCCATAATTAATGCCATGGCCTACCTCGAAAGAATTTTTGAAACCATTGATGAAAAGCCCCTGGTGGATAATCTCCCCGGAGCCGTTGATATGCCGGCAATTCAGGGTTATGTTGAATTCAGGAATGTATCCTTTGGCTATGACGAAGGAGAAAAGATACTTAAAGGGGTAAGCTTTAAAGCTGACAAAGGAGACACCATCGCGCTGGTAGGACCTACAGGAGCCGGCAAAACAACAATTGTCAGCCTTATAAGCAGGTTTTACGATCTGGACAGCGGAACCATACTCATTGACGGTGAGGATATAAGCAAAGTCACGCTTGAGTCATTAAGAAGCCAGATGGGTATAATGATGCAGGATACCTTTATTTTTTCAGGCACCATAATGGACAATATACGTTACAGCAGGCTGGATGCTTCCGATGAAGAGGTTATAGAAGCGGCAAAGGCTGTAAAAGCTCACGATTTCATATCCGGGTTGAAGGACGGTTACTACACCCAGGTGAATGAAAGGGGCTCCAGGCTTTCAACAGGCCAGAGGCAGCTGATATCCTTTGCCCGCGCACTGCTTGCCAATCCCAGGATACTTATACTGGACGAGGCAACCTCAAGTATAGACACGAAAACAGAATTAGCTCTGCAGGAAGGACTTGAAAGGCTTCTTAAGGGAAGAACCTCCTTTATCATCGCCCATCGCCTGTCAACCATTAAAAATGCAACAAAAATTATGTACATTGACAAGGGCAATATTGTTGAGCATGGAACTCATGCTGAGCTAATGCGTGCAAAAGGTGCATACTACAAGCTGTTTTCAGCCCAATACAGCTTACTTGAAGCTATGTAGCTTCAAGGCATTTATTTGAAAATGTGTAAACAAATTATCCTTTTGTATATTTTTATCTGATAAAAATAACTCCTGCCCTTGATTTTAGTTCACCATGCTTTTCAGTACGCAGCAGCACCAGGTACCAGCCCTTCTCCGTTGGAAGCTTTACCTGGTTTTTTTCATCTGCATTTAGGACTTGAAAGCTGTTAATATTGATTTGCTTGTCAACAGTCTCGGTAGTTAATTTATAAATACGGCAGTCAAACAGCTTTCTGTCTTTGGCGTATACTGCTTCAACCCTTTCCCCCGGTGAAAATGATGTGCTCCAAGGATAGCTGTCTGAAAGGTAGAAGGACTTTATATCATAAGGCAGTTCATGTGAATGGACTGATTTTAGCAGCCCACTTGAAGGCCTTAAATATATGAAATTCAAATTTCCATTTTCATCAGTTTTTCCCTTAAGACCTGTCTCACCTTCTGAATATGCCTGTTCCCATTCTTGGGGAGACAGCATCGGAGAGTAGGTAAAAGCAAAGGAATTGTATATGCTCCGTTTTTTCACCTTGAAATATTCAGGCATATACCCCTCACTTCTGTCTATTGATATTTGGGACAGGTTCAGTTTATCTCCGTTAGACAGGATACCAAAAATATTTTCCGGCATATCCTGGCTTTTCACCGGCAAGATATAGGCCTGGGTATTTCTAAACATACGTGTATCTCTTTCCTTTGGCCGAATATGGGCGATTATCTTCTCCCTTGTCTTCACAGCCTCAGTTCTGTCATCCATTTCAGCTTCAACTTTAACAACAGGCACCGGATTTTCAACATAATTTCGTGTCTCAACTGCAGCAAGTCCGTAAAATATTTTATAATCCCCAAATTGTGTATAATTCAATTTCCAGCAGTAGCTTCCCCTTGTCAGCAGTACAACCTTTCCATCCGCACTTACAAGATGCAAATCAGGATAATGCTCTCCATCTCTCAACATCTCTGCAAGTACCAGTGTACATTCATTTTCAAAAGGCTTTTGCTCATATATTAAAACAGGTTCATTTGTATCTTTGTAAAAATCACTAATAGCCCGAGTAATAATCGTTTCTTCAACCATCTTTTCCCCTGCTTGGTCATTTGGTCTGGCGGTTATTGTAGCCGGTTTAGGCCGCTCTGGTTTTTCCTGTCCCGCCAAACACCCTGTAATCATCATGAAACTGAAAATTACTAATAGCAGCATAAATCTCTTCATAATATTAAACCATCCTTGAATTATTTATATTGATTCTGCTTTATTATTTTACCATAATATTGTAAGCATGTGACCAAAATGTAACAATATTGTAAAAAATCTTGCTCTGTTCTGCCTGCATTGACAGACAATGTACCTTTAAGATATACTAAGGGCTGGAATGGAAGATTTAAGCTATGGAGAGAGGATAAGAATGCAGCAGATCAAAGATATATTGTCCCGTGAAGTATCAAGAAGAAGAACATTTGCCATTATTTCGCATCCCGACGCAGGTAAAACCACGTTGACCGAAAAGCTGCTCCTTTATGGAGGCGCCATCAGACTTGCAGGTTCTGTAAAAGCAAGGAAGGCAAACAAACATGCCGTATCGGACTGGATGGAAATAGAAAAACAGAGGGGAATATCAGTAACCTCAAGTGTAATGCAGTTTGAATATAACGACTATTGTATAAACATTCTGGATACTCCCGGCCACCAGGATTTCAGCGAAGACACATACAGAACCCTGGTGGCGGCGGACAGCGCGGTTATGCTCATTGACGGAGCCAAAGGCGTTGAACCGCAGACAATTAAGCTGTTTCATGTTTGTAAAATGAGGGGTATTCCCATTTTCACCTTTGTAAACAAGATGGACCGTGCCAGCAAGGATCCCTTCGAGCTTATGGAGGAGCTGGAAAATGTTCTTGGTATCCGTGCATACCCCATGAACTGGCCTATTGGTATCGACGGAGATTTTAAAGGAGTCTACAACAGGGCTCTTTCGCAGATAGAGCTCTTTGAAGGCGGGAATCACGGACAGACAGCAGTTTCTTCAACTGTAGGGGGAGTAAACGACAAGGTTTTTGCGGACTTGCTGGGTGAACACTACTACAAAAGGCTGTGCGAAGAAATAGAACTGCTGGACATGGCAGGCGACGAGTTTGACAAGAAAAAGGTTATGAACGGTCAGCTTACGCCAATGTTTTTCGGAAGCGCCATGACCAATTTCGGCGTCGAGCCTTTCCTTCAGGAATTCCTCAAGCTGGCTCCTGCTCCCGGCATCAGAATGTCAAGCTTGGGGGAGATTGACCCTGAGAATGAAAAATTTTCCGGCTTCATATTTAAGATTCAGGCTAATATGAATCCCACCCACAGAGACAGACTGGCCTTCTTGAGGATTTGCTCCGGCAAGTTCACCAGAGGCATGTCCGTTTATCATGTGCAGGCAGGCAAAGAAATACGCCTGGCACAGCCCCAGCAGTTCATGGCCCAGGAAAGAACCATAATCGAGGAGGCATACCCGGGAGACATTATCGGACTTTTCGACCCCGGCATTTTTAATCTTGGAGATACCCTGGCCGAAGGCAACAGCCAGCTGAAATATGAAGGAATTCCAATATTCCCATCGGAGCATTTTGCAAGGGTGTCCCCAAAGGATACCATGAAAAGAAAGCAGTTTATAAAGGGAATCGATCAGCTTTCAGAAGAGGGGGCCGTTCAGGTTTTCAAGCAGATTGACATTGGAGTTGAAACTGTAATTATAGGCGTAGTCGGTGTTCTCCAGTTTGAAGTGCTGGAGTACCGCCTGAAAAATGAGTATGGGGTCGATCTTAGAATGCAGCAGCTTCCCTACCGACACGTGAGATGGATAGAAAATGAGGGCATGGATCCGAGGAAGCTCAATCTCCCAAGTACTACGATGACAGTTACAGACAAGCGTGACAGATATGCCATACTGTTTGAAAACGACTGGTCCATAAGAATGACTGAAGAACGTAACAAGGATCTACGTCTTACAGATATAGCAAGGTAATTGCTATTAATCAAGCTCGTCAAGAGTGAGCGAGAAGCTTGGCATAAGTTTGTCCATAAAGTATTTTACCTCCGGGAGCTCAATCTGTGAAATATTTTTCAAAATTGATGCACCAGCCTTCTTAAATTCCTTGTTGCCGGCCTTCTCCTCCTCCAGGCATTTAATATAAGCCGATATTTTGTCCGCAGCCTTTATAATGGCTCTGGCTTCCCTGTCCTCATCACAGAGAAACAATATCTTTCTGTAGGTGCCCTTCAGCTCTTCAGGCAGCATTGAGATGAGCTTTTCCTTGGAAGTATTCTCAATGTTGCTGTAAGCCTGGCTTATTTCAGGGTTGAAATATTTTATGGGTGTCGGAAGGTCTCCGGTGATAGTCTCATTGCTGTCATGATACATGGCAGCTACGGCAATGCTGTCAGGATTTACGCCCCCCCCGAAAAATTCGTTCCTTATAACCGCCAAGGCATGCGCTATAATTGCGACCTGCAGGCTGTGCTCCTGAATGTTCTCGGAAAAGGTATTCCTCATCAAGCCCCAGCGGTTAATATATTTCATTCTGGAAATAAAGGCAAAAAAATGATGCCTGATGCTTTTCATATTTAGTTTCACTCCTTGGTTCGTTTAATAAAATCTTAACACAAATAATCATTTTTTTTATTGACTATGCTTTCGCATAATTTTTGATTATTTCCAGCCCTGCTAGGCAGCAAAGTCTAGTAGGGCATCTCTGAAATCGGAATTTTTTGAGAATACCCATTTTTAGCGGAATCCTCAAAAACAATCTTTACCAAAGCATACTTCC
>JAOACY010000125.1 GCA_026417615.1 Clostridia bacterium
CAAACTCTCAATTTATATTTGAAAATTTGTTAGCTCATTTCATAAACTTACTGACTTGTTTAAGTTCGCAAGTTACTCAAATTATTGTTCGAGTTCCTTTACTCTTACACTGTTTAATTTTCAAGGTCCAACTTCTCTCCGAAGCTGTTTATCAGCGCGGAATTTTATGATACCACTTCTTCGCTTCGGTGTCAATACTTTTTTATTGACTCTTTCTTCCAGCCCCCGTTCTTACGTCCGACGAGCCGCTCAGAAGCGACAGCTTTAATAATATATCACCGTATTATATTCTTTTCAACTGTCAGTTAAGCTCATGAAACGACTATATTTAAGTTTATATTTGTTTTGCTCAATTATAGTATTGAATTCTATAGAATTGCTCTGTGAAGCTCCATTCATTTTAGTAAAGTCAGACTGCAAAATTCAACCTCAACAAACTTCCAATTTGACGGCAAAATAATCAAATCTCATCCTGCATTTTTATTTTTCAGCCATTTCTCCAGATTGAACAGATCTGATATAAATGGTTCCAGTGTCCTTAAATTATCATGTATCAGGCTGTCTAAAAACCTGAACTCCTTGTTCTGTATCATTGAATAATATGCCCATTGAGCATGCTTCCTGTCTTCAACAAGGCCTGCATTTTTTAAGTTCTGCAAGTGCCTGGAAACCTTGGTCTGCGATAAACTCAACGTTTCAACGATATCGCATACGCATAATTCCTTTACATACAACAGGTTTATAATCCTTAGTCGCGTCTCATCTGATAGAGCTTTCAGGATATCCACCATATTTTTCATCCACTCACCTCTAAAAAATTTCATTCTTTCCTTATGCAGCTTCACCTTTTGTCTCAGTATCTTCATTTGTTAGCCGTTCTATGTATACAATCACCTTGTGTATGCAATCTTCAATAGTATCTTTATTTAATTCTATGATAGCCATATCACAAATTCACATCAAAGCTTGATTTTGAATACCCTTACACATCGCATGAAGCAGTGCCTATTTCAGACATTTTTATTTCCAGCGCCAACCTGTCAAGCTTTTCCATAGGCAAGTTAACAAAGTAACCAATGCGAGTATTAAGAAATGTTAACAGCTTGTTGAACTGCAGCATGATTTCGTTCTCATTCCCTTTGAAATCAGCAGGATCATCAAAGCCCCAATGGGCAAATATAGGCTTTCCAACGTAATTGATGCATTGTTCCTTGCCCTTATTGCAGAGTGTAATTATAAAATCAAATTCTTCATTTGTAAAAACGTCCATAGCTTTTGGATATTTGTCAGATATATCAATCCCCATCATATTCATTAAGGCTTTTACAGCATAGGGATTAATATGACTTGCAGGATTTAGTCCTGCGCTGTAAGCAATAAACTTATCACCATATCTTGAATTGACTATTGCTTCTGCCATTTGACTCCTGGCGGAATTCCCCGTACAGAGGAATAAAATTTTCTTCTTCATAGGACACCTCCATCAATCACTCATTAAAATTACATTTTCTCTAATAAACAGTAATACGGTTTTCAATTTAAAAACAGTGTCTTAATTGCAAAGCCTGTTTAGCGAGTTTATATTTGCTTATGCGAATATGTGCATATTATATAACAGGCTAAATAATTAATAAACTTAAGAAGTGAAAAGTTTCTGTTAACTCTTTGTAAAAAAAGAAGCCGATTACTCGACCTCTGCATTTTTGTAAATGGACTCAGTTTCTTTTCATATTACTTTGCAAGCTTTTCAATGATTTTTTTAACGTCTTCAGGCTTCAACAGCTTGCCGTAAGATACTACTTTTTCGTCGATAACAAGTGCCGGTGTGGCCATTACACCATACCTGGCTATCTCAACAATGTCACCTATGTTCTCGACTTCAGCATCAAGACCCATTTCCTTCACCGCAAGCTTAGTATTTTCAAATGTCTCAAAGCTCTTTTTGCAGCAAGCGCCCAATACTTTTATTTTCATGAAAGCAACCTCCTTTAAAATCCCAAATAGAACATATAAAATGCAATGAGCAGAATCACACTGCCCATGACAATTTTCACAGCTTTGCTGAATTTGCCGTACTTATTGCTTGATGTAAGCTTTTTAACAAACCCCATGGATGTTCCGGCCAGCAGGGCCAAAGCGCTGTGACCTATGGAATAAAGAAATAACAGGGCACCCCCCCAGAGGAGGCTTCCTTTTCCAGCTACGATAGCAAGAAGCGTAATCAGCACCGGTGTTGCGCAAGGGGAGGAAAATATACCACCAAGCACCCCGGCAATAAAGGCACCTATATAACCTTTTCGTGAGCTTTTGGAAATCAGGTGGGTGGATGGTATAAAATTATAAAGCTCCCAAGTTTGCAATGCCATTAGCAGCATCAATACACCCAGTACAATATACCACCATGAAGCTGATGTTCCAATTAGCCTTCCCAAAAGTGACGATGCCGTCCCCAAAACAGTAAAGGTTGCTGCAGAACCGCCCGCAAAAGCAACAGAAAGCCAAAATGCTCTTTTTGTGTCATTGCTTCCTGTTCCTCCTACATAACCCATAACAAGCGGCACACTTGACAAGGCGCAAGGTGTTACGGAGGTTAATACTCCGGCAAGCAGCGCAAGCACCGGCGCCAGCCACATACTTTCGGAAATAAGCTCGGATAACACTTCAATCCAATGATTAATCATTCCACACCCATCTCCTTGAGCACAGCCATAATCTGCTCCTTCGTCATGCCTCCCTGATGCGCAGTGTACACATGCTTGTTTGCATCACGTGTGGAATACATCCTCATGTTCATCGCTTTCGGATCCTTTGGCACAAACGGATTTCCGTGCTTGTCAAAAAAGAACTGTGTAGGTATCACCTCTAGCGGGAAATCAGCAGCAGCCTCCCGGTTCTTCCAAACATCTACGAACTTTACGATGACCTTCCCCCGAAGCTCCTCATTAAGCTCTTTTAGCACAGGTTCCATTTCTTTGCAGGGAACACAGGCGTCTGCACCAAAATCAATGATGATAGGCAGACCATAGGATTTCAGATGCTCCAAGTCTATTGCTGTTGCTTCAAGAGCAAAGTCAGCATTATCTATTGCTCCTTTCTCCTGGTTGTTCTTAATAATATAAATTCCCGCTATCGCTATGATGATAAGAATTGGAGCAATAATCTTAATAAGTTTGCTTTTTTCAGGCTTGTTTTCCAAATTTTCCACTAGCAGCTACCTCCGCAGGAGCAGCCGCAGCAATTATCATCTCCTCCGCTTTTTTTATTTGGTAGTGTCCATCCGGTATTTTCTCCCACATACTGAATAGCTCCGTTAGGGCAAAGGTTTCCGCAGCCATGGCATCCGTCTATGCACCCTTCAGGATAAATAACCACAGGGGATGGAGCCTTTTCCTTATCATACACACCATGACTGCATTTTTTAATGCACGCACCACACTCAGTACATTCTGAATAGTCAATTACAGGATACCAATTTTTTGACATATTATTTACCCTCCAATGTAAATTGAAATTATATTAATAGAAATGCAAATGCATTGAAAATATAACCTATAATAATAATGCCAACCGTAACAATACCTGCAAAAGCGCCTAGCAAAGGCAATTTTACAGCCTTTCTGAGCAATATCATCGATGGCAGCGATAAGGCTGTAACTGCCATCATAAACGAGAGAATGGTACCTACACCTACTCCTTTGGCAAACAAAGCTTCCGCAATCGGTATAGTGCCGAATATATCTGCATACATTGGCACTCCAACTGCCGTTGCAAGCAATACCGAGAAAGGATTGTTCCCTCCCAGGATACCTTGAATAATATCTTCCGGAATCCAGTTATGAATTATTGCTCCTATTCCAACCCCAATTAATACATACAGCCAAACCTTCCTAACTACTGACAAAACCTGTTCTCTTGCATAGTTCACACGTTCTCTTTTGCTTAGGTCCGGAACTTCAATGTCAACACTTCCCACAGATTTTACAAATGACTCCACATATTTTTCAAGTCCCAGCTTCTCAATCAGGGTACCGCCAACCACAGCGAGAATCAGTCCAACGATTACATAAGCAATCGCTATTTTGGCTCCAAACACACTCATTAGAAGGATAAACGCACCCAAATCAACCAAAGGTGATGAAATGAGGAAGGAAAAGGTAACCCCTATGGGCAATCCCGCATTTGTGAATCCTATAAACAAAGGAATGGATGAACAGCTGCAAAATGGAGTGACAGTGCCAAGCAAGGCTCCGAGTAGATTTGCACAAATGCCATGAAATTTGCCAAGAATTTTCTTAGTTCTTTCCGGCGGGAAGTAGCTTTGGATATATGAAATAATGAAAATAAGGAACGATAAAAGTACCAGTATTTTTATTATGTCATAGATAAAAAACTGGATGCTTGCGCCCAGTCTTGTAGCCACATCTATGCCGAAGGCATTCAGCATATTTCCTACCAGCTGGTTAAGCCATTTCATCCCGAGTATCTGATACTGGAAAAAATCCCAGACAAACTGAATTATTTGCATAAACACACCCCCTTGCAGCTGCAGCCTTCTATAATGTCATTCAATAGCATTTTCAGCTTCTGTATGTTTTCGGCTTCAATAGAATAGTGCATCCACTTGCCTTCACGCGTTGCGTTAACCAACCCGCAATCGCATAATATTTTCATATGATGGGATAAAGTCGGCTGTGTTATGTCAAGTGCATCTAAAATTTTGCACGCGCAAAGCTCCCCGTCAGACAGCATTTCCAGTATCATTAAGCGGTTGGGATCCGAAAGTGCCTTGAAAAGATTTGCGTTTTGCACATATTTGTTTTCCATGTTTACCTCTCACATCGATAATTATCTATATGTAATATTGTATGAAAACATATTGATGATTGTCAATATGTTTTCATTGATTTTTTTGTTGAATTATAATGATACCAAAAAACAAGAAAGACAAAAAGGAAAAAATAATTACCTAAGTTTTGTACAAACGACTTAGGTGTAGTTTGTAAATTGTTTACCAGTAATAAATTAGGCTTAATCCCAAGGTTTTCAGGTATTCTACTGACAAAATAAGCCTAAATGTATTGTTTATTATAATTTTAAGAAATATTTACAGCCAAAGGCCGCTCTAACGACATGTTCCTTGACATCTAAATACTTGCAAATTAAAAAGAGGGAGTGTAAATAATTGTGTGTATGGGAATTCCATTAATCCTTCTTAGGCAAGTGATTTAAAGTTACCAAGGTAAACATAACATTGCTCTGTTTTACCTTTACATTTTACAGTATTGCCAATTTTTTAAGCTTTATACATAAACTTGATTAAAGTTGGCAATAATTCTTGATAATAGTGTTATATTGGCGTTTTCAAGGTGCATTTTTCACTTTGCGGCGTCTGGCCCGTCCTGCAATGATGAGGAGCCCTTTAGGGCGGTGGGGGTAAACTTGCTTAAGATAGCTATCCAGCCGCCAAGGATAGTGAATCATAAGTTCACCAAGTACCCTGTCCCAGTTCTTGTATCGTTGAGTCCACTTCTTCACAACGTTACTCCAAGCACAACATAGGCTGCACGGTTTAGGATTCGCCCGTCATCACGGATTTTGTAATGAATGGCATCCATGAATGGGCGCCTGGATTTTCACTTCAGCAGACGCACTTTTTAAGGTCTTGGGAGTGTATCCATTGCTGCTCTTATCAATATTTTTTCCGGCATCCTCCTTAGAGTACCCCAATTTAGCCTCAAGCTCAGCTTCTAACAGTTCCTGGAACATATCCTTGCGATAAATGCTTATATCGTCAACACTCTGGAAATTATTACCCCCGCACCAGTTCCTTAACCTGCTCTTTTGTTAATGTTGACATAAAATTCTCCTCCTCAACAATAATTATTGTTAATTCTTGCCAAAAAGGAGATAGGTTAGTCATTCATACACAAGATTTTAAACATCCTCGAATTTGGTTTACATCCTGGAATTCATCCACCAGAAAATATCTGAACAGCTGAAAATACCTGTTTCGTATGTCTTCATTTTCAAGCAGCTTGTCTGCCAGAAGCTCAAGATCGTTGAAATCAAGCACAGCTTCCTTTTCCTTAAAGGTTTTGTACCTTTCGTGAAGCTTCAGTATAAGCTCAGCGGCCATAATCTCAAGTTCATTCAAACCCGGCGGCACCTCGCCCCCCCCTTGGCCCTCCACATCCGAAGCAGCCTTGTGCCTTGAAATGGTTAAATCTCGCAATTTGCTTAGTTCAAAGTCTTTCTCCCTGGCATTCTTGTATGCTGCTATTATATCCTCGGAAAGCTCACCGGAGGTCACTATGGATGAGGAATAAGCATTCAGCACAGCATCCGCAATTTGAGTGTTTCCAGGCTCCAGCAGATATTCCTCAATAATCTTTTGCGCCAGCTGCATGAGCTTTGTCTTGGAGTCTACCTCTTCCAATATCCCAAAGCCGGGATCCAGCCCTAAAAGAGCAAAATTGTCTTTGATAAGGCTTGCGCAAAATCCATGAATGGTGTTTATATTTGCAATGGTTATAAAGTCTCTGAAGCCGGTCCACTTTTTCCTTTCAGCGAAGGATAACCGGCTTAATCTTCCTTCCGGTACTCTGCTCATAATATTGCAGGTTTTGGGCATCAGCCTGCAGGAAGCCGCTTATGACCAGCCACATCTCATTTTTGATATACTTTGACACCGCTTCAGGAAACCTGTCAGCCCCGAAGGCTTCAAAACTTTTATTGAATATTTTTGCCAGCCTGTTTTCATCAAACGTATCGAATTTTTCATTATCAGTATAATAATCCTTCAGGATTTCATGATAGAACGTTCCCGTTTCCATGAAGGCTGTAATTTCATCCTCTTCTAAATCCTTAATGCCCAGGACCCTTTGGGCATAATACATAAAGGGGCATTTGGCATAACTGTTTAACTGTGAAGCGCTGTAAGCATAGCTTGCGTCTGCCTGTGCCAGCTTAGGAGCGGAAAGCAGTCCGTCATAGCAGTCAAAGTGAGGGTTTTCTTCCCTGGACAGCTCCATGCTGGCTGCGTGGTTTATATACCTTAAGCCTTCGTCATTAAATGCCTTTGCGATCCCTCCCAGAGTTTTTATGCTTTCATCAACATCCCCTTTCCGGTTCCAAATATGGTCTGCCAAGGCTCTTGCTGCTTCCGATGCGCTAAATGGCTCATGCCTGTGGAATTTAAACCTGTCGCGCATAAATACTGTGTTGTTTGCAACGGTCTTTTTGACTTTGTCTTCCATTAACGCCAGAAGGTCTTCAATAAATGAGGACTTGAGCATATATCCTCCATCCTCGTCACATGTCCTGAAGGAAAAATATATGTCTTTCCGGGCAGAAGCCACGCATAACGAAAATCTTATCTTTTCCCTGTCCATCTCCCATGATGGATTGAACAGGTTTATTCCCAGCTTCATGAGCTCATTGTTTTCAAACCGGTCAAAAACAGAAGAAGACGCTGGTACAAGAGGGAAAACGCCTTCGTTGACTCCCATTATAAAAACCGTATCATATAGCTGTCCCCTTGCAAGGTCAGGGTCAATGATTCTGACCCCCTCCAGATCTCTTTTTGTAGCTGGCAGCACAGTAGCGGACAAAATCTCCAGCAGAAGCTTGTATTTCCCTTCAAGAGTATTGCTGAAGCTGCCTGTCCCATACTTTTGCATTGCTTCGGCATATTCATCGAGCACACGCTCAAAGGTCTCCAAAGCCTTCAAATCCCTTATTGCAAGCTTGCTTTGAAGAACGCCCTCTTTTGCAAGACTCAGGATATTCCCTTTAATGTCAAGGTCATCTACTGTTAGCTTAAGACATTTAAAGAAATCCTGCACGTTTGCCGCGGAATTGACAGAAAGGCTTGAAATTCTGCCTGCGAAGTCTTTAAGCATTTGAATATTTTTAATTTCCTTTTCCAGGCCTTCTGTCTCCAGTATTTGTTTTAGCAGCTCCGGCATATTATTCTTAGAGGAAGATAGCCTGATTCTGTTCAATATACGCTTCAACCTCTCGTTTTCATAGCTTATACCCTTTAGGAAATCCGTGGGAAGCAGGTATTTGGAGCCAAGAATATTCCTCATCGCCTCTGATTCTTCTCCAGGCGCAAAGAGCCTTGCCAGGCTCAAAACATCTGAAATTACGGGGACTTGGGAAAGCTTCTCGCATTCCTCGAGCCTTACAGGTATGCCGTACTCGCCGAACACAGTTTTAATTGCCGGGGCATACTTGTCCAAATTTTTTATATAAACAGCTATTTTCTCCGGCTCCGTTTCTCCTTCAACAAGCTTTCTTTTAATAATCCTTCCGGCCTGCCTGATTTCATCCTCAATACATGGGGCATTCATGACAGTTATGCCGCTCGCTTGATCTTTCAGGCAGACATTGTTGGAGAAGAGGTTTTGCGCCGCTTTCACAATGTTTTCATTGGCAGGCTCCATTTGAAAGCTGGCGTTTTGTAATTCGAAGCCCGCGCCTTTCAGATCTTTCAAAACCTCAATGCTGATGAATTCATCGTTGGAGCCGGTCTTAAAGGGTATGTTGGCATAGAAATCAATATTTTCAAAGGCTGCTGTTACGTTCTTTACAAGCAGCATATTTACCGGGTCAATGTTTATAAACCCGTCTATTGCAAAGAGGCCAATATCTTTAAAGAATTCGCTGTCCTTCGCTATGCCTGCCGCAATATATGAAAGGTCGTTTATATCATATAATGTCCTTTGCTTTTTGAAATCTTCATATTCTCCGTATATTTTAGATATATCCTCAGCCTTCTTTTTTAACATTGGATTGCCCCTTGTCCTTGCCAAAAGCTCATCAGGACTTATGCAAAGGCGCTTAAGGCGTTTGATGGCATCAAGGACAGTTCGCGAGAATCCGGACTTTAAGGATACTCTGTCAAAGTATCCAAGTTTGCCTTCCTTGCCGAGTTTTTCAAGAATGCTGCTTATTATAAGCATTGAAATATTGTCATGAATAATATTCTCAGGATTTATATGCCCTGCGCAAAGAATTCTCTCAAGATCGTCAAATCCGAATATATGAGCATTTGCTATTGCTCCGCACCGGTCCATGATTTTTCTTCTTACATCAAACATTGCTTCACGGGACGGAAGGATGTAAACCGCCTTCCTGCCATCAGAGATAGTTTTTGCAAGTATTTCTACAATATGCTCCCTGGATTTTGAATACAGGGGTGTATAATAAAGCAATTTCTTCATAATCCTCACTCCTCTTTCCGCATTAATTATACATCATACCTTGGACAAAAGACACCTGTTCTGCTGACAATATAACAAAGAACAGATTACTGTCTGAATCTATCTTAGCATTTGAACAGGACAGGGTATGACATTGCAGAAATGTAAATGATGAAAAAATCACTCGAGGAAGCTGCAGCAATTCCAACGTCAGAACGCACGGATGGCATTTTGAGCATCATATCAATGCCTGTAACCGGCACTTTACCCTAAGGCTACATCTAAAACCATCATTACGGCAAAGCCTGCCATGGTTCCGATTGTTGCAATGTCCGAATTTCCGCTTGTCTGGGCTTCGGGTATAAGTTCCTCTACAACCACATAAATCATTGCTCCTGCCGCAAATGAAAGCGCATAAGGCAAAATAGGCCGCATTGCCAGCACAGAAGCTGCACCTATTATACCTGCTATTGGTTCTACAATACCAGACATCTGTCCATACCAAAAGCTTTTTATCCTTGATAGCCCTTCTCTTCTTAAAGGTATGGACACAGCAGCACCCTCAGGGAAATTCTGAATGCCGATACCAATTGCCAGCGCAAGCGCCCCTGCAAGAGTGGCGGAAGGAATGCCTGCCGCAACTGCGCCAAAGGCGACGCCGACAGCAAGCCCTTCTGGAATATTATGAAGCGTGATTGCCGTTACCAAGAGAATGCTTCTCTTCCAGTTCGTTTTTACTCCTTCAGCCTTTTCAGCAGGCACCCCAATATGAGCGTGCGGAAGCAATGAATCTGCCAGCTTCAGAAATGCTCCGCCCATTAAAAAGCCTATTAATGGAGCGACCCAAGGTAAATTGCCTGCCTCCTCCGACATTGCAATCGCCGGGGAAAGCAAGGACCAGAAACTTGCTGCAATCATAACTCCGGCAGCAAAGCCCAACATAGAATCAAGAACCTTTCGGTCAATTGTTTTGAAAAAGAATACCAAGCCTGCTCCCAGCGCTGTAACAAACCATGTAAAACAAGTTGCAATCAAGGCCTGTACGACAGGATTTAATCCCTCCAGCAAACTCATACATTTAAACCTCCTGCTTTATACTCTGCAACTATATTACCACCATTTACTAAGAATAAATCACGTCCTCTGAAAAAGAAGCCTTAAACTCTTCTTACATCTCTGCGGCGGAAGGATTCCTCACTTTTCATGCTTTATTATTACAGCCATGTTTTATATCTTTTAATATACCAGTTTTTAACTGTTTGTGTAAGCAAGCAGTATGAAAGCAGTATCCCTATGAGCCAGGGAAAATAGGCAAGAGGTAAAGGCTGCAATCCGATAGAAGCGCCAAATGCAGTAAACGGAATTGCAATACCTATTGCCATAATAGTTCCCGTCAGCAGCAATACAGGCTTGGCTGCCCGGCTCTGAATAAACGGAACTTTTTCGGTACGTATCATGTGCACAATCAAGGTCTGTGATAGCAGCCCTTCAATAGGAACATTATTCTTTTGAGCTATGGCAAGAACCCTCATTCCTTCTTTGTTTAGCTGCTTTACCATTTCTTTTACTTCTTTGCGGATATCATCAGTCAAAGGAACTACTTCCCCTCTATATTCGGCAAAGGTGCAAATGGATAGCATTTCTTCCACAGCTCCTTTTGTAACCAGCTGCCTTTTATCTCCTCCGTTTTGCAATACCACCGACATCCTGCGTCTAGTAAAATCAAATGGAATCTCATCTACTTTCCGATAGATTTTCTCCAGGTTCTCAAATCCTTTTTTGGCTCCAAATTCTAAAACAGCTACATCCATCAAGTTTTTAAGGCCTGTCTGATAAAAGCTGTTGAGGCAAGCATGCCTTAAAACTCTATCATCTTCGTTTCCATGAATATCCAAGTGGCGTTCAAGTACAATTTTATCCAATGTCAGGGTCCCTGTTTTGTCAGTACAAAGAATATCCATAGCACCGAAATTCTGGATAGCATTAAGTCTTTTAACAACGGTTTTACGTTTAGCCATGGCAACAGCGCCTTTTGCAAGATTGGTGGTTACGATCATAGGAAGCATTTCAGGAGTAAGACCTACAGCTACAGAAATCGCAAAAAGGAATGCCTGCAGCCAGTCTCCTTTTGTAAAACCATTGACGAAAAAAACTATAGGAACCATAACAAACATAAAGCGTATAAGCAGCCAGCTAACGCTGTTAACACCTCTGTCAAAGCTTGTCAGCGCACGCTGTCCCACAAGGGATTTAGCCATAGAACCAAAATAGGTGTTGTTGCCCGTAGAGAGAACGACAGCAATGGCTGAACCGCTAACTACAGTTGTTCCCATGAAACAAATATTGTCAAGGTCTGACAGGCTAATATTTTTTTGCTCATTTAAATTATGTTTTAACTTGTCGTATTTTTCTACCGGCTCCGATTCACCGGTTAAAGCCGATTGGCTGACAAATAGGTCTTTGGAAGAAATAATCCTTACATCAGCAGGAATCATGTCCCCTGCTGCAAGATGGACCAAATCTCCGGGCACAATCTCCGTCATTTGTATTTCCTGTTTTCCTGTGTCGCTGCGAATCACTGAAGCCGTGGTATGAACCAGTGCTTTTAATTTTTCCGCTTCTATGTTTGAACGGTATTCCTGAAAGAAACGCAGAATGCCACTTATTGTCACCATAACAGTTATTACAATAACCGCTGTCCAGTCTTTTTCTCCGGGAGCAGCCAGTATCACATCCATTACAAGCGAAACTCCTGCTAGAAAAATCAAAACACCTATAAACGGGTTGATAAACGCTTTAATAAGCTGAACAAACCAAGGCGCTGCTTTTTCGTCGGCTATTTCGTTTGTCCCGTGCATTTCAAGACGCAACTCAGCTTCTGCCGAATCCAATCCTTCCGGGGCAGTATTTAATGCAGCAAACGTTTCTTTTATGTCCTGTATTGAAAAATCGATAAGTTTATTCATAATTGTACTAGTTAATACATTCTTTTTGATATTCTTCATTGCTCACACCTCCAAAAGACAATAACCAACTTAAGGTTGTCTATTCTTTATTATTACAATCCTTACATTATAGAGCAGCAACCATAACAGTGGGATATACCAAAAGGTCAGGTATTGATTGGAGATATATGTAATTAGACGTTAAGATAATGAAATTTAAACCTCCTTCGCATAAATACTATGCTAAAGGGCTTATGATGTGTACTTTTCTTCTATATGAGAAAAACTGCTTGCACATGTCTCTCAAGCAGTTTTTAAGAATACAGAATTAGGTGCATGTATTTCATTTCTTTAGCATTTAACTATACAACCGTTGATTCTGCAGTAATCAATATATTCTTTCTTATTATACAGAGAATTACCGTCAGTGCCATAAATACAACCAATATTCCTGCAAGCACAACGAAATTGAAGCCCACATTTGTTCCATTAGTGCCGCTAATTGCTTCCTTCAGTATGCCTACAGAATACGTCATAGGCATATAAGGGTACAGAATGTTGAAAAATTCCGGTACGGTTTCCATTGGGAAGGTGCCTCCACAGGAGGTAAGCTGCAATATCAGAAGTGCGATGGTAAGGAATTTTCCAATGTCCTTCAAAAATACCATCAGGAACTGAACAATGGATATGAATGCCATGGAAATCAGGCAGCAGGCTCCGTAATACAGAAATAAATGCTTGACTGCAAGTCCAAGGAAAACCTTTAAAATCGTGCCTAGCAATATAGCTTGCACAAGTCCTATAAGTAAATATGCAAAGCTTCTGAGCAGTTTATTTTGCGAATTTCTGGAAAGCAGTCTGAACTTTCCATCTGAATCCAGGTAGATAGCGAAGAAAATGATTAATGCCCCCACCCACATAGAAAGGGAGAGAAAATATGGAGCAAAGGCAGTTCCGTAATTTGGTACAGCATCAAAAGGTTCTTGCTTCGTAATTACTGGTGCCTCTGCAAAGGTGTCCAACCCATCGAGAGCAGCCAGTTTGTTTTTGGCATCCGTAATTGAAGTGTTTACCTCAGATTTTGCAGTATCAATACCGTCTTTCAGCTTGCAAGCACCTTCATTTAAGGCTCTTGCGCCATCGTCCGCCTTGGCTGCACCCTCAGAGAGCTTTTTGCTGGCATCTCCCAACTGTGATGCTGCACTGCTAAGTGCAAACATTCCATCTTTTAATGCTTTTGAACCTTTTGTTAACTGTCTCGAACCATTCTGAGCATTAACCAGCCCTACATTTAACTGTTCGATTCCTTTTTTCAGCTCAGGTATTCCGGATGTAGCAGAGGATAAAAGTTTTGTTCCTTGAGATATCTGTGCTGAAGCATTTTTCAATACGCTTGTGTATTGCTTCAGGTTATCGAGATTTTTTATATTTGCAGGATCATTGAGACCTGCAAGGAATTGACTGAAAGTCTTATCTGAGAGGATGGCGGGATTTGCAGCAGCATAGTTCTTTAAGAAGCTGCTTGTTTTTTCAACCGAAGCAATCAGCGTATCAACTCCCGAGGTATAAGCGTTTATGCCCTGATTGAATTCATCCGCCTTAGTTGCCAGCAGTTCTGCGTTTTTCCTCAATTCATGAATACT
Organism: Clostridia bacterium; assembly: GCA_026417615.1. Lineage (GTDB taxonomy): Bacteria > Bacillota > Clostridia > Acetivibrionales > JAFADI01 > SKW22. The sequence goes on from JAOACY010000125.1 coordinate 13,795, forward strand.
GGCAGTTGCGTTGTTTAAAACATTTGCCCCATTGGACAGCTCGTCAATACCTGCACCCAGTGCGTTGACCCCTTCAAGAAGTTGAGTGGCGCCATCTCGTGCAGAGTTTATGCCTTTTTCAAATTCAACAAACTTGCTGCTGAAAGCTTGCTGTCCATTTTTTAATTCACAAGTTCCATCTGAAAGCGTCTTTATCCCATCTTTCAAATTACTTGCGCCTTCTGAAAGCCGGTTTAGTCCGTCCGCAATTCCGCTTACCTGTTCCGGAGTGGATTTCAGCTTATCACACAATTCGGCAACAATTTCAGAATTCACTTTTCCGCGTAGAGAAAGCTCGATCTGGTCTACAGCATTTTTCAATATTTGGGCTGCCAGATAATTACGCTTTTCATTTGATGTAAAAGTAATTTCGGCTATCTTTTTATTTGCGGTGCTTGCACTTGCAATGCTGGATGAGAAGTCTGCGGGAATGATGA
>JAOACY010000008.1 GCA_026417615.1 Clostridia bacterium
TGTCCGAAAAGTTCATGACGGATGCCATAGAAAAGGCCAACAAAGCTCTTTTGGGTTCAAACAGGCACCTTAAATACTCGGTTCATGAAAAAACAAAAGAAATAATGGTAAAAGTGATAGATTCTGAAACAAATGAAGTAATAAAGGAATTCCCCCCGGAAAAGATTCTTGACATGATAGCGAAAATGTGGGAAATGGCCGGAATAGTGGTGGACGAAAGAAGGTGAGCTAATGTCTGTCAACAACGTGACGGGATACAGCACCAAGTTCCGTTTGGGAGGGCTTGCCACAGGACTGGACACCGACCAGATGGTCAGCGATCTTATGAAGGTTGAGCGTACTCCGGTAAATAAGCTCGCTCAAAGAAGGCAATTGTCCGAATGGAGGATGGAAGCCTACAGGGAGGTTACAAATAAGCTAAGGGGCTTTAAGGATGAATTTTTTAATTTTTTGAAGCCTTCCTCAAATATGCTGTCAGCCTCACAATACAAAAAGTTTGCCGCAGCTTCGACAGACAGCGGCGTCGTAACAGCTTCGGCAACGCCGGGCGCGTCAGCCGGAACACACACCGTATTTGTAAATAGTCTGGCTTCTGCGGCGGAGGCTTCAAGCGCAAGCGGTGTAACAAAACCCGTGGCAGGCGCATCGCCTGTCCTGGATGAAAATGTTGCCGCCATGAACGGGAAAAAATTCAACCTGACCCTGGACGGAATCACCAGAGAAATCACTATAGGAAGCTATTCTACTGCCGCTGAGCTTGCTGCGGGCTTGCAGAACCAGATAGGGGAAGCGTTCGGCGCCGGGAAGGTTACGGTAAGCAGCAATTCTGGCATACTTACCTTTGCGACGGCTGGCGGAGCCAGCAAGCTGACCTTGACAAGCGGCACTTCAGGCGCCGATGGGTTGGCAGGATTAAATATAGCCTCCGGCGCATCTAACAGGCTCAACGTTAACGACACCCTGGAAGCCCTCAAGGACAAGCTTGCTGTAAGCCTTACCTTTAACGCTCAAAATGAAATAAAGTTTACAATAAATGACAAGACTTTTACCTTTAAAAATACCACAACCTTAAGCAGCATGATGAATGCCGTCAACGCAGATTCGTCAGCAAATGTAAATATTTCATATGACGAGGCGAAAGATGTATTCAAATTAACAGCCCGGCAGACTGGAGCAGGCCAGGCCATTAAAATTTCAAATATTCAGGAAGGGAATTTCTTCGCAGGCGCCTCAGGAATAGCAGCCGGGAATTACGACGGAGGCACGGATGCTTCGGTTGTCATTGACGGGGAGCTGTTTAAAAGAAGCACAAACACCTTTACCTTGAACGGGGTAACATATAATCTCCTGAAAAAGAGTGAGCCTTCCGGCGGCAATGAAACCATAACCATAAGTCAGGACATTGACGGAGTATATAATAATATCAAGAGCTTTGTCGAAAAATATAATGAATTAATCTCAAATATCAATTCAAAGCTTGCGGAAAAGTACGACAGGAATTACCAGCCTCTGACAAAAGAGCAAAAGGAGGCAATGAAGGAAGACGAAATCAAAAAATGGGAAGAAAAGGCTAAAACCGGCTTGTTAAGAAACGATACCATGCTGCAGAACATACTGTACAACATGCGCTCGGCCTTGTCAGAAGGCGTCAAGGATGTTTCGGCGACGCTTTCGGGGATAGGCATAAGAACAGGCAGCTATGAGGAAAGAGGAAAGCTTATTATTGATGAAGCCAAGCTCAAGGACGCAATAAGGAAAGACCCGGATTCGGTTATGAATCTTTTCGCAAAGCAATCCTCAACCCATCCTTCATATTTGAACCTTACAACCGAGCAAAGGAGCGTTCGGAATAAGGAGGAAGGCCTTGCCTACAGGCTCTTTGATATTTTGGAGGATAATATAAGGACTATCCGCGATAAGGACGGAAAAAAGGGAATACTGTTGGAAAAGGCGGGTATCCAGGGAGATATGACGGAATTCAACAGCTTGATATATAAGGAGATAAAGGATTACGACAAAAAAATAGACGCATTGCAGGAAAAGCTTATTGACAGGGAAAATAAATATTACAAAAAGTTTGCGGCTTTGGAAAAAGCAATAAGCAAGATGAACTCTCAAAGCAGCTGGCTGGCATCACAGTTCAGCTCAGGCAGGTAATACAATTGCTTCTGCTTCAAGAACAGCTTATCTTGAAGCAGAAGCAAGCTTAGCTTAAAGAAACACAAAAAATACAATTGCTTGGAGGAATGATTCAATGGCACTTAACAAGGTGTATTCGCAGTACAAGGAAAACACTATATACACTTCAACTCCTGAGGAATTGACCATGATGCTTTATAACGGCCTGGTTAAATTCATTATGCAGGGTCAGCAGGCAATAGATGAAAAGAATATTCAAAAAGCCAATGAAAGCATTATCAGAGCCGAGGATATCCTGCTGCATTTTGAGAGCACATTGGATATGAAATACGAAGTGTCCCAGGGGCTGCTGCTGCTATATGACTACATGTACAGGCGCCTTGTGGAAGCCAACGTAGAAAAGGACAAGGAAATACTGGAAGAGGTGCTTGGCTTTGCAAAAGAGCTACGAGAAACATGGGCTCAGGCAATGAAGCTGGCAAAACAAAAGCAGACGGAACGAAAAACAATTTGACATGGAGGGCAAATAATTGACTCCGGAAGAGTATATTCTTCGTTTGATTGAAGCGTCACAAAAAAAATACATATTGCTTAAGGATATGCTGTCCATCACCCGTGTCCAGTCGGAAGCCTTCCGCGAGGACGGACTTGATGAGCTTGAGCGGCTGATTGCCTTGAAGCAGGCTAAAATAGACGAAATCGGCAAGCTTGACGAGCAGTTTGATGTCTATTATCAGCGAATGAAGCAGGAGCTGAAGGTGAAAAGCCTTGAGGAGCTTGAGGCTCATAAAATAAAAGGCTTGAAGGAATTGCAGGACATCATCTCCGCTATAATGTCCACAATCAAAGAAATAAGCTCCTTGGAGGCTGCAAACAGCGAAAATGCAAATAAAATGCTGCAGCAGTTCGGCGAAGAGATTAAAAGGATGAGCAGCTCCAAAAAGGTCAGCCAGGCCTATGGCCAGACGACTGCAATGCAGCCCCCGTCATACTTTATTGACAAGAAGAAATAATGAAATGCCTTATGTAAGCTATAAGTGCTCACAATAATATGTGAGCGCTTATTTTTTGACAAGGCTACGTCAAGGAAGCTAAAGCTCAGAACCATGCTTTTTATTGCAGTACAAACACAGCTAGTTATTATAACATATATGACTCTGCTGCGAAAAGCTGTTCTTGCAGTAGAGTCATATATAGATATTTAAAAGAACCCCAAATTATTGATTAAAAGTGCTTTTGCGGATATAATTAATAATAAAAAGCAGCGAAGGTGGTGGGACTGATGGACGCCGAAGTAAGCCCCAAGGCGTGGGAAAGCCTTTTAAATTCCTCAAGCTATCTGCCGGTAATAGTAAAAACAATAGAAAGGTTCCATGATACCTCCTGGTCCATGGAGCCGAACAGGCATGAGGTTTTCGAGATGGTTTACGTCAAAAAGGGCAACGCAGTCTTTGAAATTGCCGGACAGCCTGTTCCCATAGGGCCAAACGATATAATAATAATAAAGCCGAACCAGCCCCATAAATTTTCTGTAAAATCTGAAGCCGGCTGTGAATTCATAGTGTTGAACTTTGGCTTCACAAGCCAGATGAATTCGGAGTTTTCCGAGGTTTCCCTGGAGGATTTTCTCAATTTCGTAAACAGCAAGGAAACAGGTGCCTTTATATCGCTGAAGGTCAGCCAGAAGAATGAAATCATAAACCTGCTGAACAGAATCCTCAAGGAGCGTGAAAGCACGGAAATAGGCAGTGAATTTTTAAACAGGCTTATGGTTCTGGAGCTTTTTGTCTTTATCTCCAGAGCTCTCAAGATGGAGTGGGAAAACAGCATAAAATACAAAAGCCCCAAGCTTAAGGAGCTAATCCACATTTCTATCAACTACATCAACAATAACTTTGAACGTGACATATCCTTGGGTGACATCGCCAGGTTTGTTTTCTTAAGCCCGAGCTACTTTACCAGAGCCTTCAAGGATGAGACGGGAATAAGCCCCATAAACTATCTTCTCAAGGTCAGGATTGAGAGAGCCAAGGAGCTGCTTACGGAAACCGACACAAAAATCAGCACAATTGCCCTAAACGTAGGTTTTTCCAACCAGCAGAGATTCAACGAGATATTCAAGAAATACACAAAAATGACCCCGCTGCAGTACAGGAAGAATCCGGGAGCCGCTGACAACAAGAAACATTAAAAACACATCCTATATTCAGCAATTAACAGGAAGAACTTTTTCATACCAACCTTTATAATTTCATATAATAACTTTATTTCATGCAACAGGAGGAAGATTTACATGGGAATGACCATGACGCAGAAGATTCTTGCCGACCATGCGGGCTTGCCGTCTGTAAAGGCAGGAGAGCTGATAAAGGCAAGGCTTGATATGGTTCTTGGAAACGACATAACTACGCCGGTGGCTGTTAAGGAATTCAGAAAGATAGGAATGGACAAGGTTTTCGATAAAGAAAAGATTGCGATAGTACCCGACCATTTCACTCCGAATAAGGATATCAAATCTGCGGAGCAGGTAAAATTCATCAGGGAATTTGCCAAAGAAATGGGCATAGTAAACTATTTCGAAATAGGTCAAATGGGAGTGGAGCATGCGCTGCTGCCCGAGAAGGGGCTTGTAGTCCCGGGGGATGTTGTAATCGGGGCCGACTCGCACACGTGCACCTACGGGGCTCTAGGGGCGTTTTCAACCGGCATAGGCAGCACGGATATGGCGGCTGGAATGGCTACCGGTGAAGCGTGGTTCAAGGTTCCTGAGGCTATTAAATTCGTTCTGAAGGGGAAGCCGGGAAAGTGGGTCAGCGGGAAAGATGTGATTCTTCACATAATCGGCATGATCGGAGTGGATGGCGCGCTCTACAAGTCCATGGAATTTGTGGGCGAGGGAGTTGCCAACCTTTCAATGGACGACAGGTTCGCCATGGCCAATATGGCAATTGAGGCAGGCGGAAAGAACGGAATATTCGAGGTTGATGAAAAGACACTGCAGTATGTCAAGGAGCATTCCACCAAAGAATACAGGATTTTCAAGGCTGACGAGGATGCCGAGTACGCTGCAATTTATGAGATTGACTTGGCTTGCGTGAAGCCAACAGTTGCATTTCCACACCTTCCGTCAAACACAAGGACCATTGATAATGTTGGAGAGGTGAAAATCGACCAGGTTATAATAGGCTCCTGCACAAACGGAAGAATAGAGGATATGAGGGTTGCGGCAGAAATACTGAAGGGCAGGAAGGTGCACCCTGATGTAAGGTGCATTATTATCCCTGCAACGCAAAAGATATGGAAGCAGTCTATGAGCGAAGGGCTCTTTGACATATTCATCGATGCGGGCGCCGCAGTGAGCACCCCTACCTGCGGGCCTTGTCTCGGAGGACACATGGGCATACTGGCAAAGGGTGAAAGGGCGGTTGCCACAACCAATAGGAATTTCGTGGGCAGGATGGGGCATCCCGAGAGCGAGGTTTATCTTGCCAGCCCAGCAATTGCCGCAGCGTCTGCGATAGCGGGAAGAATAGCTTCACCTGAGGAGGTTTGAGAAATATGATGAACGCACACGGAAAAGCCATTAAATATGGCGACAATGTAGATACGGATGTAATAATACCTGCAAGGTATCTTAATACCTCGGACCCGGAGGAGCTTGCAAAATACTGCATGGAGGACATTGACAAGGATTTTGTGAACAAGGTCTGCAAAGGCGATATAATGGTGGCGGGAAAGAATTTTGGCTGCGGTTCGTCAAGGGAGCATGCGCCTATTGCCATCAAGGCGTCAGGTATTTCCTGCGTTATAGCGGAGACTTTCGCCCGCATTTTTTACAGGAATGCCATCAACATAGGCCTTCCTATTGTGGAGTGCCCTGAAGCTGCAGAGGACATTTCTGACGGAGATGAAGTCAAGGTAGACTTTGATTCGGGCATCATAACGAATGTGACAAAGAGCAAAACTTACAAAGGGGTTCCCTTCCCAAGGTTCATGCAGGAGATTATGGCTGCGGACGGACTTATCGGATATATCAGGCAAAATAAAAAATAATTAAAAAAAGACCAGAAGGGAGACTGTCAATGTCAACATTTAACATAGCTGTACTGCCCGGTGACGGAATCGGACCGGAAGTAATGGAGCAGGCAATAAAGGTCATTAGGGTAATAGAAGAGAAAACCGGAAACAGCTTTATGCTGCATGAAGCCAAAATAGGAGGCTGTGCGATTGATGCAGCCGGAGAGCCTCTCCCGTCGCAAACCTTGGAGCTTTGCAAAAAGTGCGATGCGGTTATGCTTGGAGCTGTGGGCGGGCCCAAATGGGACACGCTTCCGGGTAATAAGCGTCCGGAAGCAGGCCTTCTGGCAATAAGGGCGGGACTTGGACTCTTTGCCAACCTGAGGCCGGCTGTAATATATGACGCGCTTAAGGATGCATCACCCCTAAAGCAGGAAATAATCAGCGGCGGCGTTGATATTATGGTTGTGCGTGAGCTCACCGGGGGGATGTATTTCGGGGAAAGAGGAAGGGTCAAGACCTGCGACAAGGGTGAGGCAGCCTTTGACACCGAAACCTACAGTGAGCTGGAGGTTGAAAGAATAGCAAGGCTTGGCTTTGAGACAGCCATGAAGAGAAGCAGGAAGCTTATGTCCGTTGACAAGGCAAATGTCCTTGAAAGCTCAAGGCTGTGGAGGGAAGTGGTAATAAAGCTTTCCGCCGAGTATCCTGAGGTTGAGCTGAGCCACATGTATGTGGATAATGCAGCGATGCAGCTTGTGAGAAACCCAAGGCAGTTTGACGTTATAGTCACAACAAATATGTTTGGTGATATACTCTCTGACGAGGCGTCCATGATTACCGGATCAATCGGGATGCTTCCGTCTGCCAGCCTTGGCAGCGGAAAAGCAGGACTTTATGAGCCCATACATGGATCCGCACCGGATATTGCCGGACAGAACAAGGCAAATCCAATAGCCACAATTCTTTCGGCGGCTATGATGATGAGGTACTCCTTAGGCATGGAGGATGCGGCAAAGGATATAGAGGCTGCAGTGGCAAGGGTGCTGGAGAAGGGATACAGGACCGGTGACATCGCATCCTTTGGGTGCCAGGTTGTAGGTACTGCGGAGATGGGCACTCTCATCTGCGAAGAAATAAAATAAATCAGCTTGTTACGCAAGTCCGAAAAGCTCTGGCGTGCTGTTGCCAGGGCTTTTATTGTCATGTTTTGTATTGATTTATGTGTACGCTGATATATAATTATATTTATCTCAACAAATATATATGGAGGTCTCCTATGGTTGCTGGATTATTGTGCGTAGATGAGCTTGGAGCAGCGAAAATAGAACTGTCGGATATACTGAAGGGCTACAAGATAAAGATATTGTCTGCTAAGGATGAGATTGAAGCCGTAAATATTCTGCAAGACAATAAGATAAAAATCAACGCTATTTTATGGGCTGTCAACTCCATGGATATGAAAGAGTTTGAGACAATCCGCAGCATGAAATCCAAAGAAGCATACAAAAATATTCCAATTGTTATAGTATCGAAATTTACTGACAGGAAGTATGTAATAAAAGCAATTGAATCCGGGGCCTGTGAGTATATTGCAAAGCCTTACGAAGAACACTCTGCTGCAAAAAAATTGTGCAGGGTTCTGGGAATACCCTTCGAACAGGGCAGAAACATGAATGACGATGAAGATATAGTTGTTTTCAGCTTTGAGGAGATGCTTGCCAGAGAAGTAAAATCAGCCAGAAGGGGAAAACATGCTCTTTCGCTGATGGCGGTAGCTATAGTGCCTGCCTCTCAGAGGGAGTCCAACCTGAACAGCACAGAGGATATAATAAACACAATGCAAAAGGTCATAAGCGTTAAGCTCAGGGAAACGGATTCGGTGTTTAATTACGGAAAAGACATGCTAATCATTCTTTTACCCTTTGCAGACAAGGAAGGTGTTTCGAAGGTGGAGGAGAAGATTAGAAACGCCTTTGATACTCACTCCATGTTAAAGCAGAAGAACTCCGGATTCGGGCTTGCAGCTGCCAGCGTGACATACCCCGATGACGGCAAGGTAAAGGAAAAGCTTTTGGAAAAGCTGAGAAACGATATTTCTGAAGCTGTGAAAGCAAAGCGGGCCGATGGGTGATTGCTTAAAGCAAGCAAACTTTCAACTATTTGCCTGCAGAGGCAGAATCACATTAATAAGAGGTAAATTTGCAAACAAGCCTGCCGATTATATCCAGCTCATGCATATAAAATTCTTCCCTGCCAAGCAAATTGCTGTCCGCCCTTAAAATGACACTCCCTGAATTCTTACTTAGATAGTGTTTCCTGAGAAGCACATGACCGTCGTACATGACAAGAATAACATCTCCGTTCTTCAACGCGCATTTTCTTGATATTATAAGCATGTCTCCATATTTTATTCCGCTTTCCATAAGGCTGTTATCGGGACAAACAATTAGAAAGCAGTCCTCCTCTGGATTGACAAGATCGGGAGATACAGGCTGGTACTTGTTTATGTTGTATATATTATATAAATCATGTATGTTTCGTTTGTTTATTTTTTTTATTTGCGGTATATAAACCGGTCTGGCATAGAGAGAATCCTCCGAGACCAGCCTTATTGATCTTGCCATTCCAACCTCTCTTTTTATAACACCCTTTTGTTCAAGACGGTTAAGTATTCCCTGAACGGCTCCTGGGGTTTTCTCCCCGATCATTTCTCCGATTTCCCTTACAGTGGGAGGGATGGAGTTTTGCTTGATGTAAGTTTCTATTGCTGAATATACCTTTTTTTGCTTGGCGGTCAGTGTGCCTAAACTTTGCAGCATGGTTATCATCCTTTAATAATTATTAAATTAAATATTTATAAAATGATTGAAATACTTTAGAACAATCACTTTTTTCAACATAATATATTTATTCCTGCATATACAGTAAACATAATTCGACATTTTTCTTAAAAATCCTCTTGAATTTTATTAACAATCTGAGGAAAAATATAATAAAACAATAATCAACCGGAGGTTCTAAGTGTTTATACTTCTAAAGGCAGGGGAATGCTTTGCCCCTGAAAGACTAGGCTGCAAGGATGTTTTTATTGCGGGCGATAAAATTTGCAAGATAGAAGAAAGCATTCCCATCTGTGATTTTATAGAAACTGAAGTTATAAATTGCACGGGCAAGGTTGTCTGCCCCGGATTTATTGACCAGCACGTGCATATTGCAGGCGGAGGCGGAGAGAATGGACCGTCAAGCAGGGTGCCGGAGATTATGCTGGGGCAAATAATTTCTGCGGGAGTCACAACTGTTGTTGGTGTCCTGGGTATGGACAGCATAACCAGAAACATTGCAGGCCTGCTTGCAAAAGCACGAGCGCTTGACAGCGAGGGCTTGAACACATACATATATACAGGCAGCTACCAGGTGCCTGCTTCTACCCTTACAGGCAAAGTCAATTCAGATATTGCAAATATTGACAAGGTAATAGGTGTGGGAGAGGTAGCAATATCGGACTACAGGTCTGTGCATCCTTCAGCTCAAATGCTGAAGGAACTCGCATGGGAAGCAAAGGTGGGAGCTATGGTTGGCGGAAAGGCCGGAGTAATGCATATTCATGTCGGAGACGGAAAACAGGGCATTCTGCCCTTGGTTGAAATGCTGAAGGACTCAGAATTCCCGATGGAGATATTTGTGCCGACACATCTGAACAGGAACCTGCATGTTTTCGGGCAGGCCACAGAGTATGCAAAAAGCGGAGGGAATATAGACCTGACCTCGGGAGAAAAAACGGGAAAGGGCCTCAGTGTGCCAGATGCTGTTGAACGGTTGCTGCGGGCAGGCGTAAATGTGGACAGGATTACTGTATCCTCTGATGGTAACGGCAGCATACCCTCACAGGATGGGAATAAACCGGGCGTTGGCAGGGTAATGCAGCTTTATGAGGAGATAAGACAGTGTATAGCTCATAAAGCAATTCCAATTGAGAGTGCGCTTAAAATGGTTACGTCAAATGTTGCCAAAATTCTTGGCTTATACCCTGCAAAGGGTGCGTTGAAAGCGGGGAGCGATGCGGATATACTTGTGCTGGACAGACAAAGCCTTGCCATAGAGTGGCTGATAATTAAAGGTAAAATTTTCATCAGGAATGGCAATATCGTTATGAAGGGAGTATATGAAAATTAAAACCTGACAATACTACAGGTAAGAGGTGATACTGTGGATAATAATATGAACAATTCAAGAGCTTTGCCAAGGAATAACGCACTGCTTATGATATTGGGCTGGATATGCGCCATACTTTCTCTGTTTATCTATCCATTTGCTTTCGGTTTGGCTGGAGTGATATTTGGAATAGTTTCGGCAAAAAACGGCAGCAGGTCAGGCCTTGCTTTGATTGTAAGCAGCATAATATTTATGGGTATCGGCTTGATTATGAGCGAAGTTTTTCTGAACTATATTACACACTACGGAAGTCAGATTTTTGGAAGATAGGTCGTATGCTGAGCAGGAGAATCACATTTATATGCATGCAGGAGAAAGTATAAATGGGTGAAAAAGTAAAAGGCAATCTTCTTATCATAGGAGGGGCGGAAGACAAGTATGGTGAGAGTGAGATATTGAAGGCTGCTGCAGCGCTTTTTGGCGGGGAGGATGCACGTGTGGCGGTTGTGACTACAGCCACACAGCGTCCTGAGGAAGTCGGGCAGGAATACAGGAATGTATTTGAAAGACTTGGTGTAAAGAATATCGAGGTGTTGAAAATTGATACCAGATATGAAGCGGAAAGTCCCGAAAACAGTCAGAAAATCCTCAATTCAACCGGGGTGTTCTTCACCGGCGGCGACCAGCTGAGGATATCGAGCATTATTGGCGGGACGAGGGTTTACTCTGCCCTGCATGAGGTATATTCAAAAGGGGTGGCGATAGTGGGTACGAGTGCCGGAGCTTCTGTAATGAGCGGTACGATGATAGTGGACGGAAACAGCAACGATGCCGCCAGAAAGTGCACTCTTAAGATGGCCCCCGGCATCGGACTTCTGGAGGAGGTTATTATCGACCAGCATTTTGACCAGAGAGGAAGACTTGGGCGCCTGCTTTGCGGAGTTGCCCAAAATCCATATATGCTTGGGATAGGAATAGATGAGGATACTTCCGTAAGGGTCTATCCGGATGCACATTTTGAAGTCATAGGATCAAATGCGGTTACGGTGATAGACGGCAAATCAATTACAAGCTCAAATGTTTCAGAGCTCAAGCCTGATGAGATTCTTGCTATTAGCGGCGTAACTATTCATGTATTGCCCGATGGGTACGGGTTTGACATGAAAAGCAGGAAAGTCTTGAAGCATTGACCAGGCAGGAGGATACAAGTTTGCATATTTTAAGTATAAAAAGCTTTAACGGCAGAAATATATTCAGCCACAAGCCCGTAATTAAAATGGTTGTGGATTTTGATGAATTCTGCGACAGGCCTACTTCCGGCATTAAGAATTTCAACGAGCGTCTTTTGAGCATGTTTCCGGGGATAGGCAGACATTGTTGTTCGCTGGGGTATGAAGGAGGGTTTGACGAGAGGCTGAGGGAGGGCACCTATATCGGGCATGTTGCCGAGCATTTGGCGTTGGAACTCCAAAGTCTTTTAGGGTATGACGCACGCTTTGGAAAGACAAGGATTGTCAAAGAGCCTTCTATATATAATATAATTTATGAATTTATAAATGAGAGATGCGCAATAGAATGCGGCAAAGCTGCAATTGAAATTGTATCCGCGATAGCCTCCGGAAAAGAAATTGATTCGGAAGCCGTAATGTCCAGGCTGAGAACGGAAGCGGTACGCTCAGAGCTTGGGCCGAGCACAAAAGCTATTTACGATGAAGCAAAACGAAGAGGCATACCCGTCTGCCGTCTGGGTAACGACAGCATCCTTCAGCTTGGGTACGGGAAAAACAGCAGATTGGTTGAAGCTTCACTGACAGACGGAGCAAGCTGCATTTCAGTGGATATTGCCGGAAACAAGCAGCTGACAAAGGAGATCCTGGATAGCTTAGGCATACCGGTTCCGCTTGGTGACATGGCATATACCGAGGATACAGCGGTTGCGGCGGCTGAAAGCATAGGATATCCTGTTGTTGTAAAGCCTTATGACAGTAATCAGGGAAAGGGAGTAACACTGAATATAACAGGCGAGGCTATGGTAAGGGCAGCTTTTAGGGAAGCAATGAAATTCAGCAATGCGGTGATTGTTGAAAAGTTTATAAGAGGCAGGGATTACAGAGTGCTGGTTGTAGGAGACAAGGTCTCTGCTGTATCGGAGAGACGCCCGCCTGCTGTTGCGGGGGACGGCATTCACAGCATAAGACAGCTGGTGGATATTGAAAATAGCAGCCCGCTGAGGGGAGAGGGGCATGAAAAGCCCCTTACAAGGATAAAGCTTGATGAAGCGGCCTTAAGGGTTCTGGCTTGCCAAGGCTTAAACGAAAACCATATCCCTCCCGAGGGTAAGGTGATAGTTCTAAGAGACAATGCAAATCTAAGTACCGGCGGCACAGCAAGGAGCTGTACGGGAGAAATCCATCCCTATAACTCAGAGCTGGCTGTTAAGGCAGCAAAAGCGCTGAGCCTTGATATCGCGGGGATTGATATAACAATGGAGGATATTTCAACGCCCATGACGGAAGACAATGGAGCCGTAATTGAGGTAAACGCAGCTCCAGGGCTCAGGATGCACCTGTATCCTGCCGAGGGTGAAAAAAACAATGTTGCGGCAGATATAATAGACATGCTGTTTCCAAAGGGCAAGCCCTTTTCGATTCCGATTGTTTCAATTACAGGTACTAACGGTAAGACAACAACTGCAAGGCTTGTGGCCCATACCATTTCTCTCATGGGAAAGAAAACCGGGATGACCTGTACCAGCGGCGTGTTTGTTGGAAGCAAATGCTTATTGAAGGGTGATAACACGGGGCCTGTATGCGCCAGAATGGTACTTTCCAATAAGGAAGTCGAGGTGGCCGTGCTTGAAACCGCCAGAGGAGGCATTGTAAGAAAAGGTCTTGGATATGACCTTGCTGATGTAGGCGTAATAACAAATATAAGCGACGACCATATAGGTGTCGATGATCTCAATTCGCTGGAAGACCTGGCCTTCGTAAAAGCCCTTGTAATTGAAGCGGTTAAGCCTGAGGGATATTCAGTGTTAAATGCGGATGACACAATGACGGAATATCTTCTCAAAAGAGCGTCCGGTAAAATAATGCTGTTCTCCTCAAAGGATGACAACCCTATGGTTTTGAAGCATATTTCATCCGGGGGGAAGGCACTTTATATACATAACGGGTCAATTTTCATTGCTGACGGCAATAATGCCAGGGAACTAATTGATATAGATAAAATACCTATAACCTTTAACGGCATTGTACAATGCAATATTGAGAATTCCCTGGCTGCGGCCTCTGCTCTGTATGCTCTTGGCATACCCACGGAGGATATAAGGGCAGGGCTTGCCACCTTCAAACCGGACATAGAAACAAATCCCGGCAGGTTTAACATATTCGATATGGGCAGCTTCAAGGTAATGCTTGACTATAGTCACAATATAGCCGGCTACAGAGCGGTGGCTGACTTTATTAAAAAGATGAACGCAGACAGGCTGGTAGGTGTAATAGGCATGCCGGGAGACCGTTTGGACAGAAATATAAAGCAGGTTGGAGAACTGTGCGGACGCACGTTTGATAAAATATATATCAAAGAGGACAGAGACACAAGAGGGAGAAAAGCCGGAGAGGTTGCGGAGATCTTAATGCATGCGGCCCTTGCAGGCGGAATTAAAAAAGACAACGTCCAGATAATCCTAAGCGAAGAGAAAGCACTTGAAACGGCAATTCTTGATGCTCAGCCGGGAGACCTTGTGATTGCGTTTTATGAAGAATTTGAGCCTCTTGTTGATTTGATCGCCAGGCTGAAAAATGAAATGGACGGCATATCAATACCTGCTGAAGTGATGAGCATATGAGCATCCTCTTTTTATTGCGATAATATGATTATATCTATCCCGAAAAGCTCCAAAAAGAGCTTTTTTTTCTGATTGAGCCTATCAAGAAGCTTGTCAGGGCATGCTTTGCTTGCTTTTAGCCGCAGTGTCGAATCGTTAACTGCTGCATTTTTAATCTTTGTATCCTCTCTTGTATAGTCAAGAGCGTCTGCGACACGTAAAATAGCGCTTAGCTTCAACACAAGTTCTTTATCGCCATCAGGCAGAAGATAGGTGTCCATGTGTTCTTTTTTTCTGTGGTTATAGGCTATGAGCGATAATAGATGCCTGTTTTTTTCAGGATAAAAGTCCATGGACTCATCCATTTCTATTAAATATTTGCTGTGCTTGTTATGCTTCCTTCCGCCGATATAGTACCCTATATCATGAAGAAGGCAGGCGTGGCTCAACAGCAGCTTGTCGTCGCAGGTCAGATTATATGAATGCTTGAGAGCATCAAAAATCAGAAATGCTATTTTCTCCACTTTTAAGGCATGTTTGCGTTCATAGCGGTATTTTCTGGCCAGGGACAACACCTTCTTGCGGCTGCAGTCATTTATCGGCATTTCAAAAGCCTCCGGGCAACGATGAATTAGTAAAATTTAGTATAATTATTTCAGGTTACAACCAGGCTTTTATTAAACAGCTTCTTAAAGGCTTCGCTGTTCTCGTTCGCAAGGCTAATCTCCAATTCCGCATCGTTTCTGCAAAAGGTCTTTATCCTTGCGATGCCTGAGGCAAGCTGACACTCCACAGATTTTACGATGCCTGTCTCGCTTCTGTCAAGGCACTCGGCAATCCTAAGGAGCATGGCAAGCTTCTTGTACATTTTAATATCATTAGGCTCAAGCATATCCCTATACCGCTTTTCCCAGTCATCCTTATATTTATCCTTGCTATGTGAGGCTGCTATTGCAGCGGTCAGCAATATTTCCCTCTGGGTAAGCCCGTTAAGCCTTGAGTTGAGTATTATATAAAATGAATGGTTATGATGGTTGTAATAATCCACTGATATGCCGATATCATGCAAAAGCGCAGCAACTCTAAGCAGCTTCCGCTCTTCATTTCCCAGCTTGTGCAAGGGCTTCAGCTGGTCAAAGAGCGACAATGCAATGCCGCACACATGCTCTGCGTGGTCTCTGTTTATTCCATAGTAATCCATATAGTTATCCAGACTGTAGTTGAGCACATCGGTGAATTTTCTTGGGCGCTTCCCCTGTGCCAAGTACTCAAAAAGCACCCCTTCTCTAAGACCGTTTCCGCTTACAATCATGCGCTCAGCTCCTGCAAAGCAGGCAAGCACTTTCAAAATTGCCAGACCGCCTACTATAATATCAGCCCTTTTTGCCGAGATGCCTCTGACCTTTTTCCGCGCTTCGAGGTCAAGGGTCTTCAGGTTGGAATATATGGCAATCAGATCGGTTATAGGCATTTGGTAGTTATGGGTCATTTCCAGCGGGTAATTCACCATCCTCCTGTGTATTTTTGCCAGGTTTCTTACGGTGCCACCCAAGCCTATGACAAGCTTGCTGCTTTCGCCTGCAAGCCAATCAAGCTTAAGGAGCTCTCCCTTTATGAACCCTTCCAGAGCTTCGAGCTTTTCGGGAGGTATGCTGTCCTTCTCAAGGAATTCTTCGGTAGCTACCACCGCACCTATTGGTATGCTGGTATAGTTGATAATGCTCTTATCCTTGAATTTTATTATCTCAGTGCTTCCTCCTCCTATATCAACAATTATACCTTCAGTCAAATCAAGGGTATGGATGACGGCATTATAGACATACAAAGCCTCTTCGTCCCCTGAAAGAAGCCTGAAGGATAAGCCGGTTGAGGCCTTAAGGTGCTTTAAAAAATAGTCGCGGTTCTCTGCCTTCCTTACAGCGGCGGTTGCAACAGGAATGATGCTTTTTGGAGGAATGTTGCTGTCCGAGCACAGCTTTTTAAACAGCTTAATGGTTTTGATTGCTTTCCGCATGGCAAAATCATTAAGACAGTTGCCGTTTATCATGTTCTCGCTAAGCCTTACAGTATCACTTATATCATCAACCAGCTTGAAGGAGCCGTTGGACCTTATCTCGAAAATAACCAGCCTTACGGAATTGGAGCCTAAGTCTATTATGCCGATTTTCTTATCCATATTAATCACACTTTCTGCGTAAT
Organism: Clostridia bacterium; assembly: GCA_026417615.1. Classification (GTDB taxonomy): domain Bacteria; phylum Bacillota; class Clostridia; order Acetivibrionales; family JAFADI01; genus SKW22. The sequence goes on from JAOACY010000008.1 coordinate 16,340, forward strand.
AAGCTTTGCAAGATATTTAAATCCCTAAAACATTATAACATATTGTGTTAAAATCAAATAAATAATTTTATTGGCATGGAAAATATATTATAATGAATTTGGCAGAACATATATTAGAGGTGCTTTATGGAGTACAGGTTTTATATTGGCACAAAAGTTATATTTGGCAAAAACTGTGTGTTTGCTAGCAGGCAGGAGCTTGAAAAGCTGGGCAAGAGGGCTTTTATAGTATGCGGAAGAAATTCTGCCAGAGCCAGCGGCGCTCTTAAGGACGTGGCAGGAATCCTCGAGGAAGCAGGGATAGCCTATGAAATTTATGATAACGTGGAAAACAACCCGACTCTGGAAAATGTAGCAGATGCAGGCTGCCTGGCTTCCAGGTTCAGAGCCGACTGCATAATCGGAATAGGCGGAGGTTCTCCGCTTGACGCCGCAAAGGCCGTTGCTGTTCTGGCTGTGAATGAAATAGAGCCTGTTGAATTATACAGCGGATCCTTCAAGAAAAAACCGCTGCCAATAATAGCGATACCAACGACAGCAGGCACAGGCAGCGAAGTCACCCCTTACTCTATACTGACCCGAAAGGATCTCCGCACAAAAATGAGCTTCGGGAGCGAGGAGCTTTTCCCCAGGGTGGCGTTTCTGGATGCAAGATATACAGAAAGCATGAGTTATGATACTACAGTGGATACTGCCGTTGACGCCTTTTCACATGCCGTGGAAGGTTACCTTAGCAAAAGGAGCACACCGGTAAGCGATGTTTTGGCAGTAGAGGCTGTTTCGCTTTTCGGACAGTGTATAGAGCCTCTGCTGGAAGGAAAAATTGATTTTTCTGTGCGGGAAAAGCTGCTTCACGCTTCCATGCTTGGCGGAATGGTAATTTCCCATACGGGAACCACTCTGGTGCACAGCCTGGGCTACAGCCTTACATACTTTAAATCAGTTCCGCATGGCAGAGCTAACGGAGTATTCATGAAAGAGTATCTTTTGTTTAATTATGAATATGCAAAGGAAAAGATAGATAATATTTTTAAATTGCTGGGAATAAAGGACACAGAAGAATTTGGAGATATTATGGACAGGCTGGCATTTATAAAGAGAGACTATTCAGAGGATGAAATCAAGCTTTATGCGTCTCTTGCCATAAAGCAAAAGGGCCCGTCCTACAATATCAGAAATGTCTGTTCTGAAGACCTTTTCGACATAATGAAACGGAGCTTGCTATCGAAACGCCTTTGAACAATCACTTTTCCCATCATGTAATAATTTTTGCTACATATATGATAATGGAAGTTTAAAGCAGGTTTGATTTTATATGCTCTTCTGGTATAATTAATCATTGCGGGGGTAAGGTATCATGGTTGAGGTTTATTACTATTTGCCTGTTCAGCATGCTGACAATGTAATCGACTGCGGCTTGAAGCTTTCAGACTGGTTTGACAAGGAAGTAAGAATAGGCGGTGATTTAAAGAAGTGCTTGTCTGCCCTTTTGAACCCCAAGGACGATTTGGAAAAGTACAGGTCAAGTGAATACAAGTGCGTAAAGCTTGAGCTGTCGCCAAACTATTGCTATGCAGCGGATAAAGCTCTCTTCGTAGCAGGTCACAACTACCCGCAGGTGATGGAGCTTTACGAAAAATCCATTATACCTGTCAAGGATTACAGGTTTGGTTCCTACAGGCTGCCGGAATGCCTTGTGACCAGTACGGTTATCGCAGGGCATATAAGCCCTCTTGATAAGAGGCTTGATTCACCTGTGCTTTTTGACAATTCCGAGGAGCTGTATATAAACAACATAATCGAAGCTTATAAGGAAGAACATGATGATTTCAACCACTGTCTGCTTTACTTTTTTTACTGCAGGCTTGCAGAAATCGGAAAAGTTGATAAAATAGAAGATAACCGGAACCGGATTGCAGTTTTTACAGACAAGCAGTCAGGAAGCGTAACCACAATAAGGATACCGGACGTATGGGAATACAAGTGAAAAGGGAAATTCTTGAGAAACTAAAGAGCGATACCGGCTCCTACATTTCAGGAGAGGCTTTAAGCGAGGAACTGGGAGTTTCGCGGACAGCTGTATGGAAGCATATCAGGCAGCTCAAAGAGGAAGGCTATTGCATAGAAGCTTCATCCAAAAAAGGCTACAGGCTTGCTGTGCCTGTGGATATTCTAAATTCCCACGAGATATCTTACGGCTTGCAAACTGAATTTATCGGAAACAGGGTTGAGTTTTTCAGTGAAATAGATTCAACTAATACATATGCAAAAAAGGTTGCTTATGAGGGTTGCCCGGAAGGTACCGTAATTGTCGCCGACAGGCAGCTTTCCGGCAAAGGCAGACTGGGAAGGTCATGGGATTCGGCCGATAAAAAGGGAATCTGGATGTCCGTGGTTCTTCGGCCAGCCATTCCGCCTGAGGATATTCAGATAATAACTCTTGCTGCCTCAACAGCTGTTGCAAATGCCATAAGGAGAGCTACAGGAGTAAGCGTTTCCATTAAATGGCCCAACGACATTGTGCTTGAGGGGAAAAAGCTTTGCGGAATACTGGCGGAAATGAGTTCGGAGGCTGACAGGATTAATTTCATCGTTCTAGGCATCGGAATAAATGTAAGCCATGAAGAAGATGATTTCGGAGAGGAAATAAGAAATTCAGCCACCTCGCTTAAGATATACCTAAATAAGCATTATAAAAAGGATAAAAGCATAATTTGTCCCGAAAAGCTCAGTAGAAGCGAAATTATAAAAAATATTCTTGCTGAGCTGGAGGGTGTTTATTATAAAATTCGTGAAGAAAGAACGGATGAGATCATAAAGGAATGGAAGAAGGCTTCCGCTACGCTGGGAAAAGAAGTCAGGCTTACAATAAAAGGATGTGAGCATACAGGTGTTGCAAGGGATGTCACTCCTGACGGGAAGCTTGTGGTTGACTGCAGCGACGGGAAAAGAAGGGAAGTTGTCTCAGGAGAAGTAATGGTACGGGGGATTTTCGGCTATGTATAAAAACGGTAAAAATGAAGGAAGCACAGGGGGCAGAGCATGGTAAACAAAAATGAGTATTACAGGAAGAACAATAAAGGCGGCTACCACAATAACCAGCAAAATGGGGAAAGGAAGAGTTTCGGAGAGCAGGGCTTGAATAAAGCGGCACCGGAAGCAAGGGAGCCTGAAAACAGGAATAAAGACAATAGAGACGGCAGGGAGAGAGATAACAGGGAAAAACCCTTAAGAGAAAGGGAAAATAACCCTCAGCGAAATAATTACATGAGGGAAAAAGATAATTCCCACAGGAACAACTTCCACAACAATCCTCCCCAGCGCTATGGAAACAAGAGCAAGGCGGAGGAGACCGCAGAGGATATCAAAGCGGACATCTTGAGGATTGAAAAGGAAATCGACCTTGAGATCAAGGAAATCAAAAGCCTTAGATTGGGGCTGTAAGAAGACGTGATAAAACTGTATATGTTACGTGAATTTTTAGAAAAGTGGTTGCTCAAAGGCGTTCAACTCCTCTGCCAAATAGCCTTTTCCATGTAACCTAATTATGATTGGTTCGCAGAAAGTCATTTATTGATTCTACTGCAAAAACAGCTTTTCTTGAAGCAAGATGCATAAATCACTCACCGAAGTTGCAGTAATTCCGATGCCAAAATGCCACGGATGGCATTTTGAGCATCACGTGACAGGATGTCACATTGATGCGGGTGAGG